>JBBQZE010000023.1:0-19847 GCA_038207985.1 Solirubrobacterales bacterium
TCGCTCACGTCGCACACGCGCCGTGGCAGGACCTGCGGCACGGTCCCGCCATGGACGTGGCACCAGGTCAGCAGCCGGGTCGCCGGCCACGGGCGGTGGAGGAGCTCGTGCAGCTCCGGGCTGTTCCAGAAGTGCAGGTGCACGACGTCCGCAGCGCCCATGGCCGCCGCGAGCGCCTGGGGTCCCGGCGCGTCGAGAAGCTCGAGCCCCGCCGCAGCGAGGCGATCGCGCATCGTGCTCTCGACCGGCCGCAGCACCGCGACGCGGTGACGGACGCCCCCGACGGCGGCGGCGAGCGTGAGCAGCGCCCGTCCCGGGCCACCGCGGCCCAGCGCGGGCATGACGTGGAGCACCGACGGGGTCACGCGCCTCCCGCCTCGCGCGCCCGACCGAGGCGGCGCAGCCGGGCGAAGGCCCGCCGCAGGTTGCCGCTGAACATGACGTCCTCGAGGAAGGCGTCATCGTCCTCGTCGGCCTCGACTCGTTCGGGATGGCGCAGCGGGAAGCCGAGCCGGGCGGTGGGGACCGCTGCGAAGGGGCTCCGGTGACTGTCGGCGATCGACGTGGTCGTGGCGTCGTCGCGGAAGCCGAGGTTGCTCACGAGGTTGCTCGTCGGGTGGGCCGCCAGGCCGCCGTGTCGCAGGCACGTGAGCAGCCAGCCGTAGTCCCAGGTGGCGTCGCCGCGGTACGCCTGCTCGAAGAGGTGCATCCAGTAGGCCGCGGCGTGGGGATCCGGGAAGGTCTGCGCAGGCCAGCCGCCGTCGCGCAGCCCGGGCCAGGCCGCGAGCGACGGGTCGTGGAGCGTCCAGGCCCGGCGCCACGTCGCCCACCCCCAGATCAGCGGGTATCTCGAGAAGCGGTAGCTCGCCTTCGCCGGGCCCTCCCGATAGCGGAAGTCCCCACCGGAGATCGCCATCACGCGCTGGTCGTCGCGATGGCGCTCGAGCAGCTCGTCGCAGAAGGGGAAGAACGTGGCGTCGGGCAGGCAGTCGTCCTCGAGGAGGATCGCCTCCTCGGCTTGGGCGAAGACCCAGTCCAGGCCGCTGCAGACGCGACGGCTGACGCCGAGGTGCTCCTCGGCCCACTCCGCCCGCACCTCGCAGCCGAGGTCCGCCGACTCCACGACGGCGCGAACCTCCGCGCAGCGCTCCGCCTCCCCTTCCACGCCGGCCCGCGGGGCGTCGGCGAACACGAGGACCGAGGAGGGCCGGGCGGCGCGAACGGCGTCCAGGACGAGCGCGGTGAGGTCGGGGCGGGCGAAGACCGCGAGCGCGACCGGTGCCCGCGTGCGACCGGCGGGCGGCGGGCCCGGCGGGCGAGCCGGCCGGGCCCGGGGCGGCTCGTCGCGGGCCTGCGCCATGTCGGGCACGCTGCCGGCGAAGTGCAGCGCGTGCACGTCATGCAGCGCGCGGGTGACGGCGTCGGCGAGGTCCGGGTGCGCCGGATGGTTGAGCAGGAACGGGTGGTGCAGCGCCTTGTAACACCCCCACAGGGAGTTGAAGCGGGGATCGATCCAGTGCACCACGCCCGCGTCCAGCAGGTGCCACGAGAGCGGCCGCATCTCGTAGTTCAGTCCTGGCCCGCGGTCGTCGCACCGGGCGTGCACCTCCTCGAGGAGCTCGCGGTGATGCGGGGGCGAAAGGACCATGACGCCGGTCTGGACGACCTCGTCGAAGCGGGGCTCGAGCCCCCAAACCGCGTAGTAGTCCCGCGCCGTGACGTTGCGGACGAACGGCTCGCCGACGGCGTCCCAGTGCTCGTAGAGCTTCGCGAGGACGCGCTGGTGCTCGGCACGCGACGGCGCGGCGTACTCGTCCACGGCGCCGACACGGTCGACCGGGACCCCCGCGGTGATCGCGGGTGCCGCCGGGTTGAACAGGACGTCGGCGTCGACCCACACCACGCGGTCGTAGTCCTGGGCGAACGGCTGCCCGAGCACGAGGCACTTCTGCCAGGCGGGCGACCGGGCGGCGGCGCGCGGCGATCGGTCCAGCGGCTCCTCGAGGCAGACGACGTCATAGCCGTGCCGGTCGGCGTAGGCCTGCCAGTTCGGCGCGCAGCGCGCGTGCCAGCGCTCCGCGAAGGACCGTCCGACCGCGAGGGTCACCAGCGCGGTGCGCTCGCTCACGCCACGAGCCGCCCGAGCTGCACGGGGACCTGGCCGGGGTCAGACCCCACCTCGAAGCCGTGGCAGGCGACGCCGCGAACGACGCGGGAGAGGCCGCGCAGCGCGTCGGCTCCCTGGCCCGGGAGCTGCAGCATCGTGCTGGCCGCGAGGGCCGCGAGCGCCTCCCCGGGCGTGGCGGGCACCACGCGGGAGTCCCGGCCCGCAGCGATGCGCGGGACCACGACGGCGCGCACGGGCGCGCTCGCGACGAGCGCCTCCGGCCGGTGGCGGTGGAGGAACACGACCGCCTTGTCGCCGTCCTCTCGAACGGGCTCGTCGACCATCGCCCCCGGCAGCCCGAGGCGGGCAAGCGTGTCCGGGAAGGCCTTCACCGAGCTGTAAAGAGCGTGGGCGACGGCCGGCTCACCGGCCTCGACGAGGCAGAAGTCGTCGGAGAGGTGGCCGAGCTTCGAGCCGAGACACGCCAGCGCCGTGCTGGACTTCCCCGCACCCGATGGCCCCGCGAGCAGCACGCAGCCCGCGGGGCCGGCGACCGCGGCGGCGTGCGTGAGCTGCAGTCCGCGGGACGCGGTCCAGCCGTGCAGCATCGTGCGCAGGGGGGCGGCGCGCTCGAACGAGGGGAACCGGCTCGCGCTGCGCGACCAGAACACGGCACGGCCCTCTGTTGGCAGCAGGACGCTGAGCGAGCCCGAGCCCCAGTGGTAGGTCGCCTGCAGCTCGTCGTCGAACCACCCGTCGATGCAGCCGTGCGGGCCGAAGGCGTCGCGCGGCCACGGCGGCGGGGGCATCGCCGACCCCGTGGATTCGCTGTCGAAGACCAGGACGGTCAGCGCGGGGGACCCGCCAGTGGCGCGCGCCGCGTGCGCGATCGCCGCCGTCAGCGGCGCGACCATCGCTGTGCCCGCGAACCGCAGCCGCAGCCGTAGCCCGGCGAGCTCGAAGTCCCGGTCCTCCACGGAGCCGGCCGCGGCGGCCGCAACCTCCCAGGCCCGCTCCAGGGACGCGACGAACGCATCCCGGCCGGGCGGGAGGGTCAAGCTCGGCCCGGCCAGCCCGAGGCGTCCACCTCGTGGACCGGATCGAGCAGCAGGAGCTCCTGCATGTCGGTGTACTTGCCGAGCCGCGGCACCTGGTAGGGCCCAGCCGGGGCGTCGCCCGAGGGCGGCGGCGCCGGCTCCGAGCCATCACCGGCGACCGCGACGACCTGCTCGGCCACGAGCTCGTCGACCAGCCGGCCCACGGCGGAGGCGACGTCCTCCTCGGCGACGCGCCAGCGCAGCGCCACCGCGGCGGTGATCTCCTCGACGGGTCGCCCCGCGACGAGCAGCGCGAGGATGTGGCCGCCCGTCGCGTTCAGGTCGTAGTAGCAGCCGCTCTCGAGGTTGACGATGATCGTCTCCTCATCGACCGTCTCCAGGGCGACGGGCGGGGCGTTGATCCGGTAGCGCTCGGTCACGCGGGCGATGCTATCGGCGCGGTCCGGCGCCATCGCCGCGTCCCGGCCCCGCTCATCGCGGTCGCCCCCGCAGTGCCCGTGCCCGCGCCCGCGCGGCGGAGCGCACGTAGCCGTCGCTGCGGCGCCACCCCTCACCGCCGACCCGCCCCGCCTGGAAGCCGATCCAGCCGCCCAGCGACTCCCCCGCCCGCAACGGACCCCACCGCGGCGGGGGGCCGGGCGCCGCCGGCCGCGCGCGCTCGAAGCCCAGATGGCGTCGCACATGGTCCAGCGCGCGGTGCAGGACCCATGCGAGACCCAGGCGCTCGGCTGCAGCGAACGCCTCGGCCCAGGCGGGATCGTCCAGCGCGCGACCGACGACCGCCATGTCGTTGATCCACACCAAGCGCTTCTCGGGCTCGTGCAGGAGGTGCACCGCGAGCACCACCAGCTGCAGCGGCGCGGCCGCCAAGGCGGCCGGTGACCCCGCCGCGCCTCCTTCGAGCAGCGCACGGCTGAGGCCCATGGCCACCGGATCGTCGCTCAAGCGCCAGTGCACCTCCACGAAGAGGTTCCGCGCGCCGAGCGTCCGGGCGAGCGCGACCTCATGGCCATGGCGCTCCGCGTAGCCCTTCCACGGCCCGTCCACGCGGCGGTAGCCGAGGCGCTCGAGCGCCGCGACCGCCGCCCCGAGTGCATCGCGCGGGACAAGGAAATCGAGGTCGGAGAACGGCCGCAACCGCGGGTCGGCGTGAAAGCGGTCGGCGACCGCCGGCCCCTTGAGCAGGACGGGGGCGACACCGGACGCCGATGCGAGCGCGGCCGCGGCCGGGTCGAGCTCGCTCCGCAGGAGCCGCGCGTGCACCGTGCTCGTGAGATCGACCGCTCGGAGCCGGCGCGTCGCGGCCTCCGGGAGCGCGACGCGGTCGTCGTTCGTGGCCCGGAGCAGGTACCCGGCGACGCCGTGGTGGATCGCAGCGTCGACGAGGGCGGCAGGGTCGGCCGGCGCCGACACCGGCCCGCCCTGCGCGAGCACGGCGGCCAGCGTGGGGATCTGGGCGGCGTGGGCCAGCGGGCGCGGGCGCCAGGGGGCGGCGGCCCGCGCCATCGAGAACGTGGGCGCGGTCACGCTCGGACGATCACGCGACCCGCGCGTAGGTCTGCACGAGGACGCCGCCCTCGAGTGCCTGGGAGGACTTCAGCTCGAGCGGGCGCGTCTCCGAGGCCTCGGGGTAGAGCCGCGCGCCGGAGCCGAGGATCACCGGGAACACCTGGAGGTTGAGCTCGTCGACGAGCCCGGCCTCCAGCAGCGCGTGGACGAGCGTGCGGCTGCCCGCCACGAGGATCGGCCCGCCGTCGCCGTCCTTGAGCTTCGCGACCTCGCCGAGGACGTCGTCGGCGATGACCGTCGTGTCATGCCACGGGCTCGAGCCGAGCGTGGTCGAAACGACGTACTTCGGCATCGAGTTGATCTTGTCGGCGAAGGCGCCTTCGCGCTCGGGCCACGCCCCGTAGAAGCTCTCGTACGTCTTGCGGCCGAGGAGCAGGACGTCCGCGTCGAGCTGTTCGGCCTCCTTGTAGGCCCCGAGCTCGTCGGAGAAGAAGCCAGCGACCCAGCCGGCGTGGGCGTAGCCCGCCTCCCCGCCGGGTGCCTCCATGACCCCGTCCAGCGACACGAACTCGGTGACGATCAACTTCCGCACGGCCTGCTCCCCTGCGCCTCGCCGGCGCCGTCGGTGATCGTGCAGAGCATGACGCCGACCGCCGCGTGGAGTCATCGCCGTCCCTCGCCACGAGCGGGAGCGCCGCGGGTGCGCGAGAGTGCACCATGGCCAGCGACGAGACGCCCGGTGCCGCGACGGCCCGCCACGCGCAGCGCCACGGCGAGCGGGCGGCCCGCAGTCCGCAGTTCGAGTGGCTGGCGCGCGCGGGCCTTGTGGCGCGCGGGGTCGTCTACGCGATCGTCGGCGTCCTGGCGCTCAAGCTCGCGCTGGGCTCCGGCGGGAAGGCGACCGACCAGCAGGGCGCGCTGAAGACGATCGCAGGCCAGCCGTTCGGCAAGGCGCTCCTCGTCCTGATGGCCATCGGGCTCGCCGGCTACGCGACGTGGCGGATCGTGCGCGCCGCGCTCGGCCACGGACGGGAGCAGCAGGACGACGCCAAGGACCGCGTCGCCGGCCTGGCCAGCGGGATCGCCTACGCCGCCCTGTGCGTGACCGCGATCAAGCTCCTGACGGGCGGCGGCGGCGGGTCGGGCGGCCCCAAGAAGGCGACCGGCGGCATCTTGGACTGGACGGGCGGACCGCTCCTCGTCGGCATCGGGGGCGTGGTGCTCGTCGGCGTCGCGCTCTACCAGGCCCATAAGGGTCTGACCCGCGGGTTCCTGGACGACTCGAAGACCGCGGAGATGACCAAGGAGGTCGAGCACGGGTTCACCGTGCTCGGGGTCTTCGGCCACGTCGCGCGCGGCGTGGTGTTCGCCCTCATGGGCTACGGCCTCATACGCGCGGCGGTGGACTACGACGCGAAGGAGGCGGTCGGGCTCGACGGCGCCCTGCGCAAGCTGGCCGACGCCTCCTACGGACCCTGGCTCCTGGGGCTCGTCGCCGTCGGGCTGATCGGCTTCGCGGCGTACTCCGCGGCGGACGCGCGGTACCGCAAGGTCTGACGTGCTCGTCGAGGCGCTCACCGTCGGCGACCGGGGGCGGACGGTCCGCTTGACCTTCGACGAGCTCCTGCGCCACCACGGCGGCGGCTCCCCGAGCGGGGTCGCGCACGCGTTCAAGGCGCTGCAGCGCGGGCTGCCCCTGCTCTCGCCCGACGCGCCGTGCGAACGCCGTGCGGTGGCGGTACGGACGGCGTTCGCCGGCCCGGGCGCCCGCGACGCGTTCAAGAGGACCGCCTCAAAGTGCTCAAGCAGGAGATGGCCGAGCGCGTGATCGCGGCTCCGGCCGCCGCGGTCTACGACGCCGCCGCCGCGGGCTGAGCCAGTCGCGGTCGCAGGCCGACCGTCAGCCGCGGTCGGCGGGCAGCCCGCGCAGGATGCGGCGCGCGCGTTCGGTGCCCTTCCGAAAGCGCCACGGATGCGGGCCCTCCGCCCACGGCGCGGCGCCCAAGCTGCCGTACTGCCGGCGGATCAGCGCCTTCAGCTCGTCGCGGTGGGTGCCGCAGGCGTACCGCGTCCCGCCGTAGAGCCCGCGGCCGTGCCACACCAGCCAGTCGCCAGGCTCGATGTCGAGGTACTCGCCGTGGCGCAGGTCGAGCAGCTGGCGCTCGAGCCAGACGTGCGTCTCGCCGTCGGGCAGGGCATCGCAGAGCTCGCATCGGAAGAGCAGCCGCGAGGGCATGCCCGGAGGGTACGCCCGATCCGCGACGCGTTCACCCGCTCGTCACCTCGGCGACGTAGGGTCGGCCCATGGATGTCGCCTGGGACTTCTCGGACCTGACCGCGCTGTGGGTCAACTGCTCGCTCAAACCGTCGCCGCAGGCGTCGAACACCCAGGCGCTGATGGACGTCGGCATGGGCGTGATGCGCGCCCACGGGGTCACGGTCGACGTCGAGCGGGCGGTCGACCTCGACCTCGCCGTCGGCGTCCAGCCCGACATGACCGAGCACGGCGCCGAGTCGGACGCGTGGCCGGCGCTGTTCGAGCGGGTGCTCGCGGCGGACATCCTGGTGGTCGGCACGCCCATCTGGCTCGGGCAGAAGTCGAGCGTGTGCAACCGGGTCGTCGAGCGCCTGTACGGCAACTCGGCGCAGCTGAATGCGCAGGGACAGTGGACGTACTACGGCCGGGCCGGCGGCTGCATCGTCACCGGCAACGAGGACGGCGCGAAGCACTGCGCGATGGAGGTCCTCTACTCGCTGCAGCACCTGGGCTACGCGATCCCGCCGCAGGCCGACTCGTGCTGGCTCGGCGAGGCCGGTCCCGGCCCGAGCTACGCCGACCCCGGCTCGGGCGGCCCCATGAACGAGTTCACCCAGCGCAACACGGTCTTCATGGCCTGGAACCTCATGCACCTCGCCGCGGCGCTCAAGCGCGCCGGCGGCTTCCCCGCGCACGGCAACCAGCGCGAGCAGTGGGATGCGGGCGACGACTTCGACCACCCGAACCCCGAGTACCGGCGGCCCCGCCTCAGCGGCGCATGACCGACGCGAGGCGGTCGACCACGTCGTAGTAGCGCTCGGGGGCCACGCGCGTGAGCAGCGACAGCACGCCGGCGTCGCCCCCGATCAGGACGCGGTCCTTGCCGCGCTCGATGCCCTTCTGGATCGTGGCGGCCGCCTTCTCGGGCGTGGTCTTGGCGAGCCGCGCGAAGTTGGCGCTCATCGTCGCGTGGTCGGTGCCGCCCTCGTCGTCGACGTGGAAGCGGGCGTTGTCGACGATGTGGGTCTTCACCCCGCCCGGGTGGATGGTCACGGCGCGCACGCGCGAGGCGCGCAGCTCGTGGCGCAGCGACTCCGTGAACCCGCGCACGGCGAACTTCGAGGCGCAGTAGGCGGTCTGGGTCGGGAAGCCGATGAGGCCGAAGACGCTCGAGACGTTCGCGATCACCCCGTCGCCCTGCTCGAGCAGGATCGGCAGCCAGGCGCGGGTGCCGTGCACGACGCCCCAGAAGTTCACGTCCATGACCCACTCGTCGTCCTCCGGGCTGGCGGCCGCCGCGGTCTGGCTCACAGTCACGCCGGCGTTGTTGAGCACCAGGCCGACGGGCGCCGGGGCCCAGGCGCGGACCTCGGTGGCCCAGGTCATCTGGCCCTGCCGGTCGCGGACGTCGAGCTTGCGGGTGAGCACCGGGCCCGCGATGGTCGAGGCCGTCTCGCGCAGGCCTTCCTCGTCCCAGTCGACCAGCGCGACCGGCGAGCCCTGCGCGCCGAGGCGCTGGGCGACCGCGCGGCCGATGCCGGAGCCGGCGCCGGTGATGACGGCGGTGCGACCGGCGAGGACGGTGGGCGGTGAGGAGGCCATGGCGCGGATCCTAGGTCGCGTGCTGAGATGGCGGCATGGACGATCTCGCGGTGCCCGGCGGGCGCATGGTGGACTTGGGCGACACGGAACTGCACGTCGTGCGGCGCGGGGAGGGGCCGCTGGAGCTCCTGGTCCTCCACGGCGGCCCGGGCCTCGACCACACCGAGTTCGGCCCGGCGCTCGATCCACTCGGCGACGAGTGCACGCTGTGGCTGGTCGACCAGCGCGGCCAAGGTCGCTCGGCCGCCGCCGAGGCGGCCACGGTGACGATCGAGCGTCTGGCGGCCGACGTGGGCGCGCTCGCCGACGCGCTCGACCTCGGGCGCTACGGAGTCCTCGGCCACTCCTTCGGCGCCTTCGTCGCGCTGCGCCACGCGGTCGAGGTCCCGGCCGGCCCGGCGCTGACCGTCCTCTCCGGCGGCCTCCCCCACGAGGGCTGGCTGGCCCGGGTCGACGCCGAGCTCGCGGCCTTCGAGCCGGTGGAGCTGCGCGAGCAGGTGACCGCGTCGTGGGACCGCGAGCGCGACGCGCGGACGCAGGAGGACGTGCGCTCGATCATGGCCGACCAGCTGCCGTTCCACTTCGCCGACCCGCGCGACGAGCGCGTCGCGACCGCGCTGTCGTGGATGGACGCCGGCCGCTTCTCCCCCGGCGTGCTGCGCGCCGCCGCGCTCGGGCTCGCCGGGGAGATCGGCGCGGGCGACCGCCTCGGCGTCGTCGCCCATCCCGTGGCGCTGATCGCCGGGCGCCACGACCGCACCTGCCCCGTCGCCGCCCACGAGGAGCTCGCGGCGGGCATCCCACGCGCCGAGCTGACGGTGCTCGAGCACTCGGGTCACTTCGGGTTCCTCGAGGAGCCCGAGGCGTTCCTGGCCGCCGTCCGCGCGGCGATCACCCGGGCGGGGAAGCCCTAGGCGCCCCGTCAGGCCGGGCCGAGCAGGTCCCAGCGGTTGCCGGCGACGTCGACGAAGACGACGACCCGACCGTAGGGCTCGGTCCGCGGCTCCGTGACGAGCTCGACGTCCGCGGCACGCATGCGGGCCAGCGTGGCGTCGAAGTCGTCGACGCGGAGGAAGAGCCCGACCCGGCCGGCGAACTGGTCGCCGACGGCGCGGGCCTGCCGCGGGCCGTCCGCGCGGGCGAGAAGGAGGCCGGTCTGCGCCCCCGGAGGACGCACCACGACCCACCGCTTCTCCCGCCCGTCGTTCGTCGTCGCGGGCGAGTCCTCGACCAGCTCGAAGCCGAGGAGGTCGACGAAGAAGGCGATCGCGGGGTCGTACTCGTCGACGACGACGGCAACGTGCTGGAGGTGCATCGCCGCGACGCTACCCGGGCGCCGCGCGCCCGGCGCTCCGGCGTACGCTTCGCCGATGCCCGCCTCCGCCTTCCGGGCCGCCGTCGAGGCGCAGGACATCGACGCGGCCACCGCGCTGCTCCACGACGATGTGGTCTTCCGTTCCCCGGCGGTGTTCAAGCCCTACGAGGGGGTGGCCGCCGTCTCATACCTGCTGCGCACGGTGTTCGCCGTCTTCGAGGACTTCCGCTACACCGACGAGCTCCGCGGCGACGAGGGCACGCACGCGCTCGTCTTCGAGGCGCGCGTCGGCGACCGCCGGCTGCAGGGCCTCGACCTCATCCGCGAGGACGCCGACGGACGCATCACCGAGCTCACCGTGATGGTGCGCCCCGCCAGCGGCCTGGCCGCCCTGGCGCAGGAGATGGCCGCGCGGCTCGCCACCCCGCCGGCCTGAGCGTCGCCGCTCAGGCCGGCGGCGCCGCGCGGGCCTCGGTCGGCACCGTGCCGTCCGCCTCCGCCGCGTCCTCGCGCGGCCAGGCGCCGTGCCAGTTGTCGACGCCGCCGTCGAGCGTGACCGTCGTGCCGGAGAAGGCGCGGCCGAGCGGCGAGGCGAGCAGCACGACGGTCCACCCGAACTCCCGCATCGACCCGAGGCGCCCGAGCGGCACCGTGGACGCCAGCCCGCGCTGCACGACGTCGGGGTACTTGCGCAGCGACGCGGTGTCGAAGCGCCCGACCGCCAGCGACGTCACGGCGATCCCGCGCGGCGCCCAGCGCGCGGCGAGCTCGGCGCCCAGCGCCTCGACGGCCGCGCGGGCGGCGCCCGTGTGCGCCATCGCCGGCATCCCGCCGTGGGGTGAGACGGTGACGTCGATCGCGACGCCGCCCTCCGGGCCGAAGCCGTGCTCGGCCGCGGCCTCGAGCATCCCGAGGGTCCCGCCGACGTTGAGCCGCTGCACCGCGGCCCAGCCCTTGTCGGAGATCGCCTCGGCGGGGACGTAGTACTGGCCGCCCGCGTTGTTGACGAGGACGTCGAGGCGTCCGTGACGCGCGATGACGGCACGCACGATCGCCTCGCAGCCGGCGGCGTCGCGGATGTCGCCGGCCACCGCGCTCGCGCCGGGCCCGAGGTCGGCGACGGCCTCCTCGAGGACCTCCTCGCGACGCCCGGCGATGACGACTTGCGCGCCCGCCGCGAGCAGCTCGCGCGCCGCTTCGCGGCCGAGGTTCGTCCCTCCGCCGGTGACGAGCGCGACGCGGCCCGCCAGCAGGTCGGGCGCGTAGATCTCCGAGGCGGCCATGGCGGGCGCCAGTCTACGTCGGCTCCTCGCGGGCCTCGGCGATGGCCATCGCCCGCTCGAGATCGGCCTGCGCCCGGTCGCGCACCGCGCCGAGCAGCGCGGCAGCGCTGTGCAGCGCCGCGGGCCCGGCCGCCACGACAGCGGGCGCGATCGAGCCGCTCAGCATCTCCAGGACGACATCCCCGGTGTCCTCCCCGGGGTAGGCGTCGTCAGGCAGCACCTCGACGAGGTGCTCGACGAGATCGACGAGGCCGAGGCCGGTCCGCAGCACCTCCTCGAGGAAAGCGCGGCTGGCGTCGGCGTGGGCGGTGCTCGGAGAGGGCTCCATTCCGCCACTAGGCGCGCGCCGCGCGAGTTCGCCCCCCGGGCGACGCGCCCGGGTGGCTCAAGTTCCCCGGGGTGGCGCCGATGTTGACCGTGTGCTCTTGGGGTTGATCTTCCTGCTGGTCCTGTGCTCGGTGCCGCTGCTGGGCGGGCGGCTGACAGCGCTCTCCGAGGTCCACTTCAGCGGCACGTGGATCATCGGAGCCGCCCTCGGCGCGCAGATCGTGATCATCTCGCTGCTGCCCGCCGGCAACGGCCCCGAGCACCAGGCCGTCCACGTCGGCACCTACGTCGTCGCGGGCGTGTTCGTCTGGCGCAACCGGGCGATCCCCGGCCTGGCGGTCGCGGCGGTCGGGGGCCTTTCGAACTTCCTCGCCATCGCCGCCAACGGCGGGATCATGCCGGCGCTGCCCTCGGCACTGCGCACGGCGGGCATCGAGCAGCCGGCCGGCGAGTTCGCGAACTCCACCGCGGTCAGCGGAGCCCACCTGCAGGCCCTCGGGGACGTGTTCGCCATCCCGGCGTCTTGGCCGGCGGCGAACGTCTTCAGCGTCGGCGACATGCTGATCATCGCCGGCGCGGCGTGGTTCCTCCACCGGATCAGCGGCTCCAAGGGCTTGTCGTGGCTGCGGCGCCCCGTCGCCGTCGATCGCTTCGAGGTGTGGCCGACGGGCGGCCGTCAGGCCCTTCTGCGGCTGACCGCGCGGCCCGTGCTCGGCGAGCGCGTCGACGCGCTCTGGTCCGAGGACCGGCGCGGCGACCGGCGGCGCTGGCCGGCCCTCCCGGGCCCCGAGTTCGCGCCGACTGTGGGCTTCGCCGTTCCCACCGAGACGATCGACGGCGAGCCCGAGGACCGCTTCGTGCTCGAGACCAGCTTCGGCGCGCTGCACCCGCTCCCGCCGCCCCTGGAGCAGCTCCCCCGCTGAGCAACACCCGTCCACAACCGGTTATGCCGGGGGGAGCGGGATCCGATGGGTGCGACGAACCATTCACCCATCGAAGGAGACTTTATGAAGTCGAAGCTGTACCGAGCGGGCGCTGTCGTCAGCGTGCTTGTCGTGGTCGTCGAGGCCATCGGCGCAGGGGCGAAGTGGGGCTAGGGGAAACCCTCCCTCCCACGTCGGCCTGCCATCGGCAAGGAGACGTCGCATGAAGCAACAGCTCTACCGCGCAGCTGCGGTCATCGCCAGCCTGGCGGTCACGCTCGAAGCGCTGGGCGCCGGCCGCAAGTGGTCTTGACGCAAGACGGCGAGTTCTAGGTCGGGCGGGGGCCATCGTCACGGTGCCCCCGCCCCTCCTGGTGTGCCACCTCCGGGGGTCGCAGTTCAAGCTCGGCCCGCGCCGTTCCGATGACCGCTCAAGCGTCACCGCCAGCCGCCATGCCGACCTCGCCTCCTACTTCCGCCGGCTCCGGCCGCGACGCCGACCAGTGCGGCCTGAGCGCTGCTCCTGGTCCGGTCATGGTGCCCCGCCGCAGCGCCAGCCGCCTGACGCTCGGGCACCGGGTGCGGCCCGCCTACGTCTACATCGCCGCGGTGATCGCGGCCGGCGCCGCGACCATCACGTCCATCGCCGTCCTGTATGGGGACGAGCTCCTGCACCAGCCGCTCTGGGTCTGGCTCATCGCCTGCGGGGTCTTGGCCGGCGAGCTGTTCCCGATCCAGGTCCGCCGCCGGGGCGCCGACGGCGAGATCACACCCTCGACGACCTTCGGCTTCGCGCTGCTCATCGCCGCCGGCCCGGTCGCGGTCCTCCTCCAAGCCGCGGCGTCGACCGGCGCCGACCTCATCACCCGCAAGGCCCCGGCCAAGCTCGCCTTCAACGCCGGCCAGTACGCGCTGTCGCTGGGCGCGGCCGCGCTCGTGCTCGGCGCCACCACGCCGGTGCCGCGGGCGGGCGCCGACGCCTTCACCAGCGGCGACCTCGGCTGGATCGTCGTCGCCGGCATCGTGTTCTTCGTCGTCAACTCGGGGCTGGTGGCAACGGTCCTCGCCCTCCTGGACCGGACCAGCGTCTGGCGCTATCTCGCGGAGGACTTCATCTTCCAGGCCGCGTCGGCGGGCGCGCTGCTGGCGGTATCGCCGATCATCGTCGTCGCGGGAAGCTTCGGCGTGCTCCTGCTGGCCCTGCTCGTCTTGCCCCTCGTCACCGTCGTCCAGGGTCAGCGCCAGGGGATCATCAGCGAGCACCAGGCGCTCCACGACGCCCTGACCGAGCTGCCGAACCGCGTGCTGTTCGTCGACCGCGTGGCCCAAGCGCTGCGGACCGCCCAGCGCGACGGCGGGTCCGTCGGCGTGATGGTCATGGACCTCAACCACTTCAAGGAGGTCAACGACACGCTCGGCCACCACCACGGCGATCTCCTCCTGAGCGAAGTGGCGCGTCGGCTGCGGACCAACGTCCGGGGGCAGGACTCCATCGCGCGCCTCGGCGGTGACGAGTTCGCGGTGCTCGTCCCCGTCGGGGGCGATGCGGTGACCTGCGCCGAGGTCGCCGCTCGCATCAACGCCGCCCTCTGCGAGCCGATGCAGATCGGCGAGATGAGCCTCGAGATCTCCGCCTCGGTCGGCGCCGCGTGCTCCCCGGGCCATGGGCAAGCCGTCGACGTCCTGCTCCAGCGTGCCGACATCGCCATGTACGAGGCCAAGCGGCGCGGCTCCAGCTTCGAGCTCTTCGCGGCACAGACCGACGTGCTGGTCCCCCGCCGCCTCGTCCTGGCCGCGGAGCTGCGGCAGGGCCTCCAACTCGACGCGCTCGGGCCGCACTTCCAGCCCAAGGTGTCGCTGGCGACCGGCCGCACCGTCGGTATGGAGGCGCTGATGCGGTGGCAGAGCCCGCGCCGCGGCCCCATCGCGCCGAGCGAGTTCATCCCGATCGCCGAGCAGACCGGCCTGATCACGATGGCGACGCTGATGATGATCGACCGCTCGCTGGCCGAGCGCCAGCGGTGGCTGCTGGCCGGCTTCCCGCTCACCGTCGCGGTCAACCTGTCGCCACGCAGCCTGCTCAACGCACAGCTTCCCGAGACCATCGCCGAGCTCCTCGCCGTCCACGGCACGCCGCCGAGTGCGCTGGAGATCGAGATCACCGAGAGCGTCCTCATGGCCGACCCCGATCGCGCCGAAGCGGTGCTCAACCGCCTGGACGCCATGGGCATCCGGATGGCCATCGACGACTTCGGGACGGGGTACTCGTCGCTCGCGCTGCTGCGTCGCCTGCCCGTCAGCGCGGTGAAGATCGACCGTTCCTTCGTCACGCACATGGCCCGCAACGAGAGCGACACCGCGATCGTGCGCTCGACGATCGACCTCGCGCGGAACCTCGCGCTCGAGGTCATCGCGGAAGGCGTCGAGACCACGCTGGTCAGGGACCACCTGGCGGCGTTGCGCTGCGACGTCGCGCAGGGCTTCTTGTTCAGCCCGGCGTTGCCACCGGACGGAGTACTGACATGGCTGACCGAGAACGGCAGCGACCTGCCGCTTGCGGCCGAAGTCGCCGTCCTCGGTCGCCCCGCCTGAGGCGGCTCCAGGCGGGGGAACCGGGATTCGAACCCGGATTCACGGTTTTGGAGACCGCGCGCATAGCCATTAACTCATTCCCCCGCGGCGGCGGATCATAGGGCCAAGTGCGCGGGCGGCGGCCGGCGAGGCGGCGCCGGCGCTGCATGCGGGCGGAGGGAATCGAACCCCCACGGCCTCTCGGCCACCAGGACCTAAACCTGGCGCGTCTACCTGATTCCGCCACGCCCGCGCGGCTGCGCCCATCATGCCGCAGCGCCGCCTGCGGCACGATCGGTCAGGTGCCGGTATGTTCGGCCCAGCATGGCCGACGACGAGATCGAGATCGAGCACCCCAACCGCAAGAAGGCGTCGAGCAAGCTCGCCAAGCTGCTCGTGTTCATCACGCTGGTGGCCTCCGCGGTCCTGGTCACCATCGTGACCATCGGCGGCTGGGACGCGCTCGCGGGTGCGCAGATCCTCCAGGTCGCCTACATCCTGCTCTACCTGCTGATGGCGTTCTTCGTCCTGCGCTGGAACCGCGGCGTGCTGCCCGTGGCCGCCGCGCTGGCGATCATCATGGCCATCTTCGCCGCCGTCTCGGGCCCGGAGTGGTTCAGCCGCTCCAAGACGGGCTTCACCGATCCGGCCCTGAGCGCCGACCTGCTCGGCACCATCACGCTCATCATCGTCCCGGTGCAGGTGCTGCTGATCGCCTTCGCGATGAAGGGGTTCTCCCAGGCCTGGAACATCGAGGTCGAGCGCTTGGCCGACGGCACCACCCGCGCGGCCCCGAGCGCCTGACGACGTAGACTCCGGCGGGCGCGCCCGGGTGGCGGAACGGTAGACGCAGTGGCCTCAAAAGCCACCGGCCGCAAGGCCGTGCGGGTTCGATTCCCGCCCCGGGTACTCGCGGTCCAGCAACGGCCGCAGGCGATCGACCCGAGGAGCACCATGCCCCGCGCCACGCTCGACGACCGCGACCGCGAGCTGCTCGCGGCCCCGAACTTCTGCCACGTCTCCACGCTGCGCGAGGACGGCACCACGCCGACCGTGCTGAACATGGAGGATCCGTACGAGTACCTCACGCTCACCGGGCACGTCGCCGAGGAGACCGAGGACGGCGCCATGGACCACATCGACGCGATGGCCGAGAAGTACATCGGGCAGGACAGCTACCCGTTCCACCAGCCCGGCGACGTGCGCGTCATCTTCCGCATCGCGCCAGACCACGTGATGCGCCACAAGGCGGGCTGAGGGCCGCTCAGCCGACGAGGGCCAGCAGCGCGGCGAAGAGGCCCTCGGGGGCAGCGAGGATGCCTGGCGGCAGGCCGTCGCCGCCCCGGAGGTGCGCCACCCGCAGGCCGGCGGCCTCGCAGAGCAGCACGCCCGCCGCGATGTCCCAGGGCTGCACGCCATGCTCGTAGTAGGCGTCGAGGCGTCCCGCGGCGGTCCACGCGAGGTCGAGCGCCGCGCTGCCCGCCCGGCGGATGTCGCGGACGGCCGGCAGCACCGATGCGGCGAGCGCGCCCTGTGCGCGGCGGACGTCCGCCGCGTAGCCGAAGCCGGTGCCGACGAGCGCCTCGCCGAGCTCGGTCCGCGCGGCGGCCGGCGCCAGCGGAACGCCGTTGCACGACGGGGGCTCCCCCACCGCGACGGACCACAGCTCGTCGCGGAGCGGGTCGAGGACGACGCCGGCGTGTCCTTCGCAGGCCACCGAGACGCACCACTGCGGGTGGCCGAAGAGGTAGTTGGTGGTGCCGTCCAGCGGGTCGACGACCCAGCGCAGCCCGGTCGTCCCGGGGGTGTCGTCGCCCTCCTCCCCCAGGATCGCGTCGTCGGGGCGCTCACGGGCCAGGACCTCGCGGATCGTGCGCTCCGCGGCGAGGTCGGCCTCCGACACGAGGTCGGTCGTCGTCGACTTCGACGTCACGCCGACCGCACCCCGCGCGAAGCGGGGCATGAGCTCGGCCGCGGCGGCATGGGCGGCGAGCTCGGCGATCCCGAGCAGCTGCCTGGTGTCGGCGGGCGTGGCGCCTGCGCTCATGCGACGGGCGGGCGGCGGTCGGTCCACGGCCGCGCCTGCTCGATCTGCGCCGCGAGCGACAGCAGCGTGGCCTCGTCGTCGGGCCGCCCGACGAACTGCACAGCGAGCGGGAGCCCGTCGGCGTCCCAGCCGGCGGGGACGCTGGCCGCGGGCTGCCCGGTGACGTTGATCGCGCCGTAGAACGGCACCCGCGCGGACATCGCGTCGATCGTTCGCAGCGCACCGCGGCCCTGGAGCTCCCCGATGCGGAACGGCGCGGCGGCGGGTCCCGGCGTCAGCACGACGTCGGCCACCTCGTAGATCCGCTGCATGCGCGCGGCGACCCCGGCCTCGGCGGCCCGGGCCCTGGCGAGCGCCGCGGGCGGGATGAGCCGACCGAGCCGCGCCATGCCCTGCGTCCGGCGCTCCAGGCGGTCCGGGTGGGCCATGCCGGCGGCGTCCTGCGCGATGCCCGAGAGGTAGCGCGCGGTGAGGGTCAGCGCCGCGGTGCCGTAGTCGAGATCCCGGGTGACCATCGTGTGGCCGAGCTCCCGGAGAAGGGCGACGGTCTCGTCGACCGCCCGCGTCGCGTCGGCGCTGACCTTGGCGCGGGAGCCGGGCGGCAGGTTCGTCGCCACCGCGATGCGCAAGGGGCCCGGGGCGCGCCCGGCCGCCGCGAGGAAGCCACCGGACGGGGCGCTGGTCGCCGTCGCGTCGAGGAAGAGCGCGGCGTCGGCCGCCGTGCGGGCGATCGGGCCGTAGACGCTCAGGCCGTGCCAGCCGTCGTCGTTCGGCGCGAGCGAGATGCGGTCGCGCTGCGGCTTGAGGCCGAAGAGCCCGCACCAGGCGGCCGGGATGCGGATCGAGCCGGCGCCGTCGGAGCCGAGCGCGACGCTGCAGAGCCCCGCGGCGAGCGCGGCGCCGGAGCCACCGCTCGAGCCGCCCGGCGTGCGCGTCGTGTCCCAGGGGTTGCGCGTCGCGCCGAAGGTCAGCGTCTCGGTGAAGCAGCTCGCCAGCAGCTCCGGCACGTTCGTCTTGCCGAGGATGACCGCGCCGGCGGCGCGCAGCGCGGTGACGACGGCGGCGTCCTGGGTCGCCGCGGGGCCGTGCGCGCTCGTGCCCGCGGGGGTTGTCTGACCCGCGACGTCGACGTTGTCCTTGATCGCGACGGGGACGCCGTTGAGGACGCCGGCCGTCTCCCCCGCCGCGCGACGGGCGTCGGCCGCGTCGGCCTCGGCGAGCGCGGACTCGGCGAGCACGACCCGCCACGCGTTGAGCTGCGGGTCGAGGCGGGCGATGCGGTCCAGGTACATCTGTGTGAGGTCGCGCGACGACAGCTCCCCCGCGGCGATCGCGCTGGCGTGGCGGGCCGCGCCGGCGAAGGCGAGGTCCTCGGTCTCGACGGGGGTGGTCATGGCCCGGCAGGGTACGCCCCGGCGGGCGAGCCGGGACCGTCCGTCGAACCTCCGTGCCGCGGGCGGACACCCGGGTGCGCCGAACCACCGACCGGCGGGCCGCGGGCGGCGTCGGAGTAGCCTCGCCCGCCAGTGGACCCGCTCGACCTCGCCTCCCGCGTCGCCGCGATCCCGCGACGACGTGCCGGCTCCGACGCCGAGCGCCGCGCCGCGGGGCTGCTGGCCGAGGCGCTGCGGGCGACCGGGCGCCGGCGCCGGCGCACCACGCGCGTCGAGACCGCCTGGGTCCGGCCGCACCGTGGCGTCGTGCACGCGCTCGTCGCGCTCCTCGCCGTGGCCGGCAGCGTCGCTTCCGTGGACCACCCCCGGATCGGGCTCGGCCTCGCGCTCGCCGCGCTCGTGGCCTTCGCGGGCGACCTCTCGGGCCGCCTCCCGCTGCTGCGCCGGCTCACCGCCGCGCGCGCCACCCAGAACGTGGTCAGCCGCGACGCGCGTGAGGCCCCGGTGCGGCTCGTGGTGACCGCTGCCGTCGACGCCCCCGCGGTCGGAGCGCTGGGCAAGGGCCGCGCCGCCCGCGCCCAGGCCGGGCTGCGGCGCCGCCTGCGCGGCCACCTGCCCGGGCCGCACGGCGTCCTGGCCTTTGCGCTGGTGGCCCTCGTCGGCTGCACCCTCGCCCGCGAGCTCGGCGCCTCCGGGGTGGCCCTCGGCGCGGTCCAACTCGTGCCGACGGTGCTCGCGCTGCTTGCGGTCGGCGCCGGCTTGGACCAGGCCCTCACGCCCGCACCACGGGCCGGTGCCGGCGCGGACGCGAGCGCGGCCGCCGTCGCGGTCGCGCTGGTCGCCGCGCTCGACGTCACGCCGCCGCCCGGGCTCGCGGTCGACTGCGTGCTCGCCGGCGCCGGCGGCGCTCACGCCCTCGGGTTCCGGCACTGGATCGCCGCCGAGCGGCGGGCGGGCGTCGGCGCGCAGGAGGTCGTGGTGCTTCACGTCGCCGCGTGCGGCAGCGGGACCCCGGTGTTCTGGGAGCGCGACGGGCTGGTCCTCCCGCTGCGCTTCCACCCCCGGGCCGTCGCGCTCGCGCGCGCCGTCGCCGAACGGCACCCGGAGCTCGGCCTGCGCCCCCATCGGTCGCGCGGTACCTCGGGTGCCCGGGCCGCGCGCGCCGTGGGCTGGCCCGCGATCGCCATCGGGTGCGTCGACGCGGCCGGGGTCGTGCCGCGCCGCGGGCAGGACGACGACACCGCCGACCGCCTCGACCCGGCGGCCCTCCAGGCCACGCTGGAGGCCTGCTTGGCGTTCGTCGCGGCGCTCGACGCCGAGCTGGCGCCGGCTGACGGCCCAGCGCGCGCCGAGGGGGCCGGCCGCGGGTCGCAGGGCGGCGCTCGCGGCGCTCCCGAGCCGGCCGGCGCCCCCGGCCCTCGCGGCGCTCCACGGTCACCGGCCGGCGACCTTGA
>JBBQZE010000024.1:0-19495 GCA_038207985.1 Solirubrobacterales bacterium
GGCCGCGGGTCGCCCTCGCCGGTGGCCTGGCCATGGGCGCCGTCGCGGTTCCCGCGCTTCGCGCCCGCGTGGCCATGGGGCGCTGAGCGATGCGGGTCGTCGTCGTCGGCGCCGGCATGGGCGGCCTGGCCTGCGCGGTCCGCCTGGCGGCGACCGGGCACGAGGTGACGATGCTCGAGCAGGCGGCCGCGGCGGGCGGCAAGGCGGGCCGCGTCACGCTGGCATCGGGCGATCGGACGTGGCGCTTCGACTCCGGGCCGTCGCTGCTGACCATGCCCGCGGTCGTGCGCGAGCTCTTCGCCGACACCGGCACGCCGCTCCCGCCGCTCGTGCCGGTCGAGCCCGTGACCCGCTACCGCTTCGCGGACGGCACCGCGGTCGAGCTGAGTGCGGATCAGGCCGCCTCGCGCGCCGCGCTGGACGCGTGGTCCCCCGGTACCGGCGACGACTGGACCGCCTTCCTCGCCACGTGCGAGGCCATGTGGGCCGCGTCGCAGCCGTTCCTCACCGGGCCGCCGCCGTGGCCGCCGCGGCGCCCCGGGCCGGACGAGCCGCCGCCAGACCCTCGCGACCTCCTGCGCATCAAGCCGTGGCACACCCTGCGCGGCCTCGCCCGGGCCCACACGCGGGATCCGCGGCTGCGCATGGTCATCGAGCGCTTCGGCACCTACGCGGGCGCCGACCCGCGGCGCGCTCCGGCCGCGCTGGCGGTGGCGGGCTACGTCGAGCACGCGTTCGGCGCGTGGCACGTCCCGGGCGGGATCCACGAGCTCGTGCTCGCGCTGCAGGCGCGGCTGACCGCGCTGGGCGGCGAGGTGCGCTTCGGCTGCCCCGTCTCCGGCGTCGTACGCGGCGGCCACCGGCGCGCGGCGGGGGTGCGCACGCCCGACGGGGTCGTCGCTGCGGACGCCGTGGTCTGGGACGGCGACGCGCTCGCCCTGGCGCGCACGCTCGACGGCGGCCGGCACTCCCGGCGCGAGCGCTCGCTCTCCGGCCTCGCGCTGATGCTCGCCGTCGACGGCCGAACCCCCGGGCACGTCCACCACGAGATCCGCTTCCCCGCGGACTACGACGCGGAGATGGACGACCTCTTCGTGCGTCGCCGCCCGGTGCGCGACCCGACGTTGTACGTCTCGACCTCGAGCGTCACGAGCCCCTCGGAGGCGCCCGCCGACGGCGAGAACTGGTTCGTCCTGGCCAACGCCCCGAGCCGCGTGCGGGCCGACTGGGAGGCCGAGGCGGACCGGGTGGTCGCGCGGCTCGGCGTCGGCGACCGCGTCGTCGCGCGGCACGTCCGCTCCCCCGCCGACCTCGAGCGGGAGACCGGCGCGGTCGACGGCGCGATCTACGGCGACGCGCCGCACGGGCGCCTCGGCTCAATCGGGCGACCTGGCCACCGGGTGCGCGGCGTGCGCAACCTCTGGCGGGTCGGCGGCACCGCCCATCCGGGCGGCGGCCTTCCGCTCGTGATGCTCGGCGGCGCGCTCGTCGCGCGGGAGATCGGCCCGGCCTGAGCGCCCGCTGAGGCGAACTGACCCGTCTTTCGCATGGTCAGCGACGTCAACACGGGTCAGTTCGCGTCCGGGAGCGCGTCAGGCCGCGTCGGCCGCGTCCGGGAGGGGCCGTCAGGCCGCGTCGGCGAGGGGGTTCGCGCCGTTCCAGGTGCCCTCGGCCGCGTAGGGGCGGAAGCGGCCGAAGAGCTCCTCGGAGTACCAGCCCTCGGCGCGGGTGCGGCGCATGACCGCCTTGTGCGCCTCGCGGCCGTAGGCGTAGCTGCGCACGTCCTCCCAGGAGCGCCACAGCGAGAAGGTCGCCTGGCGCGCGAGCGGCCACTCGCCGATGCCGACGCTCGCGAGCAGGCCCGCCGAGCCCGCGAGGTCCTGCGCCGGCTCGCGGATCGACGTGTAGAACGCCTTGAGGCGCGTCGGGCGGATGGTCGCGCGGGTGAGGATCGCGATCCGCTCCCCGCCGGGGTCCTGCGGCAGCGGGCCCGTCACCGGCTCGCGCCCGGCCCAGCGGCCGTGGACGCGCAGCGGCGCGAGGCGCACGTGATAGCTCTCGCTCGACAAGGCGCGCCAGCGCGCGGCGACCTCCGAGGTGGCGAGAAAGGCGTCGAGCGCCGCCTCGTCCTCCCAGGTGGCGAACAGGCCCCAGCGGCTGAGGTCCGCCCCGAGCGTCATCGTGGCCCCGCGGCCCGTCCCGAGCAGCTTCCAGAACGCCAGGCCCGGGGTGGCCTTGAGCGCGGGCCGGTCGAGGCCCATGCGCGAGACTCCCTCCGGAGCGTGGGCACGGGCGTAGCGGATGAGGTGGAAGGAGGCGAGCACTGCAGTGGACTACGGGGTCGCGGTCGTCGTGGGCTACTTGCTCGGCAGTGTGCCGGTTGCGCTGCTCGTGGCACGTCGCCACGGCGTCGACCTGTTCCGCAGGGGCGACGGCAACCCCGGGGCCTGGAACGCCCTCGAGCAGCTCGGCGCGCGGCGCTCGTGGCCGGCGTTCATCGGTGACGCGGCGAAGGGGACGCTCGCCGGCCTGGCGGGCTTCGCGCTCGGCGGGACCTGGGTGGCCTATGTCGCCGTGGCCGCCGCGATGCTCGGCCACGCGTTCCCGCTCGCCACCCGTGGGCGCGGCGGCAAGGCGGTGATGACGTTCGCCGGCGGCATGTTCGCCGTGGCGCCCCTCGCGGCGGCGATCGCGCTCGCGGCGTGCGTGGCGGTGTCGCTCGCGCGGCGCTCGTTCGCGCTCGGCGCCCGCGTCGGCATCTTCGGCGTGCCGTTCGCGCAGGCGGCTGTGGACCCCATCGACCACGTGGCCGCGACCGGCGCGCTCATGACGCTCGTCGGCGCGCTCTTCGGCGTCCGCGCGCTCCAGGGCCGCCGAGCGCCGGACGACGGTCACCCGTCGACCGCCATCCGGCACTCGGCGCCCGGGGATCAGTAGGTGCGGCCGCGCCAGCGGCGGTCCGGGCGCAGCACGGAGCGCGTGAGGCGCGACACCGCCGGGAGGTCGGCGAGCGGCGCGAGCCAGAACGCCGCGTCGTGGCGGCGGTAGGTGCGCCGGAACGCCACGTGCAGCGCGAGGCGCAGCGCCAGCAGCGCTGCGTCGAGCAGCGTCCCGCGGCGCAGCACCACGCGCCACAGCGGGAGCGCCTGCACCGCCCACAGCGTCGCGAGGTCGAGCGCCTGCCAGGGCACGGAGGTCACGTCGGGCGCCATCAGCGAGCGGCTCCAGCCCTCCCAGGTCTCGCGCAGCGAGTCGTACATGTCCACCTCGACGAGGTCGGCGGCGTCGACGGTGTGCAGGCACCAGCCGCGGCGACGGAGCGCGCGGGCGAGCGCCACGTCGTCGGTCATCGCGCCGGCCGCCAGCGCGAAGCCCCCCGCCGCGAGCAGTGCCTCGCGCCGGACCGCCAGGCACTGCCCGTTGGCCAGGGCCCGGTCGGGCCGGGGCTGAAATCCGGGCACGTCCCCCGGTCCGAAGCGGTAGACCAGCGTCGCGAGGAACGCCGGGTGCAGGAGGCGCTCGCCCGGGGTCTTGCAGGCGAAGCGCACGGTCGCGGTGAGCAGCGTGCGCTCAGGCTGCGCCTCCAGCTCCGCCGCCAGGGCACGCACGAGGCCGACGGCCGGGCGCGCGTCCGCGTCGAGCGTCACGACGATCTCTCCCGTCGCCTGCTCGAGGCCGTGCTGCAGCGCCGACGGCTTGCCGACGGCCCCGGCGGGCAGCGGCGGCGCGATGAGCACGCGGACACCGTGCGCCCGGGCGACCTCGGCGGTCGCGTCGGTGGAGTGGTCGTCGACCACGAGCACCTCGTGGACGTCCGGGTCGGCGGCCAGCGGGCCGAGGCAGGCCGCGATGCGCTGCGCCTCGTCCCGTGCGGGGACCACCACGCTCACGCGGCCGGCGGGCGGCGGCGCGGTCCCGGCCCGCAGCGGCGGGCGGCGGTTGCGCCCACGCGCGAGCCGGGCGAGCACGACGCCGGCGAGGGCCGCCTGGATCAGGACGAACGGACGCACCCCCCCATTGACGCACACCACAGGGACCGCGGCGCTCCGCCGCGCCCTCAGCCCGCCCCGGCGAGGTTCCCGGTACGGGTCGAGGTCCTGACGGGCGGCCGCGACCGAGGCGCGCATGTGCCCGCGCAACACGACCCGGATGCCGCCCGCGGCAGCGTCTCGACGGTGTTCTCCGCGTGCATGCCTGGAGTTGGCGCTGATCCATCGACGCACGCGAAGCGAACGGACCTTTGTATGCACCATGCCCTCAACCCGCGGAAGCGCATCGCCGTCGTCGGCGCCGGGGTCTCGGGGCTGGTCGCGGCGCACGTGCTGGGCGAGCACCATGAGGTCACCGTGCTCGAGGCGCAGGACCGCGCCGGCGGCCACGCCTGGACCCTCGACGTCGAGCTGCCATCCGGCACGCTCCCGGTCGACGTCGGCTTCCTCGTCTTCAACGACCGCAACTACCCGCGATTCGAGCGGCTCTTGGCCGAGCTCGGCGTCGCCTCGCGCGCCTCGAACATGTCCTTTTCGGTCTCCGACGGCGCGGACTTCGAGTACGCCGGCCACGGGCCGCGGGCGCTGTTCGCCAACCCGCGCCACCTCACCGACCGGCGCTTCCTGCGCATGGTCCGCGAGTACGCCCGCTTCAACGCCGACGCGAAGGCCCTGCTGGCCTCGTCCGAGGACCCGTCGCTGCGCGAGTGGCTTACGGATCGCGGCTACTCCGAGTGGTTCGTCGAGCGCCTGATCGTCCCGCAGGCGTCCGCGGTGTGGTCCGCGGATCCCGCTCAGATGTGGAGCTTCCCCGCCCGCTTCCTGGTGCAGTTCTTCGACAACCACGGCCTGCTCGGCTTCCGTGACCGCCCGGAGTGGCGCACGGTCGCCGGTGGCTCGCGGCGGTACGTCGACGCGATCAGCGCGCGCCTCGGCGACCGCCTGCGCCTCGCCGCGCCGGTGGTGGGCGTGGCCCGAGCGACGGACGGCGTCGAGGTCACCGTCGCGGGCGAGGCGCCCGAGCGCTTCGACGAGGTGGTCCTCGCCTGCCACGCCGACCAGGCGCTCGCGCTGCTCACTGACCCCTCGCCGCTGGAGGAGGAGCTGCTCGGTGCGGTCCCCTACTTGACCAGCGAGCTCGTGCTCCACACGGACACCGGGCTGATGCCGCGGCGCCGGGTGGCCTGGGCGAGCTGGAACGCCCACCTCGTCGACCCCGAGCCCGCGCTGCCCGCCGTCACCTACTGGTTGAACAATCTGCAGGGCCACGAGATCGACCGCGAGCTGCTCGCGACGCTTAACCAGACCGAGCGCATCGACCCCGCCGCGGTGCTGGCCACGCTCGAGGTCGCTCACCCGACCTTCACGCCGGCCGGTCTGCGCACCCAGGAGCGCCACGCCGAGATCAGCGGCGTCGCGCGCACCCACTACGCCGGCGCCTACTGGAGCTGGGGCTTCCACGAGGACGGCGTCGCCAGCGGGTACCGCGTCGCGGAGGCCATCCTCGCCGGCACCCCTGAGGCGGTGAGCGCGTGACCGCTTCCGCGCTGTACGCCGGCGAGATCCGCCACCGGCGCCTGGGCACCCCCTCAGGGGAGTTCACCCATCCCGTCTCGTTCCTCTACGCCGACCTGGAGGAGCTGCCGGAGCTGCTCGGCGGCCGGCTCGTGCGGCCCGCCCCAGGCCTGGTGCGCCTGCGGCGCCGCGACCTGCTCGGCGGCGGGGACGGGCTGCCGACCGCGGCCGCGGTCCGCGCGCTCGTGGCCGAGCGCTCCGGGCGCCCGGCGCCGGGCGGGCCGATCCGCGTGCTGACGAGCCCGCGGACGCTCGGCACCTGCTTCAACCCCGTGTCGCTCTATTACTGCTTCGACGCGGACGAGCGCCTCGACAGCGTCGTGGCCGAGGTCACGAGCACGCCATGGCTCAAGCGCCACGCCTACGTGCTGCGGGCCGAGGGCGAGGAGCGCATCCTGCGCGGCGACCACGCCAAGGTGCTCCACGTCTCCCCCTTCCAGGACATGGACCACCGCCACGTCTGGGCCGTCGGCACGCCGGGCGAGACCCTGAGCGTCCACATCGAGAACCACCGCGACGGCTCCGGCACGAAGGACTTCGACGCCACGCTCACCCTGCGCCGGGAGGAGCTCACCCCCGCGTCGTTGCGCGCGGCCGTGCGCCGCCACCCCGCCGCCGCCGTCCGCACTCTCGGCCTCATCTACGGCCACGCAGTCGCCCTGAAGCTCAAGGGCGCCCCGCACTTCCGCCCGCCCGCGCCAGACCCCCCGACGCCGGACCCGAGGACCATGACCACGAAGCCCACCCCGTCCCAGGCCGTCGCACGCCGCGCCGTCCTCGCCGTCCTGCGCCGCCTGTCCACGGGCCGGCTCGAGCTCACCGAGCCCGACGGCCGGCGCCACGTGCTCGGGCCCGGGGGCGAGCCCGCGGCGATCGTGCAGATCAACGATCCCGAGGCCTGGGTGGTGCTCCTGCGCGGCAGCCGCGGGCTCGGCCGCTCCTACACCGACGCCCTGTGGGACTCCCCCGAGCTCACCGACGTCGTTCGCCTCGCGGCGCGCAACGTGCACATCGTCGACGCGCTACGGCGACGTGTCCAGGCGCTGCGCGTCCCCTATCAGCACGTCGCGGGCATCCGCCGCCGCGTCACCAAGGACCAGGGCCGCCAGGACGTCCACGCCCACTACGACCTCGGCAACGACCTCTTCGAGCTCATGCTCGACGAGACGATGATGTACTCGGCCGGCTCGTTCTCGACCCCGGAGCACACGCTCCGCGACGCGTCGATGGAGAAGCTCGAGCTGGTCTGCGACAAGCTCGACCTGCGCCCGGAGCACCACGTCCTGGAGGTCGGCGCCGGCTGGGGCGGCTTCGCGATCCACGCCGCCACGACCCGCGGCTGCCGCGTGACGACCACCACGATCTCCGCCGAGCAGCACGCCTACGCGGTCGACCGCGTGCAACAGGCCGGCGTCGGCGACCTCGTCACCGTCCTGCTCGAGGACTACCGCGATCTCACCGGCAGCTACGACCGGGTCGTGTCCCTGGAGATGATCGAGGCGGTCGGGTGGCAGGACTTCCCCACGTTCTTCCGGATCTGCTCCGAGCGCCTATGGCGCGACGGCGCGATGCTGCTGCAGGCCATCACGATGGACGACCGCGCCTACGAGGTGGAGAAGGCGTCGCGCTCGTTCATCCGCGAGCAGATCTTCCCGAACGGCTGCCTGCCGTCGCAGGCGGAGATCGCCCGCTGTCTGAAGACGCAGACCGACCTGCGGATGACCCACCACGAGGACCTGACGGGCGACTACGCCACGACACTGCACCACTGGCGCAAGAACATCGAGGACAACGCCGGGCGGCTCGAGGAGCTCGGCTACGACGAGCGCTTCCGGCGGCTGTGGCGCTTCTACCTCTGCTACTGCGAGGGCGGCTTCGCCGAGCGCCGCATCGGCGTCGGCCAGAGCCTCCTGGCCAAGCCGGGCTGGAAGGGGCGGGTGCCCGCCACGGCGATCGTCGGCCTGGCCGAGATCAAGGCGGCCGTCGACGTCCCGGGGACCCTCATCCCATGAGCGCCCTCGCCTACGACCGGGCCGGCTCGGGCGAGCCGCTCGTGCTCCTGCACCCGCTCGGCGGTGACCGCCGGGTGTGGCGGCCGGTCATGGCCGGCCTGGCGGCCCATCGCGACGTCATCGCGGTCGACCTGCCGGGCTTCGGCGACTCCCCCGCCCTGGAGGGCGAGGACACCCGTCCGGCCGCGCTCGCCGCTGCGGTCAGCGCCCTGCTGCGCGACCTCGACCTGGACGGCCGACGGGCGCACCTGGGGGGCAACTCGCTCGGCGGCTGGGTGGCGCTCGAAGTCGCCCTGGCCGGCGACGCCGCCAGCGTCACCGCGCTCGCCCCGGCCGGCCTGTGGCCCCGGGCCCTGCCACCCAAGCCGGAGATCGCGCGGCGGATCGCCCGCGCGGTGCGGCCTGCGCTGGACGGCCTCGTGCAGTCGGCGCGCGGCCGGCGGATCGCCCTGCTCGGCGCGGTCGCGCACCCCGACCGTGTGCCGGCCGAGGATGCCGCCGCGCTCGTGGAGGCCTACGCCGAGGCGCCGGGCTTCACCGCGGTCAACCGCGCGATGCGCGCGGGGACCTTCACACGGCTGGCCGAGGTCGACGTGCCCGTCACGCTGGTCTGGCCCGAGCGCGACCGCCTGGTCGCCCGCCCGCGGCGCCTGCCCGCGACGGTCAGGGAGATCACGCTGGCCGACGCGGGCCACATCCCGATGTGGGACGACCCGGAGGGCGTCGTCGCGGCGCTGCTGGACGGCAGCGAGCGGGCAGCCGCGCGAGAGGTCGCGGCATGAGCGCGCTGCGCTACCGCCTGCTGGACCGCGCCCTGGAGCACCAGGTCGCCCCCGACGCCCTGCTGCGCGCCGGCTCGCGCTTCGGGGCTTGGACCCGTGAGCGCAAGGAGGCGCGCGGCGGCGTCGAGGCCCAGGAGGCACGGCTCAAGGCACTGATCGAGCGGATGTCCACCGGCCCGGTCGCCGAGGTGCCGGAGAAGGCCAACGAGCAGCACTACGAATTGCCCGAGGGATTCTTCGGCCTCGTCCTCGGCCCGCGCCGCAAGTACTCCGGCTGCCTCTGGGAGCCCGGGACCACGACCCTCGCCCAGGCCGAGGAGGAGATGCTCGCGCTGAGCTGCGAGCGCGCCCAGGTCGCCGACGGCATGCGCATCCTCGAGCTCGGCTGCGGCTGGGGCTCGCTGACCCTCTGGCTCGGCGAGCACTACCCGGGCGCCCAGGTCACCGCCGTCTCGAACTCCCACGGCCAGCGCCGCTACATCGAGGCGGAGGCCGATCGCCGCGGCATCACGAACCTCACCGTGATCACCGCCGACGTCAACGACTTCGACCCCGGAGCCACCTTCGACCGCGTCATGTCGATCGAGATGTTCGAGCACATGCGCAACTGGAAGGAGCTGATGCGGCGCGTCTCGACGTGGCTCGAATCCGACGGCAAGGCCTTCATCCACGTCTTCTCCCACCGCACGCTGCCCTACCTCTTCGAGGGGACCTGGGCGGCCGAACGGTTCTTCACCGCCGGGCTGATGCCGAGCCACGAGCTGCTCGGCCGCTTCCAGGACGACCTCGTGCTCGCCGACCGCTGGGTCGTCGACGGCACGCACTACGCCAAGACGCTGCAGGCCTGGCTCGAGCGCCTCGACGCAGATCCAGAGCGCGCGCTCGCGCTGCTCGGCGCGGGCCGCACGCGGGCCGAGGCACGGACCCTGCTCGGCGGCTGGCGCCTGTTCCTGCTGTCCACCGACGAGCTCTGGGGCTATCGGGGCGGCGACCGCTGGCTGGTCAGTCACTACCTCTTCGAGCGCCGCGGCGGCAGCGGCACGAAGCCGCTGGTGCGCTCCACGTAGTCGGCGTAGCCCGGCCGCCGGGCCCCGATCGTCTTCTCCAGCAGACCCTTCCCGCTGCCCTGGATCAGCAGGAACGACATGACCAGCGGCCCGATGACCGTCCACCAGACGGCCCCCGCGGAGAGCGCCACGAGGAACAGGCCCCACCAGACGCAGAAGTCGCCGAAGTAGTTGGGGTGGCGGGTGTAGCGCCACAACCCTGAGTCCATGACCTGCCCCTTGGAGTCCGGATCGGCCTTGAAGCGGTCGAGCTGCACGTCGCCGACCGCCTCGAAGAAGAGGCCCGCGCCCCAGAGCAGCACGCCCGGGACGACGAGCAGGTCGAGGGCGTCGGCGCGCTGCGCGGCGACCTGCAGCGGCAGCGACACCACAAGCACGAGCACCGCCTGGAGCCCGAAGACGACGCCGAGGGAGTAGACCGCGAAGCCGGCGTCGCCGCGCTTGGCGCGCATCTCGGCGTAGCGCTTGTCCTCCTCCCCGATCTCCCCCAGCTTGCGGCGCACGAGATGCCCGCCGAGGCGAAGGCCCCACACGGCGGTCAGGGCGAAGAGCAGGCGGCGGCGCCCAGGATCCCCGTCGCCGGCCAGCCAGGCCACGAGCGCGACGAGGACGAACGCGGGGCCCCACGCGGGGTCGACGATCGAGACGTCCTTGAGCCCGACGCTCGCGCCCCACAGCAGGAGGAAGAGCAGGACGACCGCCCCCGCCGCCAGCGGGAGGACATGGCCGGGACCGGCGAGCGCGAGCATCCTTGCGTTCTACCAGCGCGCCCGGCCTAGGATCCCACCCATGGCCAAGCTCAGCATCGGCGACCCCGCCCCGGACTTCACCCTCGACGGCACCGAGGGGAGCTTCACCCTGTCCGCGCATCGGGGTGAGCGCGTCGTGCTCCTGTTCTACCCCGCGGACGAGTCGGCGGTCTGCACGAAGCAGTTCTGCTCCTACCGCGACCGGGCGGGCGACGTGGCCGCCCTCGACGCGACGCTCGTCGGCATCTCGACCAAGGACGAGGGCTCCAAAGCGGCCTTCAAGGCCAAGCACGGGCTGACCGTCCCGCTCCTGGCCGACGAGGACGGTGCCGTGGCCGAGGCCTACGGGCTCATGGTCAAGCGCCTCAAGATGACCAAGCGTGCCGTCGTCATCGTCGACGAGCAGGGCAACGTCGCCCACCAGCACAACAACCTCCTGTCGCTCGGCTTCGACTCCGTCGACGACATCCGGGCGGCGCTCGAGAAGGTGCCCCGCCGAAGCTGAACTTCGTTCACCTGGGCCCCGTACACTTCGCACGGACCGCCCCAGGACAGGAGACCTCGTGGATCTGAACGACACACCCGAGCAGGCTGCATTCCGCTCGAAGGTGCGCAGCTGGCTCGGTGAGCACAAGGCGGAGGCGCCCTCGCCGTCCGGCGACTCGGGCGACAGCGCCTACATCGACACCCGGCGCGCCTGGCAGGACAAGCTCGCCGAGGCGGGCCTCGCGGGCCTCACGTGGCCGAAGGAGTACGGCGGCCAGGGCCTCGGCCCGATCGAGCAGGTCATCGTCAACCAGGAGCTCGCCACGGCCCACGTGCCCGGGATCCTCGACGTCATCGGCATCGGCATGCTCGGGCCGTGCCTGATCGCCCACGGCTCCGACGAACAGAAGACCCGCTACCTCGGGCCGATGCTCCACGGCGACGAGGTCTGGTGTCAGCTCTTCTCCGAGCCCGCTGCAGGGTCGGACCTCGCCGCGGTGCAGACCCGCGCCGTGGCCAACGACGACGGCTCGTTCTCCCTCACGGGCCAGAAGGTCTGGACGACCAACGCCCAGTTCTCCTCCTACGGCCTGCTCCTCGCCCGGACCGACCCGGACAAGCACAAGCACAAGGGCCTGACCATGTTCATCGTCCCCATGGAGGGCGATGGCGTGACGATCCGCGGGCTGCGCCAGATCTCCGGCGAGGCCGAGTTCAACGAGGTGTTCTTCGACGACCTCCGCGTGCCCGCGGACAACGTCGTCGGCGGCGTCGACAACGGCTGGGGCACGGCGCTGACGGTGCTCATGTACGAGCGCCTGACGATCGGCCTCGGCTCGGAGGGCTTCGGCTACCGGTCCGACCGCTTCGCCGAGGCCATCGCCCAGGATCCCGCAGCGGCAGCCGACCCCGACGTGCGCCAGCGCCTCGGTGACCTCGCCACGGAGCTGCTCGCCATCCGCTTTACGGGCTACCGCACGTTGACCGCGCTCTCCAAGGGCCAGATCCCGGGCCCGGAGTCGGGCCTCGCCAAGGTGACCACGGTGAATGCCGCAGTGGCCGCGGGCGACCTCATCGCCGACGTCATCGGTCCCGACGCCCTGGCCGAGGACTCCGAGTGGGCCTACCTGATCTCGTTCCTGCCGGGCCTGAAGTCGGCCGGCGGCACCGAGTCCATCCTGCGCAACACGATCGGCGAGCGGGTGCTCGGCCTGCCCACCGAGCCGCGCCTGGACAAGGGGATCCCCTTCTCCGAGCTCCGCGCCAAGGAAAAGGAAGCGGTGGCCTGACATGAACCTCGCCCTGAGTGACGAGCAGGAGTTCCTGCGGGACGCCGCGCGCGGCGCGTTGGCCCGCTTCAAGACGGTCGAGGCCGCCCGCGAGGCGCTCGAGGCCGACGGCGGCACGGACGCGCTGCCCGACCTCTGGCCGACCGTAGTCGAGGCGGGCTGGACCGGTCTGCTGGTCGGCGAGGAGCGCGGCGGCGCGGGGTTGCAGCCCTTCGACGCCATGCTCGTCATAGAGGAATGCGGCAAGGTGCTCGCGCCGACGCCCCTGCTCGGCCTGCTGCCCGCCTCCTACGTGCTCGACCGCGCCGCCGACGCCGCGGCCGAGGCCGTGGCCGGTGGCGAGCAGCGCGCCGCGTTCGTCGGCGCGCGCCCGCCAGGCGACCATCTCGGAGGCTGGACCGCCGACGCCGTGCGCGGCTTCGCGCGCGCCGACGCCCCGCTGATCGCCGCCGACGGCTCGGTCACCGGCACCGCCGCATGGGTGCCGGACGCCCCCGGCGCCGACCTCCTCGTGGTCGTCGGCACCGACGAGTCCGGAAGCCCTGCGGCAGTAGTCGTCGAGGCCGCCGCCGCGTCCGTCGAGGCGGTCACCCGTTACGACGCGACCCGGGCGCTCGGGCACGTCACGCTCGACGCCAGCCCGGGCCGCCGGCTCGACGCCGACGAAGGGCAGCTCGCGGCGGCGTGGTACCTCGCGCAGGCGCTGCTGGCCGCCGAGTCGCTCGGCACGGTGCAGACCTGCCTGGCGATGAGCGTCGAGTACGCGAAGGAGCGCTTCACGTTCGGCCGCGCCATCGGCTCCTACCAGGCAGTCAAGCACGAGATCACCGAGGTGCTCCGCCGCCAGGAGAACGCACGCTCGCTCGCGTTCTACGCGGGCTGGGCGGGCCAGGACAGCCCTGCGGAGTGGCCCCTGGCCGCCAGCGCATTCCGGTCAGCCGCGGGCCACGCGCTCGACTACGCGACGCGCTCCAACATCAACGTGCACGGCGGGATCGGCGCGACGTGGGAGCACGACGCGCCGCTGTTCTTCCGGCGTGCCCAGCTCTCCCGCCGGCTGCTCGGCGGGGCGCACGACGCCACCGACCGCGTCGCCGGCGAGCTGCTGCAGGCGGCCGGCGCCGCCTAGATCGGGGTGGGGAGGTGCGGCGCAAGGCGGACCTCCCCACGAAGACCTGCGCGACCTGCGGCCTGCCCTTCACGTGGCGCAAGAAGTGGGCACGCTCGTGGGACGAGGTGCGCTACTGCTCCGAGCGCTGCCGCCGCCTCAAGCGGAGTTCGGTATGAGGTGCGCGTAGGAGCCCGGGTTCGCGGCCAGGAAGGCCGGGAGGCCCATGGGCGGCGTCCCCGTCAGCTCGGCGACGGTGCCGGTGACGACGTCGAAGTCGCCCGCCGCCATCGCGGTGAACGACGTGACCCACCCCTCGACCTCGTAGCCGGGTGCGCCGTAGGTCGCCCGGGAGGCGTAGGCCTCCTCGACGGTCTCCGGCACGTAGGTGACCGGGCGGCCCGCGACGTCGGTGAGCAGCGCGGCGACCTCGGCGAGGCCGGTGGTCTCCGGGCCGGTGAGCTCGTACGCCCGCCCGTCGTGGCCTTCACCCGTGAGCACCGCGACCGCGGCGGCCGCCGCGTCGTCGCGGGCGAGGAACGCGGTGCGGCCGTCCCCGGCCGGGGCGGCGATGACGCCCTCCGCGGTGGCGAAGAACGGCGCGAAGTCGGCGTACATCGCGTTGCGCAGGAACGTGTGGCGCAGGCCGGTTGCGCGGATGTGCTCCTCCGTCGCCGCGTGATGGCGGACGAGCGTGAAGGTCGCGTCGGGCCGGGCTCCGAGGAACGAGGTGTAGACGATCCGCTGCACCCCGGCGTCCACCGCGGCATCCACGGCGCTGATGTGCTCGGCGACGCGGTCGGCAGACTCCCGGCCGGACACGAGGAACAGCGTCTCCGCGCCTCGCAGGGCCTCGGTCATCGCCGCGCGGTCGTGGTAGCCCGGGGCGAGCGCGACCTCCGCGCCCGGAAGCTCGGGTGCGCGTGCCGCGTCACGCACGACCAGGCGCTGACGGATGTTGCGCGCCGCGAGTCCGGCGGCGACGCGGCCGCCGAGCTGGCCCGTGGCGCCCGTGACCGCGACGAGATCGCTCACGGCTCGTGCCGGTAGCGCGCGGGCAGCTCGCCGAACGCGCGCTCGGTGGGCGTGAGCAGGTTGAAGCGCACCAGGTGGCCGAGGGCAGCGACGCCGTCCTTCCACCCGATCTTCTTGCCGGCGAGGTGCGTCCGCGGGAAGTAGGCGATCGGCAGCTCGTACACGCGCGCGCCGGCCTTGGCGACGTATGCGGTCAGCTCGACCTCGACGCCGAAGCGCGCGCTCCGAAGCTCCATGGCCTGCACCAGGTCGGCCCGGAAGAGCTTGTAACACGTCTCCATGTCGCTCAGGTAGATGCCCGAGAGCATGTTGCTGAGCGCCGTCAGCACGCGGTTGCCCAGGTAGTGGAACGTGCGGTGGACCTGCTGGCCCTCGCGCCGGAAACGGCTGCCGTAGACGACGTCCGCACGGTCCTGGAGCAGGGGCTCCAGCAGTGCGGGGATGTCGGCGGGGTCGTACTCGAGGTCGGCGTCCTGGACGATGACGAAGTCGCCCGTCGCCGCCCGGATGCCCTCGGCGATCGCCGCGCCCTTGCCCGCACGCGCCGATGGCGGCCGGGTGATGACACGCATCCCACGCTCGTCGCTGCCGTGCTCGGCCACCCATGCCGCGAGGATCGCCGGCGTGGCGTCCGTGGAGCGGTCGTCGACGAGGATCCACTCGCGCTCGATCGGGCACGGGGCGCGGTGCACCCGCTCGAGGACCTCGCGAAGGACCACGGCTTCGTTGTGGATCGGGATGACGAGGGTCAGCGACGGCACGCGGGGAGGGAGCCTAGGCGGTGCGGAGTTGCTCCGGCGTGACCCGGCCGGCCGAGTGCTCATCCCCGTCTCAGCGGCGCCTTCTATTCTCGGATCGATGGCCCCGACCACATGCTTCGAAGGTCACGTCGTCGGCCTGCCATGAGCTTGCTCGTCGCGCTCGTCAAACTGCCCGCGCACCTCGGCTATCCGATCCTGTTCGGCCTCGTCGGCGCCGAATCGGTCGGCATCCCGGTCCCCGGCGAGACCGCGCTGATCACCGCAGGGGTGCTCGCCCGGCACGGGCAGTTCCAGATCGGGCTGGTGATCCTGATCGCCGCCACCGCGGGGATCATCGGCGACAACATCGGGTACTTGATCGGTCGCAACGGGGGCCGCAAGCTGCTCGAGCGGCCTGGCCTGCTGGAGGATCGACGGCGAGAGCTTCTCGAGAAGGGTGAGCCCTTCTTCCGGAAGCACGGACCGAAGGCCGTCTTCCTCGGTCGCTGGGTCGCCGGGCTGCGGATCGCCGCCGCCTGGCTCGCTGGCATCAATCGCATGCACTGGCCCGTCTTCCTGTTCTGGAACGCCCTGGGGGCGGTTGCCTGGGCTACCTCGGTCGGGCTCCTCGCCTACTACCTCGGCCCGACCGCCGAGAAGATCTTCAAGTACGTGGGCGTGACCGGCATTGCACTGGCCGCCGTCGCCCTCATCGCCTTCTTCGGCTGGCGGCGGTTTCGCGGCCCCGGCGATGTCGCCCCCCGATGATGTGACGAGGAAGGTCGCCACCGAAGCGAGCGCGGGCCACGGCGGCTCGTTCTCATCTTCGTCTCAGTGGCACGTGCGAGGTTGACGCCAAGTGCATCCGATCTCCTATCTCCAAGCCGCCATCCTCGGGCTGCTGCAAGGCGTCTCCGAGCTGTTTCCCATCTCGAGTCTGGGTCACAGCGTGATCCTGCCCCGATTGCTCGGATGGGACATCCATCAGAACGACGACTACTTCGTCACGTTCCTGGTCGCGACGCACTTCGCCACCGCCATCGTCCTGTTCCTGTTCTTCTTCAAGGACTGGCAACGGATCCTGGTCGGTGTCGTGCGATCGTTGCGAGACCGCGAGATCCGGCCCGAGAACACCGACGCGAAGCTCGGCTGGCTGCTCATCGTCGGGACCATCCCCGCCGGCCTTCTGGGCCTGGCCCTCGAGCACTCCCTGCGTAACGCCTTCGCCTCCGCGCAGTCGGCTGCCTTCTTCCTGATGCTCAACGGGGTCGTGCTCTACGGCGCGGAGCGGCTCCGTCGGCGCGCACCGGCGCCTGGCGACGGCGGGGGGGACGCGGACGCGGTGATCGCGCGGCGCCTGAGCTTCCGCGCCTGCCTGGGCATCGGGTCCGCGCAAGCGCTCGCCCTCATCCCGGGCTTCTCCCGCTCCGGCGCATCGATGGGCGGCGGTCTCCTCGCGGGGCTGTCCAACGAGCACGCGGCGCGCTTCTCCTTCCTGCTCGCGACGCCGATCATCGGCGCGGCCGCGCTGCTCAAGCTGCCGGACCTGTTCGGAGCCAAGGGCGATGGCGTCCGGGGGCCGGCCCTGGTCGGCGCCGCTTGCGCCGCCTTCACCGCCTACCTGACCGTGCGCTTCCTCGTGCGCTACTTCGAAACCAACCGGCTGACCCCGTTCGCGATCTACTGCGCGGTGGCCGGCGCGGTCGTGTCCGTCGTGCTCCTGGCCACCTGAAACCGAAGGGAACACCTGATGAACAAGAACCGCACGCTCATCGCCCCAGCCGTCGTGCTGGGCCTCCTCCTGCTCGTCGTCGCCGTCCTGTACGTCGCCGACCCCGCCAGCAGCCTGCCGTCGTTCTTCCCCGGCCACGAAGCGGGGTCGGGCCACCACCACGTCAAGCACGGCATCGCGGCGGCCGTCGTCGGCGCCGGGGCCCTCGTGTTCGCCTGGTTCCAGACCGGGCCCAGGACGTCCGCGCCGCGCAGCGCCTAGGGCGACGGCAGCGCCAGCGTCGCGCGAACCCCGGAAGCGGTGGATTCGAGCGTCGCGGACCCGCCGTGGCTTTCAGCCACGACACGGACGAGGGCGAGCCCGAGACCAGCTCCGGGACGCGACGCGGTCCCAGGGCCGCGCGCGAAGCGCTCGAAGGCCTCGCCGCCGTCGATCTCAGGGTCGAGGCGCCCCTCGTCGGAGACCCACAGCCGGATGTGTGGCAGCTCGAGGCCGGAGCCCACCGTGATCGAGCCGGCGCCGTGGACGAACGCGTTCTCGATCATGTTGCGCACGGCCCGCCCGATCGCCACCTCGTCGCCGACGACCGTCAAACCGCTGGGCACCACGGTGAGCGTCCGACCCGGCGCAGCGGCCCGCGCGAAGTCGGCGGCCACCTCGTGGCAGAGGTCGTCGATGTCGACCCGATGGCGGACGGGGGTGCTCACGGCATCGGCCCCTTCGAGGTCGAGCAGGCCCGCCGCGAGCCGGATCAGGCGATCGCAGTCGGACTTCGCGTTCACGACCGCCGAGTGCAGCTCCTCGGGGGTCCGACCGGGGCGCAGCGCGAGGTCGAGCTCGGCGTTCAACGCCGCGAGCGGCGTCCGCAGCTCATGGCTGGCGTTCGCCACGAAGCTGCGCTCGTGCTCAGCCGCCAGCGCCAGGCGAGCCAGCATGTCGTTGACGGTGAGGACCAAGCGCCGCACCTCGTCGTCGGCCTCGGGAACGGGGATGCTCGCCGCCGGCCCGGCGCGCGAGATGCCCGACGCACGTCGACGGATGCTCTCGACCGGGCTCAGCGCCCCGGCGGCCACGGCGTAGGCCACCCCCGCCGCTAGCAGCAGCGCCAGCGGCAACCCGACCAGCAGCGCGCCGCCGAGCCCCTCGAGCGCGCGCTCGCGCTCCGCGAGCGACGTGGCCGCCAGCACGACCACGCGACGGCCCTCGAGCCGCGCCGGACCCGCGAGGTACCGGCTGCGCTCATGGCGCTCGATCGCCACCGTCGCCGACGACGCACGACGCGCCTCCGCGGCGCTCAGCAGCGGGACGGTCGACGGAGGGCGGCTGTCGAGGACACGACCGTCGACGCTGAGCACCTGTGCGAACCCCTCTCCTGCCGGGATGATCCGCGGGCCTGGGGCGGCGGAGCTCGTGAACGCCTGCAGCCCGCCTTGGCGGGCCCGGAGCGCCGAGTTTATGGCCATGTCGAGGTTGTGCTCGGTGCGGTAGTAGAGGAACAGGCCGATGACCAGCAGGACCGTTCCCATCACCGCGACGAAGACCGCGGTCAGGCGGACCCGGATCGGCAGCCGGGTCACGCGCCGCCGTCGCGGCGCAGGCGGTAGCCCAGGCCACGGACGTTCTCGATCGAGGAGACACCGAAGGGGCGGTCGAGCTTCTCACGGAGGTAGCGGACGTACACCTCCACGACGTTGGACGTCTGCTCGCTGCCCGCCGGCCAGGCCTGGTCGAGAAGCGTCTCGCGCGACAGGACCTGGCCGGGATGGCGCATGAATGCCTCCAGCAGCGCCAGTTCGCGTGCGGAGAGCTCGATCGCGGTCTCGCCTCGCCACACCTCGTGCGTCGTCGAGTTCAAGCGCAACGGACCGACGCTGAGCACGACCCCGCGGCGCGCGGGTCCCCGGCGGCCGAGGGCCCGCAGACGGGCGACCAGCTCTTCGAACGCGAACGGCTTCGAGAGGTAGTCGTCGACCCCGACGTTCAACCCCGCGACGCGATCGCCCACCGACGTCCGCGCGGTGAGCATCAGCACCGGGGACCAGACCTCCCGCCGGCGCAGCTCCTCGCAGAGCTCGAAGCCGTCGAGATCCGGCAGCCCGACGTCGAGCACGACCGTGTCGTATTCGACATCGTTGGTCGCCTCGAGCGCTTGCCGCGCGTTGTGTGCGAGGTCGACGAGCAGCCCCTCGTCGCGCAGGCCGCGTGCGAGCAACTCGGAGATCCGCGGGTCATCTTCGACCACCAGGATGCGCATCGGCCGTCATCACAGCAGGTCGCCGGGGCGCCCGTCGGCTACTGCAGCGCCAGGCTCCTCGACGGCGGCTGCGCGGTGCCGATCACCGGAACGGCGCTCAGCGTCAGGCGGGTCCCTGGCTTGAGCTCGTCGCCGGTGAGGGTGAACGGGAAGTCGTTGTCCTTGCCCGGGGCGATCTGGTAGCGCACGGACTCGACGACACGGGAGCCGATCGCGGCGGTCAGGGTGCCGACACATCCCCCGACGGCTCCGGCCGAGCACGTCAGCACGGGATCGACCTTGCCGCTCTTCTCGGCCTTGATGGTGCCGGTCGGCAGGGTGAGTGACGCCGGCGTGCCGGCCGGCCGGGTGATCGAGTCGGGGGTGCTGGGATCGAAGCAGGTGTCCCACTCGAAGACGGGGTTGGGGACCTCGTTGCCGCGGATGTCCGTGATGGTGATGAGGCCGGTGACCTTCGACGGGCCGCCCGCCGAATAGCAGTCGTTGCTGTGGACGTTCAGCTCGAAGCGAGCGGTCCCGTCGGACAGCGGCGTGTTCGGGTCATCGAAGGTCATGTAGCAGTTCCAGTCGGCACCGGGACCGCGGTCGGCGACCTTCGCCCCGCCCTTGTCGCAGGTGGCGCGAGCGTGCAGCGACGCGACGGTGACCCCGGAGTGCCCGAGGAGCTTGGCCTGCGC
>JBBQZE010000025.1:0-19153 GCA_038207985.1 Solirubrobacterales bacterium
CGAGGAGCAGCGCATCACGCCGCTGGATCTCGTCCGCCCGCTCGGGACCGGCACGATGGCGGAGGGCGTGGGCACGCGCACGACCGGCGCGACGCGCGAGCGCGCGGGCATCGGAGCGGGCGCCGGCGGCGCCAGCGAGTCCGGGGACCGCTAGCCGTGGCGATCGAGTGGTACCTCGTCGTGTCGGCGCTGATCTTCTCCATCGGGGCGGGTGGCGTCCTCACGCGGCGCAACCCGCTGGTCATCCTGCTGTGCCTCGAGCTCATGCTGAACGCCGCGAACCTCGCGCTGATCGCCTTCTCGCGCATGCACGGCAACTCCGACGGCCAGATCTTCGCGATCGTCGTGATGGTCGTCGCCGCCTGCGAGGTCTGCATCGGGCTCGGGGTCATCGTCGCGATGTACCGCCGCCGCCTCCCCATCGACGTCGACGAGCTCCGCGAGCTCCAGGGCTAGGACCACCACTCACGTGAGCACCACCGCCTGGCTCGTCCTCGCCTTCCCGCTGGCCGGCGCCGTCCTGATCGGGCTGCTGTCGCAGCACGTCCCGGCCAAGGTGTGCGGCTACCTGGGCACGCTCGCGATCGCGGGCGCGTTCGTCTCGGCCGTCCTGACCTTCCTCTCGCTGCAGGACCGCGACGCGGAGGCGCGCCAAGCCGTCTTCGTCGGCTGGGACTACGCGCGGACCGCCGGCCTCGACGCGCAGGTCTCGATCCTGGTGGACCCGCTGAGCGTCCTGATGATCCTGGTGGTCTCGGGCGTCTCGATGCTGATCCACCTCTACTCCGTGGCCTACATGGAGTCCGACCAGGGCTACGCACGCTTCTTCTCATACCTGAACTTCTTCGTGTTCTCGATGCTGCTGCTGATCCTGGCGGCGAACTTCCTGCTGCTCATCGTCGGCTGGGCCTTCGTCGGCGCGGCGTCCTACCTGCTGATCTCCTTCTGGTACCGCCGCACGAGCGCGACCCGGGCCGGGATCAAGGCGTTCGTGGTCAACGTCGTCGGCGATATCGGGCTTGTGCTGGGGACGTACTTCCTCTTCCGCCACTCCGGGACGCTCGACCTCCTGCACACGTTCGACTCGGTGCCGAAGGACTTCGCGGGCCACCAGGGCGACCTCACCGCCGGCTGCCTCCTGCTCCTCGTGGGCGCCTTCGCGAAGTCCGCGCAGATCCCGCTGCACACCTGGCTGCCGGACGCCATGGAGGGCCCGACGCCGGTCTCCGCGCTCATCCACGCGGCGACGATGGTCACGGCGGGCGTCTACCTCATCGCCCGCATGCACCCGCTGTTCCAGCACGCCCCGGCCGCGGCCGCGGTGGGCGCGATCATCGGCGCGGTGACGCTGCTGGTGGCCGGGACGATCGGGCTCGTGGTCACCGACCTCAAGCGGGTGATCGCCTACTCGACGATGTCGCAGATCGGCTACATGATCATGGCCGTGAGCGCCGGCGCCTACGTCGCCGGGCTGTTCCACCTCATGACCCACGCGTTCTTCAAGGCGCTACTGTTCATGGCCGCGGGCTCGATCATCGGCGCCATGGGCGGCGAGCAGTCGCTGGAGCGCATGGGCGGCTTCCGCAAGGCGATGCCGTTCACGTTCATCTGCTTCTGCATCGGCGGCCTGGCGCTCGCGGGCGTCCCGCCGTTCTCCGGCTTCTTCTCCAAGGACGAGATCCTGCTCGACATGGGCGCGCAGGGCGGCTGGCACTGGGCGCTGTACGTCGCGGGCTACATCGGCGCGTTCCTCACGGCGATCTACACGTGGCGCATGATCTTCCGCGCGTTCTTCGGCGAGGCGGTCCCGGAGGCCGTCGAGCTCGAGGGCGGCCACCTGCACCACGTCGAACCCCGTAATCCGAGCACGGGCGAGGCCGAGGACACCGGCGTCGGCTTCCCGGGCGCCGAGCACCACATCGCCGAGCAGGCCCCGGCGATGAAGGCCGCGATGAGCGCGCTCGCCGTGCTGGCGGTCGTCGGCGGCTTCCTGCAGGTGCCGTTCGTCTCCCACGGCTTGGAGCGCTTCCTCGAGCCGACCTTCGCCGACGCGACGGTGCGCATCGATCCCTCCGACGGGCTCACGGTCTTCGGCCTCGTGCTCGGCGCCGTGGTCGGCCTGGCCGGGATCGCCGTCGCCTACGTGGTCTGGGTCAAGCAGCCCGGGACCAGCGCCCGCGTGCAGGCGCGCTTCGGCGCGCTGCACCGCCTGTTCGTCAACAAGTGGTACTTCGACGAGCTGATCGAGCTCGCGGTGGTGCGGCCGTTCGGCTGGTTCGGGCGCTTCGGCCAGCAGACCTTCGAGCGCATCTTCGTCAACGGCACGCTGGTCGGCGGGACCACCGGCATCGTCCGCGCCGGCTCGGCCGCGGTGCGTGCCGTGCAGTCGGGCTACCTGCGCTCCTACGCCGCCTTCCTCCTCGTCGGCCTCGCGGCCGTCGGCCTCTACTTCCTCCTCCAGGCGTGACCCTCCACCTCTCCCTCCTGCTCTGGCTGCCCGCGTTCGCCGCGGTCCTCGGCCTGTTCGCGCCCGGCAAGGCGACCGCCCGCGGGCTGGCCGTGCTCGGCTCCGGCGCCGCGCTGGCCTACGCGATCGCGGCGGTCATCGACTACGACCGCGGCGCCGGCGGGTTGCAGTACGTCACCGACGAGACGTGGATCCGCACCCTGGGCATCTCCTACAAGCTCGGGCTCGACGGCCTGAACCTGTTCCTGGTGCTCCTGGCCACGCTGCTGTTCACGGCGTCCGTGCTGTGGGCCGCGCGCACGCCGCGGGAGAACGAGCGGCTGTTCTTCTTCCACCTGGGACTCGGGCACACCGCGGTGCTCGGCGCGCTGCTGGCGCAGGACCTCGCGCTCTTCGTCGCGTTCTTCGACCTCATGCTGATCCCGTTCTTCTTCCTGACGGGGATCTGGGGGCCGGCGGGGACCCGGGTGGCCGCGGTGACGAAGCTCGTCATCTACACGCTGGTCGGCTCGCTGCTCATGCTCGCGGCGGCCATCGCAACCGCGGTGCTCGCCGCGCAGCAGAACGGCACCGACCTCTCGTTCGCGTTCTCCGACCTGCAGCAGGCGCGCCTGAGCACCGGCTCGCAGGAGTGGATCTTCCTGTGCTTCGCCGCCGCGTTCCTCGTGAAGATGCCGCTCTTCCCGCTGCACGGCTGGATGCCGGACGGCTACCGCGCGATGCCGATGTCCGTGCTCGCGAGCTTCTCCGGCGTGCTCAGCAAGGTGGCCGCCTACGGGTTCCTGCGGATCGTGCTGCCGATCTTCCCCGACGCCTCGGCGCACTTCCAGGACCTGATGCTGCTGATCGGCCTCGCGTCGATCCTCTACGGGTCGGCGATGGCGTTCACCACGACGGAGACGCGGCTGATCCTGGGGTACTCCTCGATGGCGCAGCTCGGCTTCATCGTCATGGGCATCTTCTCCTTGACCGCGCAGGGCGCCCAGGGCGCGATCCTGCAGTCGTTCAACCACGGCCTCGTGGTCGCGCCGGCGTTCTTCATCGTGGCGCTCGTGAGCGCGCGGGCCGGCGGCTCGGAGGACCTCCGCGACATGGGCGGCGTCGCGTTCCGCGCGCCCGTCCTCACGACGCTGTTCCTGATCGTGGCGCTGGCGAACCTCGCCATGCCGGGCTCGTCGAACTTCGTCGGGGAGTTCTACATCCTGCTCGGCGTGTTCGACACGAAGGTCGTCTACGCGATCCTCGCCTTCACCGGCGTGGCGCTGGCCAGCGTGTACACGCTGCGGCTGTTCATCCGCGCGATGCACAACCGCGTCGGGCCGCAGGTCGACTCGCGCGACCTGCGCGTCGCCGACGGCGTCGTCCTGGTGCCGCTCGTGCTCGTGATCCTCGCCGCCGCGCTCTACCCCCAGCTCCCGCTGAAGAAGGGCGACCGCGCCGTGACCCAGTCCGTCTCCGCCGCCCGCCAGGCCCAGGCGCCCCCGGCGACCGCCGCGGCCCAGGAGGTCCCCACCCCGTGATCGCCGCCTCGCACGTCAAGGGCCCGGTCATCGACTTCGCCGGGCTGTCGCCGCTGATCGCGCTGCTCGGCGGCGCGACCGTGGTGCTGCTCGTCGGGCTTCTGCGCAGCCGCGTCGCCCGCGAGCACGGCGTGCCGGCCTGCTCGCTGGTCGCCCTGTTCGCGTCGCTCGGGCTGACGATCTGGCAGCTCGACGGCAACAAGCAGCTCGTCGAGGGCGCCCTCGCCCTGGACGGGCTCGGCACCGTCCTGAACCTCCTCTTCGTGAGCGCCGGCATCGCCGCCGTCCTGCTCTCCTGGCGCGCGCTCGCACCGCGGGAGTCCGCGCACGGCGAGTACCACGCGCTGCTGCTGACGTCGATCGGCGGGATGCTCGTCCTCGCCTGGGCGACGAACCTCGTGACGGTCTTCCTCGGCCTCGAGCTGCTGTCGATCCCGCTCTACGTGCTGTGCGCGACCGAGATGCGGCGCGCCACCTCACTCGAGTCGGGGCTGAAGTACCTCATCGTCGGCTCGCTCGGCTCGGCGGTCTTCCTCTACGGCCTCGCGCTGATCTACGGCGCGACGGGCTCGACCGACTTCGCCGGCATCGCCGCGGCCAACGGCGCCGACGGGCTCAGCACGGACGTGCTGATGCTCACCGGCATCGCCCTGTGCGTCGTCGGCCTCTGCTTCAAGGCGTCGGTGGCGCCGTTCCACCAGTGGACCCCGGATGTCTACGAGGGGGCGCCGACGCCCGTGACGGCGTTCATGGCCGTCGCGACGAAGGCCGCCGCGTTCGGCGTCTTCCTCCGGCTCTTCGACGTCGCGCTGATCGACTCGCAGCCCGCTTGGGGGCCGCTGCTCGCCGTGCTCGCGACGATCACGATCATCGTCGGGAACGTCGGCGCGCTCGGCCAGTCGTCGCTGAAGCGGATGCTGGCCTACTCCTCGGTGGCGCAGGCGGGCTACATGCTCGCCGGCGTGGTCGTGAGCTCGGCGCTCGGTGTGCGCGCGACGGTCTTCTATCTCGCGGTCTACCTGCTCATGAACCTCGCGGCCTTCGCCGTGATCATCGCCCGCGAGCGCGAGACCGGCCTCGGCGACGACCTCGCCGCGATGGAGGGCCTGGGCGCCTCGCGGCCGCTGCTGGCGTGGCCGATGACGATCGCGATGCTGTCGCTGGCCGGCATCCCCGCGACCGGCGGCTTCATCGGCAAGTTCTTCCTCATCTCCGCCACCGTCGACGGGAGCTACACCTGGCTCGGCGTCGTGATCGTGGTCGGGTCGATGATCTCCCTCGGCTACTACCTCCGCGTGATCGCGGCAATGTGGATGCGCGGCGCCCCCGAGGCCGCCGGCGCCCCGGCGCGCGTCGGCGCGGCCGGCGGCCGCCCCGCGCTGGCGGGTGGCTCGCCGGAGGCCGACGCGCTCGGCTCGGTCCCCCTCGGCGACGAGGGCGAATGGGGGTCGGGCCCGGAGCCGAGCGGCTCCGCGGCCCACTGGGAGGTCGTGCTCGTCGCGGTCGTCTGCGCCGTCCTGACCGTGGCCGCCGGGGTCGTCCCGCAGCCCCTGTTCGACCTCGTGCTGCGCTGCGGCGAGGCCTTCACCGGCCTCGTCTAGGAGTAGGGCCCCGGCCGGACGCGCCCGGTAGCCTGCGCCGCCTCGCATGCGCTACCCCGACGACCAGCTGGACCCCGCCGAGCGCGAACGCCTGAAGCCGTACGTCACGTCGCTCGACGGCCCGGTGTTCGGCCTCGTGAACCTGCCCGAGACCGTCAAGGGGGCGCTCTTCGCGCGCTACTCCCGCTACAAGGGGACCCTGCGCCGGCTGCTGCTGGACGAGTTCTCGGACTCGCTGGATCCGGACGCCGAGCCCTTCGATCCGGGCTCCGGCTCGAAGGCGGAGCAGCTCTACGAGCGTATCTTCCTCGGCTACGGCGACGACTCGGTCGCGCAACTCGGTGGCGCGCACGTCGCCTGCGAGTGGACGTCGAACGTGCTCACCAAGGTGCTGCAGCGCCCGCGCCTCGGGGCCTACCTCGAGCAGTCGACGCGCTACATCGCCTACGACGGCGAGGTCCCCGGGCTCGGGCACCGCTACTACCGGGACGCCGAGCTCGGCCCGGAGTACGAGCGGACACTCGACGCGATCTTCGGCATCTACGCCGAGTGCCTCCCGCGGGTGCGCGCCTGGGTCGACGAGTCGTTCCCCGGCGACCCGGGGCCCGCCCGCGACCGGGCGATCGCCGCCAAGGCCCTCGACCTGCTGCGCGGCCTGCTGCCCGCGGCGTCCCTGTCGCACATGGGCATCTACGCGACGGGCCAGACCTACGAGCAGCTCATCCTCCACCTCCTCGCCCACCCGCTGCCCGAGGCGCGCGAGTACGGCGGGCGGATCCTCGAGGCGGTGCAGGGGGTCATGCCGAGCTTCGTCGCGCGCGTCCCGCGGCCGGACCGGGGCGGGGAGTGGGTGTCCTACCTCCAGGGCCGCGACGCCGCCGCCGACCAGTGGGTCGCCCGGCTCGGGCTCGACCGCCCGGCGGGCGATCCGGACGCGCGGCCGAGCGTGCGCCTCCTGCACGTCGACGGCGACGAGGACGCGCTGCTCGCGGCCCTGCTGTTCGAGGCCGCAGGCGTCTCCGAGGACGACGCGCGCATCCGCCTGACGGCGCTCGGGGCAGACGAGCGCGCGACGCTCCTAGGCGACCTGGTCGGCGCGCGGGCGAACCGGCGCCACCGGCCCGGGCGCGGGTACGAGGCGCTGCGCTACCGCTTCGAGGTCGTCTCGGACTACGGCGCCTTCCGCGACCTGCAGCGCCACCGCATGCTGACGGTGCAGTGGCAGCGCCTCTCTCCCGATCTCGGCGCCGGGGTGCCCGACGAGGTGGACCTTGCCGGGTGCGGCGGCGAGTACCGGCGGGCGCTCGAGCTCTCCGAGCGCGAGTACCGGCGCCTGGTGGGCGCCGGCCATGACCGCCGGGTCGCGAGCTACGCGCTCTGCCTCGGCTTCCGCATCCGCTACATCCTCGACCTGAACGCCCGCGAGGCGATGCAGCTGATCGAGCTCCGCTCGGGTCGCGAGGGCCACCCGTCCTACCGCGCGGTCGCCCACGAGATGCACCGGCAGATCGCCGCGGTGCACCCCGCCGTGGCGGCGTCGATGGTGCACATCGACAGCTCGGCCGAGCCGCGCCTGGAGCGCATCCTCGGCGAGATGCGCACGCAGGCCAAGCTCGACGACAGCCGCTTCGGCTAGCGCCCCGGCGCCCGGCGGCGCCCCGCGGGCGCACCGCGCGCTACGGTCGGCCGATGTCCCCTCGCCTCGTGCGCGCCGCCGTCTTGACCGGCGCCCTCCTCCTCGTCCCGCCTGCCGCGCAGGCCACCGCGAAGCCCGTGCCGAAGGGCCCGGCGGGCAGCGCCTTCTACAAGCCGTCCTCGCCGCTGGGCGGCAAGCGCCACGGCGACCTGCTCCGCGCGCGCCGGACGAGCGGGCGCAACACGCTTAAGGGGGCCGCGCGCATCGACCTGCTGCTCTACCGCGGGACACGGGTGGGCGGCGGGAGCACCGCCATCTCCGGGCTGGTGTCCGTGCCGAAGGGCAAGGTGCCCGCGAAGGGCTGGCCCGTGGTGACCTGGGCGCACGGGACCACCGGCATCGCTGACATCTGCGCGCCCTCGCGCGACGACGGCACCGTGCAGGGAGGCCTGACGAGCTACATCGACCCGCTGCTCGAGCGCTGGCTGGCCAAGGGCTGGGCGGTCGTGCGGACGGATTACGAGGGCCTCGGCACGCCCGGCAACCACCCCTACCTCGTCGGGGGCTCGGAGGGCCGCAGCGTCCTCGACGCCGTGCGCGCCGCCCGCCAGGACGTGCCCGACCTGAACACCAAGCGGGTCATCATCGCCGGGCACTCGCAGGGCGGCCATGCCGCGCTGTGGGCGGCGTCGCTCGCGAAGTCCTACACGCCGGAGCTCGGCATCCGCGGCACCGTCGGCTTCGCCCCGGAGTCCCACACGGGCGAGCAGGCGGCGGTGATCGGGAACCTCACGACGCCCAGCGGGCTGACCGGCCTGGCAGCGCTCATCCTGCGAGGGGTCGAGGTACAGCACCCGGAGCTCAAGGTCGCGAACGCGCTGACCGACGCGGCGAAGGCGCTCTACCCGCGCACGCTGGCGGACTGCCTGCCGGCGCTCACGGCCCCGAGCGCCTTCGGGGCGCTCGCGCCGTCGGACCTGCTCCGCAAGGACGCCGACCCCGCGCCGGCGATCGCCGCGCTCAACGCGAACGACACCGAGACGCTCACCATCCGCACCCCCCTGCGCGTCGAGCAGGGGACCGCTGACACCACCGTCTTCCCGATCTTCACCGGCCAGCTCGTCGACGAGCTGCGGACCCGCGGGACCAAGATCACGGTCGCCAACCGCGAGGGCGTCGACCACGGCGGGATCGTCACCGCCGGCGCCGCGGGAGCGACGGCCTGGATGGCCCAGCGCCTGAAGTAGGCGGCAGGAGCCCGGGCCTCCGGCGCGAACCCACCAGGGATGCGACGCCGGAGCGCCTGCGGAACCCCTCCGCTCGTCGGCCCGGGCTCCGAGCTCCAGCTCACGCTCGACGGCCGCGCCGTCCCGCACGCGGAGGTCGTCGCGGCGCAGGTCGCCCCCGCGCCGCCGTCCGCCGGTCCCCGGGCGAGGGGTTGAGCACCAGGTGACCCATGTGGTCACCTGAAGCGCAACCCCCGGCCGTTCGGCCGCCCAGCGGTCAGCTGCGAGCGTCAGCGGGCGAGCGCGCCGATGACCTCGCGCCACCACTCGCGCTCGGCGTCGTCGGTCGCGCGGGCGAGGCGACGCCGCGCCGCCTCTTGCACCGCGGGGCTCGAACCCGCCGCGACGGTGGTCCCCACGTAGGCCCAGCGGCCGTCGGCGAGCACCACGAGCGAGCCGGGACGGTCGCGGCGCGTGCGCACGCGCTCGGCGACCGCGATGGCCCCGACGAGCTCCGGGCGCGACGCGTCGCCGTCCTCGGCCCGCCACGGGCGCTCGGAGAAGATGAGCGAGCGACGCGCCGGGCGCGGCCGCTGCACGAGCTCCATCGGGCCGTGGCGCCAGCGCTCGAGCAGCGCGCGGAACTCGACGGCCACCTCCTGGCGGACCAGGACGTGGAGCCGGTCGCCCGCCGCGATATGCGTGGAGCCGCGCGGCGGGATCGCCTGGTCCCCGCGCACCACGACGTTCAGCAGCGCCTCGCGGGGCATGCCGAGCTCGCGCACCCGGAACCCGGCGATCGCGTCGGTCTCGCGGACGCCGAACTCGACGATCTCCGCACCGAGGCGGCGGGTCGTCTCCTGGTCGGCGAGCGCGAGGGGGACCGCCGCCTCGTTCGTCGTCACCCCTAGGCGGGCGGCGACCCACTCGAACGTCGTGCCCTGCAGGACCGTCGACACGAGCACGGCGAAAAAGACCACGTTGAAGAAGCCGAGCGAGCCGTCCAGGCCGTCGATCAGCGGGAAGGTCGCGAGCACGACGGGGACGCCGCCGCGCAGGCCGGCCCAGGAGAGCGCGATCGTCTCGGGCAGGTTGAAGCGCGCGCCCAGCGTCCCGACGACCACGCCGATGGGGCGCGCGACCAGCAGGAGCACCGCCGTGACCGCGAGCCCCTCCAGGGCGACGCCGGGGAGCTGGCTCGGGAAGACGAGCAGGCCGAGGGAGACGAAGAGCACGATCTGCGCGACCCAGGCCAGCCCGTCGTGGAACGTCTGCACCGTGCGCGCGGCCGGGGAGTTGGCCGAGCCGATCGCGAGCCCGGTCAGGTAGACCGCGAGGAAGCCGGAGCCGTGGAGCAGCTGGCCGCCGCCGTAGGCGACCGCCGCGGCCGCGAGCGAGGCGACGGGGTAGAGGCCGGCGGTCGACAGGGACACGTTTTGCAGCGCCCACGAGGCGGCGCGGCCGACGAGCAGACCCACGGCGACGCCCACGCCCATCTGGACCGCGAACTCGAGGACCATGTCCCAGAGGCCGTACCCCGGCTCGTCGAGCCACGCGGTGAAGCCGATCACCAGGAGCACGGCCACCGGGTCGTTCATCCCGGCCTCGCCCTCGAGCGTGTGGGCGAGGCGCTTGCGCAGCGTCGAGCCGCGCAGGATCGAGAAGACGGCGGCACCGTCGGTACACGAGAGGATGGCGCCCAGCAGGAAGCCCTCGAGCAGGCTGAGCCCGAGGATGAGCGAGGCAGCGGCGCCCGCGACGAGCGCCGTGACGAGCGTCCCCACCGTCGCCAGCCCGATCGACGGACGCAGCACGGCGCGGATCGGCGACCACCCGGACGCGAGGCCGCCCTCGAAGAGGATGAGCGCCAGGGCGACGATGCCGATGTCCCGTGCGCGCTCGTAGTCGGAGAACTCGATCAGCCCTAGCCCCTCGGACCCGACGGCCATGCCGAGGCCGAGCACCAGGATGAGGCCCGGGACGCGGAGTCGTCCCGCGAGGTGGGACGCTGCCAGGGCGACGACGAGCAGGGCGCCGCCGGCCAGCAGCAGGTGGCCGTCGTCCATCGGCCCCGGACCCTACCGGGCGGGGGGCGCTCGACTTCCGGGTGCCGGGGCGTCAGGATCGCCATGACGGGGGAGGGTCCTCCGTGCCCCCATGAGCACCACGACTCCCCCGAGCCGCCGTCGCCCGCCGCGCCGGCCCTCGGCTCAGACGCTGCTGCGTCGCCGCCTGCTGGCTCTCGGGGCGCTCGTGCTCGCCCTCCTGCTCCTCGTCGTGCTGGTGCGCGCGGTCTTCGGCGGGAACGGCGGCTCCCCCGCCACCTCGAACGCGGCCGGCCGTACCGGGAAGGCCGACGCGCGGCCGAAGCCGACGCTGCTGCCCGGCGGCGGGCGGACGATCTTCCCGCAGCGGCGGGTGGTCGCCTTCTACGGCAACCCGCAGGACGTCGAGCTCGGCGAGCTGGGGATCGGCAAGCCCGACCAGATGACCGCGAAGCTCGCGCGCCTTGCGACGTCCTACGCCCGCAAGACGCGCCCGGTGCTCCCGTGCCTCGAGCTCATCACCACCGTGGCGGCGGCCTCGCCGGGGCCAAGCGGCGAGTACCGCCTGCATGCCTCCGGCAAGATCATCGACCGCTACCTCGCCGCCGCTCGTCGGGCGAAGGCGCTCCTCGTCCTCGACATCCAGCCGGGCTACTCGAGCTTCCCGAGCGAGGTGCGCCGGCTGAAGAAGTGGCTCGTGCAGCCCGACGTCGGCCTCGCGCTCGACCCCGAATGGCGCCTGCAGCCCGGGCAGATCCCTGGGCGCGTGATCGGTTCGGTCTCCGCGGCGGAGATCAACGCGGTGAGCATCGACCTCGCGGCGCTGGTCAAGGAGCGCAACCTGCCCGAGAAGCTGTTCGTCCTGCACCAGTTCACGAACGACATGATCCGCGACAAGGCGTCCGTGGCGGTTCGCCCGGGCCTGGCGACCGTGTTCAACGTGGACGGCTTCGGCGCGCCCGCGAACAAGATCTCGAAGTACCACTCGTTCACGCCGACCACCCCGAAGGGCGCCCACGACGGCTTCAAGGTCTTCTTCAAGGAGGACACGGACCGGATGCGCCCCGCGGCCGTCATGGCGCTGAAGCCGCGGCCGGAGCTCGTCGTCTACGAGTGAGCGCGGCGCGCCGCGGCCTCCTCGGCCTGGCGCAGCTCGATGCGGCGGATCTTGCCCGTCAGCGTCTTCGGCAGGTCGGTGACGAACTCGATCCTGCGCGGGTAGGCGTAGGCGCTGAGGCGACCGCGGACGTGGGCGGAGATCTCGCGCGAGAGCTCGTCGGAGGGCTCGTGGCCCGCCGTGAGCACGATGAACGCCTTGACGACGTGACCGCGGCGCTCGTCCGGGGACGCGACCGCGGCGGCCTCGGCGACGGCCGGATGCTCCAGGCAGGCGCTCTCCACCTCGAACGGGCCGATGCGGTAGCCCGCGGCGATGATGAGGTCGTCTGCGCGGCCCTCGTACCAGTAGTAGCCGTCCGCGTCGGCGGAGGCCGCGTCGCCCGTGTGGAACCACTCCCCGCCGAACGCGCGCTCGGAGTCCTCCGGGCGGTTCCAGTAGCCCAGCGGGTAGTGAGGGTTCGAGCGGGCGCGCAGGCAGATCTCCCCACGGGTGCCGGGCTCGGCGACCGGCTCGCCGTCCTCGTCGAGGATCGCCATGTCCCATCCGGGGACCGGCCGCCCCATCGACCCCTCCTTCACGGGGAACCACGGGGAGTTCGCCACCATCGGGTAGCACTCGGTCATCCCGTAGTAGTCGAGGACGGTCACGCCGTACTGCTCGCGGAACCACCGGATCGCCTCCGGGTTCAGCGGCTCGCCGGCGGAGCAGACGACGCGGAAGCGCTGCGGGTACGTGGTTCCCGCGTCGGCGACGGCCATCATCGAGCGCATCGCCGTGGGCGTCGTGAAGACGTTCGTCACCTCGTGGCGCGAGAGGAAGTCGAGCTGGGCGGCGGGGTCGAACCCGCTCTCGCGCTGCAGCACGCACTGCACCGCGCCCAAGCGCCACGGACCGAGCAGCGGGGCGATCCCGGCCGCCCACGCCCACTCCCCCATGCCGTGGAAGCGCTCGCCCGGCTGGACGTCGTGGCACCACTCGAACTCGGTGTGGGCGAGCAGGTAGCGGTGCGCGTGGACGATGCCCTTGGCCAGCCCGGTGGTGCCGGAGGTGTAGTAGAGCTGGGCCGGGTCGTCGGCCGCGGTGTCCTCGAGGATCGGCTCGGTCGGCGCGCCCGCGAGGAGCTCGCCGTCCAGGACGAGCACGTTGTCGCGGCCGGCGAAGCGGCCTGCGTTGGCGGCGTCTGTCACGAGCACCCTCGGCTCGGCGTCGTCGAGGCGGAAGGCGATCCCGTCGTCCCCGTAGAGCACGCTCATCGACAGCAGCAGCGCCCCGAGCTTCCAGGTGCCGAAGAAGATCGCCGCCGCCTCGGGCGTCGGCGGCAGGATCACCGCGACCCGGTCGCCGCGCTGGACCCCGGCCTCGCGGAGGACGTGCGCCGCCTGGTTGGCGAGGTCCTGCAGCTCGCCCCAGGCCACGTCGCGGCGCTCGCCGTCCCAGCGCTCCCAGATCATCGCGGGCGCGTCGCGCGGGTGCTTGTCGCACACGTCGGCGGCGATGTTGTAGCGCTCCGGGACTTCCCAGCGGAACTCGTCTCGGGCCTTGTCGTAGTCCATGGCCCATCGTCCCTCCCCGGAGCCCGGCGACGCAAGGTGCCGGGGCGGGAAGGGACGTGGGACCGTCGGGGTGCTCGTGGTGCACGGCATCCCTCGGAGCCCTGGCCCGCGACGCTGACCGGCGCCCCCGTGCGGCGGACGGATGGGCACCGCTGACCGACGTGCCAGGATGGGCATCCATGGCGATGATCCCCCCTCCTTCGAGCGGCGACCCGGTCCGCGCCGGCTCCGAGGAGGTGGAGCTCTACCAGCGCACGTACACCACGCTGCTGCGCTCCAGCGGAGAGACGCGCCTGCGGATCCTGGAGTCGGGCCACAAGGCGATGAACAGCTCGCTGCACCCGCTGGCGGGCAGCGACGAGCTCGACCTCGGCGCCTTCCTCTACGCCACCCAGCGCCTGCCGATCGGCATCCCCGACGCCCGGGTGATCATCATGGGGCAGGAGGCCGAGCTCTTCGAGCGGGCGGGCATCGGCTCGTTGCGCGACTGGCCGACCGTCGAGGCCGCCGCGCGCCGGCGCCGCTGGTTCGAGGGCCCCGAGGACGGCACCTGGGCGGTGCTGTTGTCCTCTGGCTCGGACCTCGACGACCTCATCCCGACCCTGGTCGCCTACCAGATCGAGTGGAACAAGCTGCGGCGGCGCCTGCGCGGCGTGGGCTGGCCGCGCGCCCAAGGGCTCCCGGGCGCCGAGGAGTGCTCCCGGGTCCTCGGCGGGGATGCCGACGACTGGACGCGCCTGCAGGAGGTGTGGGGGACCGCGTACGCGGCGCGCCTCGGGCAGGTCGCCGAACGGGGGCTCTCCTTCCGTGTCCGCATGCTCGGCGGCTCGCAGATCGGCTACGCCCGGATGACCCGCCGCTGGTGGGCTCCCGTCCGCGCGACCCTGGAGGAGAAGCACCTTCGCGACGCGCCGATGTACGTCGTCTCCTCCAACACGCACTCACTCGTCAACCTCGTCTCGGGTGACGCGGCCTCGCAGGAGGACGAGATCGTCTCGTGGGTCGACCGCGAGGGCCCCGCCGACCTGCGCACCGAGCTCGCGATGTTCCGCTCGGGCGCGTCGCAGGGCTCGTGGGAGAACTTCCTCTACTTCGCCGTCAAGGACTTCTACGCCGCGGGGGGCGACGACGCCCGCCGCCGCGAGGCCGAGCGCGCGTCGGGCATCACCCACCTGAGCTCCCGCACCGCGCTGCGGGTCGCCGCGCAGGTGCTCCCGCTCGCGAGCCTGGACCCGGCGCGCTTCGACGCGCGGCTCGGCGCGATCGATCACGACCGGTTGAAGTCCTCCGACGCGGTGATCGTCAACATCGACTACCCGCTCGGCGTCGGCGCGTACAACATCCTGCGCGAGGTGACCGAGGACCGCGACATGCTGCGCGGCGTCTACGTCCTCGGCAAGGCCGCGACGCTGAACGCCGACGTCGGCGACGTGATGCTCTCGAACGCCATCTACGACGAGCACTCCGGCACGACGTACTGGCTGGACAACGCCTTCGGGATCGAGGACATCACCCCGTACCTGCGCTTCGGCTCGGGGCTGGACAACCAGCGCGCGGTGACGGTCAAGTCGACCTTCTTGCAGAACCGGGGCTACCTCGACCGCTACTACCGCGACAACTACACCGTGGTGGAGATGGAGGCCGGGCCCTTCTGCAACGCGGTCTACGAGCTGACCGACCCCGAGCGCTACCCCGTCGGCGAGCAGGTGAACTTCTCCAAGCTGCCGATCGACTTCGGCATCATCCACTACGCCTCCGACACGCCCTACACGCAGGCCCGCACCCTCGGCGCGCGGGGGCTGAGCTACTACGGAATGGACTCCACGTACGCCTCCTCGATCGCGATCCTCCGCCGCATCCTGCGCTCCGAGGGCGCACTTGCGAATGCAGAGGGCGCGCGCGGGGTAGGTTTCGGCCGATGAGCACGCCTGCGGAACGCGAGAAGGCCAAGCGCCAGGAGAAGCTCGACACGATGAACGAGCAGATCGACGACGGTTCGCTCACCGTGCGGCAGATGACCGACGAGGAGAAGGCGAAGTTCGCGCCGAAGAACCCGCCGAAGGAGCCACGCACGCCGCGGCGCCGCCGGCCACCCCGCTAGTCCTCTGCGGGCACCGCTCCTGACTTGATCTGCGCCTCGAGGCGCGCCATGACCTCGGGGTCGCGGAGCGTGGTGACGTCCCCGAGCGCCTTCCCGTCGGCGACGTCGCGGAGCAGCCGCCGCATGATCTTCCCCGAGCGGGTCTTCGGGAGGTCGTCCGTCCACAGGATGCGCTTCGGCCGGGCGAGCTTGCCGATGCGCTGCGCGACGTGCTCGCGGAGCTCGTCCACGAGTGCGTCTGTCCCCTCGAGCTCACCCTCGAGCGTCACGAAGGCGGCAATCGCCTGGCCCGTGTCGTCATCGACCTGGGCGATCACGGCGGCCTCGGCCACCTTGGGGTGCGAGACGATCGCGCTCTCGACCTCCGCGGTCGAGAGGCGGTGGCCGGACACGTTGATGACGTCGTCGATCCGCCCGATCACGGAGACGTAGCCCTCGTCGTCCTGCTTGGCCGCGTCCCCGACGAGGTACTTCTCCGGTCCGAACTTCGCCCAGTAGGTCTCCACGTAGCGGTCCGGGTCCTTGTGCAGGTTGCGCAGCATCCCGGGCCACGGGTGCGTGAGCGCCAGCAGCCCCTGCGTGCCCGGCTCGACCTCGTTGCCGTCGTTGTCGACGACCTGCGCGCCGATGCCGGGGAGCGGCGTCCCGGCGACGCCGGGCTTGGCGTCCTGGGCGCCCGGCATCGTCGTGATCATGATCCCGCCGGTCTCGGTCTGCCACCAGGTGTCGACGATCGGGCAGCGGCCGCCACCGATGACCTTGTGGTACCAGAGCCACGCCTTCGGGTTGATGGGCTCCCCCACCGAGCCGAGCAGCCGCAACGTACCCAGGTCGAACTTCCAGGGGTGCTCGGGACCCCACTTCATGCACGCGCGGATCGCCGTGGGCGCCGTGTAGAAGGTGGTCACGCCGTAGCGCTCGCACAGCTCCCACCAGATCCCCTTGTGCGGGTAGTCCGGGGCGCCCTCGTACATGACGCTCGTCGCGCCGTTGGCCAGCGGCCCGTAGACGATGTACGAGTGCCCGGTGACCCAGCCGACATCGGCCGAGCACCAGAACACGTCCTCCTCCGGGCGCAGGTCGAACACCTGGCGGTGCGTCCACGCGACCTGGGTCAGGTAGCCGCCCGTGGTGTGCAGGATGCCCTTCGGCTTGGCCGTCGAGCCGCTCGAGTACAGGATGAACAGCGGGTGCTCGGCGGGCAGGGCCTCCGGCGGGCACTCCGCCGGGGCGGCCGCCATCGCCTCGTCGGCCCAGTGGTCGCGGCCTTGGGTCATCGGGGTGTCGATGCCGGTGCTGCGCACGACGAAGACCGTCTGGAGCGACGGCACGGGTTCGGCGTCGAGGACCTCGTCGAGCGCCGCCTTGATCGGCGCCGTCTTGCCCTTGCGGCGGGCGCCGTCGACCGTGATGAGCGCCTTGGCCTCGGAGAACTCCATGCGCTCGCGCACCGAGCCCGGCGAGAAGCCCCCGAACACGACGTTGTGCGGTGCGCCGATGCGCGCGCACGCCAGCATCGCCACCACGACCTCGGGGATCATCGGCAGGAAGATGCCGACGACGTCGCCGCGCTCGACCCCCCGGGCCTTGAGCGCGTTGGCCATCCGCTGCACGTCGGCGAGCAGCTCGGCGTAGGTGACGTCGCGCTCCTCGCCCTCCTCGCCACGCCAGTGGAACGCCACCCGGTCGCCGATGCCGGCGGCGACGTGACGGTCGAGGCAGTTGGCCGAGACGTTCAGCTCGCCGTCGGCGAACCACTCGTAGAACGGCGCTTGGGAGACGTCGAGCGTCTGCTCCGGCTCCTTGATCCAGTCGAGCTGGTCGAGCGCCACGCGGTGCCAGAACGCGGCCGGGTCCTCCCGGGCCTCGTCGTGGAGCCGCTCCGAGGTCTCGGCCGCACGGGCGGCGAAGTCCGCGGGCGGGGCGAAGCGGTCCTGCTGCAGCAGGACCTCGAGGTCCTGCTGCAGTGCGGCGGGATCTTTGGTCTCGGTCATCTGCTGATCATCCCCCCAGCGGCCGGACGGGGAGCACGATCCGCCCGAACGTGGAGTTGGTCACGGCGGCGAACGACGCGTACCAGGCGGCCAGGGCGGTGGCGAGGCCCACGTAGCCGCCGGCCTTCGTGATGTTCGGGTGGGCGCCCGCGTCCCCGATGCCGAGCAGGAAGAAGGTCACCGTCAGCAGCGCGAACACCGCGGCGATCGCCGTGGTGGTCCGCAGGGAGGCGATGAACATGTACGCGGTGAAGATGCCCCAGGCGATCAGGAACAGCCCGACCGCATGGCCGGCGTCGGCCTTCGGGACCGCGTCGGCGTAGAACTGCACGTAGGCCCAGAAGGACAGCCAGAACGCTCCGAACGAGGTGAAGGCCGTCGCGCCGAAGGTGTTGCCGGTGCGGAACTCCCACATCCCGGCCAGCAGCTGCGCGATGCCGCCGTAGGCGAGCGCCAGGCCGAAGACCACCGGCTCACCGCCCCCATCGACCAGCCCGGAGTTGAACATGCTCAGGACGAACGTGGTCAAGGCGAACGCGGCCAGGCCGAGGGGCCCGGGGTCCGCGATGGTCACCGGGGAGGACCGCACCACCGGCCCATGGTCGGTGGGATCGTGCTCCCCGCGTGGGACGTCGTCCGCCGCGCTGCGTGATCCGGCTTCCATGGTGGCTCCTTGCGTCGTGAGTCACCCGACCCTCGCACCACGGCGGGCCCGCATGGGGATCGACGTCAGACTGCTGCCACTCCGGCGCGACGGCTCAGCGGCGCTTGCGCTTGCGCTTCGGCGCGCTCGGCGCCTCCCCCTCGGGGAGGGCGGAGCCGCCGGTTGCGGCCGTCTCCGGCGCCGGGGCCCCGCCGCGCTCGCGCTGCTCGCGCAGCTCCTGCTGCGACGGCCACGGCTCGGCGCGGCCGGTGTGCCAGGCCGGTGGCAGCGCGGGGCCTCGGCCGAGCACGACCATGCCGACGAAGGCGAGCCAGAAGCACTCGACGATGATCGGCGTGCCGCCGATCGGGATGATCACCAGCACCCCGGCGATCACGCCGAGGATGCCGAGGAAGCGCGTGAGCAGGCCCACGCGCATCGCGTTCAGCGAGATCAGCACGAACGCGAGCGCGGTCAGCAGCTGGCCGAGCGAGGCGAGCAGCCCGCCCACCCCCAGCAGGCCGCCCGTCCGCAGCGCATCGTGCGCGCCGGGGGTCGAGAACACGCCGCCCGACACGTAGTCCGACGCGTTGACCACCACGGAGATGGCCGAGAGCAGCGGGCCGGCGGCGAACAGCAGCGGGCCGAGGAGGGCCGCGTAGATCGCGAGGCGCGTCAGCCCGGGGCGCCGGGCCTGCGTGGCGCGGAAGAGGAAGCCGAGCAGCGGGGCGATGAGCAGCGTGCCCAGCGCGGTGACGACCGCCGTCGCGATGATGTCGATGGTGTGGTCGTCGAGGAACACCGCCGAGTCGGTCAGCAGACCACGCCGGCCCGTGGCCGGCGGCTGACCGAGCACGTCGCGCAGGCCGTCGGTGAGCGTGACCTTCGGCCCGCTGCCGAGGCGGGCGACCGCGTAGATGGTGGCGAGGAGGAGCAGCACGCCGGCCGCGACGCCGGCCGCGCCCGCGCGGGTGCGCTGGGCGGCCTCCCACTCGAGCGCCTCGTCGGGCCCGGGCTCCTCGGCGGCCATCAGGTGTCCCGGCCGGGCGCGCCGACTCGGGGCTGCGGGGGCTCTGCGCCGAGGCGCCGCGCGGGGACGTAGCTGTCGGGCTGGTTGCGATCCACCCAGCGCGACACGCGATCCCCCGTGGCGAGCACGAGGTTGAGGAACGGCTCGGCGACCCGCAGGCCGGTCTCGATGCGCTCGCGCCAGGCGAGCTGGGTCGGTGTCGGCGCCACGCGGTGAT
>JBBQZE010000026.1:0-18535 GCA_038207985.1 Solirubrobacterales bacterium
GGACTCCGACGAGGAGGACGTCGTCGACGCCGAAGTCGTGGACGAGGGCCGGTAGGCCCGATGGCCGACCAGCGCAGCACGGACCCCGCCGCGGCGCAGGACGCCGCGGCGGAGGCGCCGCTCTCCGCCGAGGAGGCGCAGGCCGCGGCCTCCGACGCCCTCGACGAGATCACGATGCCCGACGCGCCGGAGGCGGTCGCGGGTGAGGACGTCGAGTCGGCCGAGGAGCTCGTGGAGCCCGACTACAAGGACCGCTACCTGCGGGCCTCCGCGGAGATGGACAACATCCGCAAGCGCGCGCGGCGCGATGTCGGCGCCGCGCAGGACCGCGGCATCATCAAGCTCGCCAAGGAACTGCTGCCCGCCATCGACAACCTCGAGCGCGCCCTGCAGGCCGCCGAGGCCGAGGAGGGCGCCGGCGAGCACGAGATCACGAAGGGCATCCGCCTGGTCCAGGCCGAGTTCGCCGGGGCGCTGACGCGTGCCGGGATCGTGGTCGAGGATCCCACGGACCAGCCCTTCGACCCGCACCGCCATGAGGCGCTCGCCCAGTCGCCCGTCGAGGGGACCGCGCCGGGCATCGTCGTCGAGGTCTACCAGCCGGGCTACGTCCTCGCGGACACCGTGATCCGCGCGGCGCGGGTGGTCGTCTCGAGCTGATGGCGACCGACCTCTACAAGGTCCTCGGCGTCGAGAAGAAGGCGGCGCCCGACGAGGTCAAGAAGGCCTACCGCAAGCTCGCGCGCCAGTACCACCCGGATCGCAACCCGGGCGACGCGAAGGCCGAGGCGCGCTTCAAGGAGATCTCCGGGGCCTACGACGTCCTGGGCGACCCCGAGAAGCGCAAGCAGTACGACCGCGGCGGCCTCTTCGGCGGCGCGGGCGGCGGGCAGGGCGGCCCCGGGGGCTTCACGCCGCCGGGCGGGTTCTCCGACCTCGGCGACATCTTCTCGAACCTCTTCGGGCAGGGCGGCCCCGCCGGTGGGCCCGCGGGCGGCGGCGCACGCACGCCACCCCGCCCCCGCCCGGAGCGCGGCCGCGACCTCGAGGGCCAGGTGACGATCTCGTTCGACCAGGCGATGGGCGGCGCGCAGGTGCCGCTGTCCGTCCCGACGGCCCAGACCTGCCACACCTGCCACGGGACCGGGGCCAAGCCCGGTACCTCGCCGCACATCTGCCCGAAGTGCCAGGGCCGCGGGATCGAGTCGCAGGGGCAGGGGCTGTTCTCCATCTCGACGCCGTGTTCGCGCTGCAACGGGGCGGGCACGGTCATCGACGACCCGTGCCCGACTTGCCAGGGCGCCGGGGTCACGCGCACCGTCAAGCGCTACCGCGTCAACATCCCGGCCGGGGTCAAGGAGGGCTCGAAGGTCCGGCTCGCCGGCAAGGGCGAGCCGGGGCCGAACGGCGGCGCGAACGGCGACCTCTTCGTCACGACGCACGTGCAGCCCTCTCCTGTGTTCACCCGCAAGGGGGAGCACCTCGAGGTCGAGGTGCCGATCACGTTCCCGGAGGCGGCCCGCGGCGCCGAGGTGCAGGTCCCGACGCTCGACGGGCCCAAGCGCCTGCGCGTCCCGGCCGGCACGCGCTCAGGGACGGTCCAGCGGCTGCGTGGCGAGGGCCCACCGAAGCTCGGCGCCAAGGGCCGCGGCGACATCCACTACCGCTTCGTGATCGACGTCCCGGCGTCGCTGTCCTCGGAGCAGTCCGACGCGGTCGACAGGCTGTCCAAGGTCATGCCCGCCGACCCGCGCTCGGAGCTCTTCGCGCAGGCCGCCCCCGCCGGGGAGGCCGACTAGCCGTGGCAGGCGGCCGCCGCACGACCCGGACGACGATCACCGTCGAGGCCACGCGCGGCGTCTTCATGATCTCCGTGGCCGCGGAGCTCGCCGAGATGCACCCACAGACGCTGCGCATGTACGAGGCGCGTGGTCTCATCGAGCCGCAGCGCTCCCCGAAAGGCACGCGGCTGTACTCGAAGGCCGACGTCGAGAAGCTCCGGCGCATCCAGGAGATGACGGGGGAGCTCGGGCTCAACCTCGCGGGCGTCGAACGCGTGATGGAGCTCGAGGAGCAGCTTGGGCGCATGGAGCACAAGGTCGTCGCCCTCGAGCGCCGCGCACGGGAGCTGCAGGCGGAGATCGTCCAGCTCGAGGACCGCCGCGACGAGGTCCGGGCCGACCTCGTCCGCTACGAGCGCCGCCCCGGCAGCGCGGTGGTCCGCGCCGCGGACGTGCGTCCACCGGCCCGCCGGACGATCCCGGTCGACCGGGGCTGAGCCCGCCCGGCGGGCGGTACCCTCGGCCGATGCCGGCTCCTGGGGCCACGGGCCTCGCCGCCCGCCGCGCCGCGCGCCCCGTCCTGCTCATGGCCCTGCTGGCCCTCCTCGTGCTGGGCGGCGTCGCCCGGCACGCCGCCGCGAGCGCACACCCGCGCTGCTACGGCGCCGCGTCGATGGACCGCGAGAAGCCCTGCACGAACTCGAAGCTGCGCCTGCTCGTGCGACCGACGCCGGACGGCGCGCTGCTGACCCCCGACGCCGGGTGCACGCCGGTCGAGTCGGCCCCGCCGGTACCCGGCCTCTGCGCCTTCGGCGTCGCTCCGGCGAAGCGCGCGGGGGCGACGGTCGCGCTGCTCGGCGACAGTCACGCCTCCCACTGGCGCGCCGCCGTCGATCAGCTCGCCGGGACGGAGCGCTGGCACGCGATCTCGCTGGCGCGGTCGGGGTGCCCCTACACGTCCCTCCTGCTGACGGCCGTCCCCTCCGTGCGGGGCAAGTGCGTCGCGTGGTTCGAGTCGATCGCCCCGTGGTTCGCCGCCCACCCGGAGGTCGCGACCGTCTTCGTCTCGTCCCACACCGGCGTGAGCTTCCCCGTGCCGGAGGGAACGACCCTCTACGAGGAGAAGGTCAGCGCCGCGATCCAGACCTGGAACGCGCTGCCCGCGTCGGTGCGGCACATCGTCGTGCTGCGCGACCCGGCCATCACCCGCGTGAGCACTCCGGACTGCGTCACGCGAGCGATCCGGCGGCGCGTGCCGGCGGGCCCTGCCTGCGCCGTCCCGCGGGGCAAGTTCCTGCGCCCCGACTCCCTGGTCTCGGCAGCAGAGCGCATGCGCTCGCCGCGCGTGCAGGTCATCGACCTCACGTCGTTCATGTGCACCTCGAAGTCCTGCCCGCCCGTGGTGGGCGGCGTGCTGGTCCACAAGGACCAGCACCACCTCACCGAGGCGTTCTCGCGGTCGCTGGGGCCGTACCTGCGGCGGGGCTTGCGCCGTCTGATGGCGGGGTGGCGCTGACGGGGGCCGCCGGGGGGCGGCCGGAGCGCCCGAGGACGATCGAGCCCCGGGCGACGCGGGCCTCTACGACGCGGAAGGCCTGCCGCGGGCGTCCGAAGCGGTCGAGCAGCCCGGAGTCCCAGCCGTCGCCGTTCTCACCCGGGGGCACCGACCGCCAGTGGTAGAGGTACACGCGGCGGATGCGCGGCGAGAGCGGCACGAGCTTGTCGAACAGCCACCGGGTGGCCGCCGCGGCGTGCGCGACGCCCTCGGCCAGCGGCACCTTCCCGCGGGTGGTGCGCTTGACGATGCCGCCCGTCTCGGTGAACCAGACCTGGCCCTTGGTCAGCTTCAGCAGCAGCTTCGTCCCCTTGGTGGTGAAGCGGTTCGCGTCGACGTAGTTGTGCAGTGCCCAGCCACGCGGCTCGTGCTTGGCGGCCTTGAGGAAGCGGCGCACCCACGGCGCCATGTTGTCCGTGTCGAGCATGTCGGCGCCCAGGATGGTGCAGCTCGGGCAGGCGCCGACCATCGCGTCGAAGTAGCGAGCGGCGAGCTCCGGCTTGCGGCAGACCGCCTGGCCGCAGTGGTTCGGCTCGTTCCAGGTGCTGAACTCCTTGGCTTCCGGGAAGTTCACGCGGATCTGGCGGAACTGGTGCTGGAACTCCGCCGGGGACGGGCTCAGCTTGTGGTGCACCGCGCGGCGCGACGGGCCGAAGGTGATGAGCGGCGTCACGCCCGCGGCGCGCGCGGCGCGCATCCACACGAACAGCTCGGCGCGCTGGAAGCCGCCGTCCATGACGTCCCACGGGACGACGAGCCGGGCGTTGGCGATCCCGATGCCGGTGAAGACCGGGTCGGAGAACATGTCCGCGTTCTGGTCGGCGATGCCGACCACAGGAGGGAGCGCATCGGCACGCCCGGCCAGGCCCAGGCAGACCACCAAGGCGATCACTGCGCCGAGCAGCGCCGACGCCCATCGGCCGGGTGCGAGGCGGGCGTCCCGGGATGAGGTGGAGTCACGCACTGCGCGGGGACTCTAGGGCCCGCGGCGGCCCCGGGCGGCACTTCAGGTCAGCTTCGAGCGGCGCCGGGGAAACCCGGCGCCGTCCGGCGACCGAGCAGCGCGCCGGCGCGGTCCGTCAGCCCTCGCCGGCTTCGGCAGGATCCTGGTGGCCGCGCGTGGTGCCCACGTCGGAGTTCGCCTGTGCCTCCGCGGCCCGACGGCCCGGGTGGTCGAGCGGGAGGTCGTGCGGCGAGATCTCGTCGTGCGCCTCCGGCGTGTCGCCGAGCGGCGTCTCGTCGTCCGGAGTGGCGGGGCCGAGCGGCTCGCGCTCGGTGCCGTCGTGGCGGGAGTCCTCGTCGGTGCTCATGGGCGACCACTACCCGCAGCGGCGCGGTCGCGACACGTGCTGCGGCTAGGACTGGACGTCGCCGCGAGTCGTGCCGTCGCCGGCCGCGGCCTGGTGCTCGGCCGCCGAGCGGCCCGGGTGCCCTCTCGGGAGGTCGTGGGGGGTGATCTCGTCGTGGGCCTCGGGCGTGGCGCCGAGCGGCGTCTGGCCGTCCGGGGTGAACGGCCCCAGCGGCTCGGGCCGCGTCCCGTCGTGCGGGGAGGGCTCCTCTCGGACGTCATCGGCGGGGAGGGTGTCGTCACGCATCACGCCCGAGATACGGGAGTGCCGCCCGCCCAGACCACGGAGGCGATCGGGTGGCGAACAAATCTTAGTCGTCTACACTAAGATCTACCATGAACGCCGACCGCTTCACCACCCGCACCCGCGAAGCCCTCGAGACCGCGATCGCCCTCGCTGCCGAGCGCCGCAACCCCCAGACGTCGCCCGAGCACGTGCTCGCCGCCCTGCTGGAGCAGGAGGACGGGTTCACGGTCCCCGTGCTGCGCCGCGTGGGTGTCGAGCCGGGCGTGGTGCGCGAGGCCAACGCCCTCGCCCTGGACGCTCTGCCCACCGTGACCGGGGCCGCGTCGGAGCCCGGCGGGCTCAGCTCCGACGTCGCCCAGGTCCTCCGAGCCGCCGAGCAGGAGATGCGCGGCCTCAAGGACGAGTACGTGTCCGTCGAGCACCTGCTCCTCGCGCTCGCCGCGCACGGCTCCCGCGCCGGCGACGCGCTGCGCGAGTCCGGCGCCCGCCGCGAGGCGCTGCTGGAGGCCGTGCAGGCGATCCGCGGCTCGCACCGCGTGACCGACGCCGACCCGGAGAACACGAGGGAGGCGCTCGAGAAGTTCGGCATCGACCTCACCTCCCGCGCGGAGGAGGGCCGCCTCGACCCGGTGATCGGTCGCGACGACGAGATCCGGCGGGTCATCCAGGTGCTCTCGCGGCGCACGAAGAACAACCCGGTCCTGATCGGCGAGCCCGGCGTGGGCAAGACCGCGATCGCCGAGGGCCTGGCCCAGCGCATCGTCGCGGGCGACGTCCCCGACGGCCTCAAGGACCGCCGGGTGATCACGCTCGACATGGGTGCCCTGGTCGCGGGTGCGAAGTTCCGCGGCGAGTTCGAGGAGCGCCTGAAGGCGGTCCTCAAGGAGGTCTCCGACGCGGACGGGCGCATCATCCTGTTCCTCGACGAGCTGCACACCATCGTCGGCGCGGGTGCGGCGGAGGGCGCCGTCGACGCCGCGAACCTGCTCAAGCCGATGCTGGCCCGCGGCGAGCTGCGCGCCGTCGGCGCCACGACCCTGAACGAGTACCGCCGCATCGAGAAGGACGCCGCGCTCGAGCGTCGCTTCCAGCCCGTGCAGGTCGCCGAGCCCTCCGTCGAGGACACGATCGCGATCCTGCGTGGCCTGCGGGAGCGCTACGAGACCCACCACGACGTCACGATCCAGGACGCCGCGCTCATCGCCGCCGCGACGCTGTCCGACCGGTACATCGCCGACCGCTTCCTGCCCGACAAGGCGATCGACCTCGTCGACGAGGCCGCCGCCGGCCTTCAGGTGGAGAACGACTCCCAGCCGACGGAGATCGACGAGGTCCAGCGCCGCGTCCTCCAGCTGCAGATCGAGCAGACGTCGCTGCGGCAGGAGAAGGACGCCGCCTCCAAGGCGCGGCTCGCGGCGCTCGAGCGCGAGCTGGCCGAGCTCGAGGAGCAGTACAACGCGATGGTCGCCGAGTGGCAGGAGGAGAAGCAGGCCATCCAGGGCACCTCGGACCTGCGCACCCAGCTCGAGGAGGCGCGGCAGGAGTACGCGCGCGCCGAGCGCGCCGGCGACCTGACGCGCGCCGCGGAGCTGCGCCACTCGGAGATCCCGACGCTGGAGCGCGCCCTCGCCGAGGCCGAGGCCTCGGAGGGCGACGACCGCACGACGCGGTTCCTCAAGGACACCGTCGACGCCGAGGACATCGCCCAGGTCGTGGGCCGCTGGACGGGCATCCCCGTCTCGCGCCTGCTCGAAGGGGAGACGGAGAAGCTCGTCCACATGGAAGAGCGCCTGCACGAGCGCGTCGTGGGCCAGGAGGAGGCCGTCGCCGCCGTGAGCGCCGCCCTGCGCCGCTCCCGCGCCGGCCTTCAGGACCCCGACCGGCCGATCGGCTCGTTCCTCTTCCTCGGCCCGACGGGCGTGGGCAAGACGGAGCTCGCCCGCGCGCTGGCCGAGTTCATGTTCGACTCGCAGGACGCGATGATCCGCCTCGACATGTCGGAGTACATGGAGAAGCACTCCGTGTCCCGGCTGGTCGGTGCGCCTCCCGGATACGTGGGCTACGAGGAGGGCGGCCAGCTCACCGAGGCCGTCCGGCGGCGCCCGTACGCCGTGCTGCTCCTCGACGAGATCGAGAAGGCCCACCCCGACGTCTTCAACACGCTGCTCCAGGTCATGGACGACGGCCGGCTGACCGACGGCCAGGGCCGCACGGTGGACTTCAAGAACGTCGTGCTCGTGATGACCTCGAACACCCAGGACGTCGAGGGGACGTTCAAGCCGGAGTTCATCAACCGGCTCGACGACATCGTCGCCTTCCACGCGCTGGACCGCGAGCACATCGGGGCGATCGTCGAGCTGCAGGTCGCCCACCTCGTCGAGCGGGTGCGTGCCCGCGGCATCGAGGTCGAGCTCACCCCCGCCGCCCGGGAGCTGCTGGGCACGCTGGGCTACGACCCGGTCTACGGGGCGCGGCCGCTCAAGCGGGTCATCCAGAAGCGGCTCATCGACCCGCTGGCGCTCGCGATCCTGCAGGGCGAGCACGCGGCGGGCGACACGGTCCGCGTCGACGCGGCCGGCGACGAGCTGGTCCTCGCGAAGGCCGGCGTGCCGGCAGCGGCCTAGCGCACGCGCGCACCGACGGCGTAGAAGAGGAACGAGGAGCGGGCGCTGCCGCGGTCGTAGCGGCTGCGGGTATCGAACTGCAGCCGCCACAGCCCGCGCCGCGCGCCGAAGTCAAACAGCCGGCGCCGAGCCGAGCGCAGCCCGCCGCACGGCGCCGAGGCGCGGCCCAGGCGCACGGTCCGCTGGAGCGCGCCCCCGGGGCGGACGTAGTGCAGGTACACCAGCGGCCGGGCCGGCGCTTGCAGGCCGAAGCCGAAGACGGAGAAGCGCACGACGAGCGTCCGCAAGGTACCCGTCGCCGGCGCGAAGGAGGCGAGCAGGCGCGAGACGGTGAACGTCGTCTCCGGGGCGTTGACGCCCTCCTCCACCCCGAGCCGGAAGGTGTGCAGTCGGGCCGACCGCGACGCGGAGGCCACCCGCGGCGCGACGAAGCTCCCGGACATCGCGCCCGCGGCGTCCGTACGGCCCGTGCCGCCGGCAAGTGGCTTGCCGTCGAGGGTCACCTGGTAGGTCGCCCCGGGGGTGAAGCCCGTGCCGGTCAGGCGCACGGCGTCGCGCCGATCGCCCGGGTCGGCGTAGCAGGCACGGTCCACCCGGACCTCGGCGGCGGAGGCGGTCGCCGCGCCCGGCGCGGCGCCCACGACGGTCGCGACCGCCACGAGGGTGACCAGGGCGGGCGGGCGCATGGCCGGATGATGGTAGAAGGACCCCATGCCCACCTACATCATGCTCACGACGCTGACGCCCGAGGGCGTGCAGACCGTCAAGAACAACCCGCAGCGCATCCGCGAGGTCAACAAGGAGATCGAGCAGCTCGGGGCGACCGTCAAGGCGCAGTGGTCGACGCTCGGCCGCTTCGACTTCATCAACATCGTCGAGGCGCCCGACGAGCACACGATGGCCCGCGTGTCGCTGGAGCTCTCGTCGCGCGGCACGTCGCGCTACGAGACGCTGGCCGCCATCCCGATCGACGACTTCATCGCGTCCTTGTAGGTGCGGATCCTCGTGGTGGGCGGTGGCGGCCGGGAGCACGCCATCGTCCGGGCCCTCGCGCGCTCGCCCCAGGCGCCGGAGCTGCTCTGCGCGCCCGGCAACCCCGGCATCGCCGCCGACGCGCGGGTGCTGGACATCACCGTCACCGACCTCGAGGGGCTGGTGTGGGCCGCGCGCCAGCGGGCGGTGGACCTGGTGGTCGTGGGCCCCGAGGGGCCGCTGGTCGGCGGCCTGGTCGACCTCCTCCAGGCTGCGGGGATCCCGGCCTTCGGGCCGAGCGCGGCCGCCGCGCGGCTGGAGGGCTCCAAGGCGTTCGCCAAGGAGGTCATGGCCGCGGCGGGCGTGCCCACCGGGGCCTACGAGGTCGTCGCGACCGTCGAGGACGGCCTCGCGGCGATCGGCGGCCGCTACCCGGCGGTGCTGAAGTTCGACGGGCTCGCAGCGGGCAAGGGGGTCGTGCTCCCCGCCGACGAGGCCGAGGCCCGTGCGGCGCTCACGGCGTTCCTGGTCGAGCGGCGCCACGGCGCGGGTGACGTGGTGGTCGAGGAGTTCCTGGAGGGGGAGGAGCTCTCGCTGCTGGCGCTCTGCGACGGGGAGCGCGCGGTGCCGCTCGCCCCCGCGCAGGACTACAAGCGGATCTTCGACGCCGACGCCGGGCCGAACACGGGCGGCATGGGCTCCTACTCGCCCGTCCCCGTGGAGGGCGCCCAAGACCCGGTCGCGCTCGCGGCGCTCGTCCATCAGCCCGTCCTGGACGAGCTCGCGCGCCGGGGGACCCCGTTCCACGGCGTGCTCTACGCCGGGCTGATGCTGACGGCCGACGGCCCGAAGGTCATCGAGTACAACGCGCGCTTCGGCGACCCCGAGACCCAGGCGGTCCTGCCGCGCCTCCAGGACGACCTCGCAGACCTCCTGCTCCGCGCCACGGTCCCCGGCGGTCTGGCCGGCGTGGGCCCCCTCGCCTTCTCCGACGACTGGGCGGTCACGCTCGTGCTCGCCGGTGCGGGCTACCCGGAGCGCTCGGCGTCCGGGGATGTGATCACCGTCGGCGAGCTCGGCGAAGGCGTCGAGCTCACGCACGCCGGGACGGCGCGCGACGCCGACGGGCACCTGGTCACCGCCGGCGGCCGGGTGCTCAACGTGACCGCGCGAGGGCCGAGCGCGCGGGCCGCCCGCGACGCCGCCTATGCTGCCGCCGACCTGATCACCTTCGAAGGGCGCCAGCTGCGGACCGACATCGCGCAGCGGGCCGTGGAGCGCACATGACCGAGCTGGAAGCCGAGGACGAGCGTGGGGAGGTCGTGGTGCCCGTGCTGGACGACGGCGACCACGAGGCCAGCCCGGAGCCGCTGACCCTCGCCGAGGAGCAGGTGGAGGTGGCGCTCGACGAGACCGACGCCGACGCACCGCGCGTCGGGATCATCATGGGCTCGAAGTCCGACTGGGACACGATGCAGAAGGCCGCCGACGTCCTCGAGGCCGGAGGCGTCCGCTGCGAGATGCGCGTGATGTCCGCCCACCGCGAGGCGGCCGTGGTGGCGGACTACTGCACGAACGCACGGATGCGCGGCCTCCGGGTCCTCATCGCCGGGGCCGGGCTGTCCGCCGCGCTGCCGGGCGTGGCCGCCGCGCACACCGACCTGCCGGTGATCGGCGTGCCGCTGACGAGCTCGCTGACCGCCGCGGGTGGCCTCGACGCGATCCTCTCGGTGCTGCAGATGCCGCCGGGGGTCCCCGTCGCCGCCGTCGGGTTGGACAACCCGAAGAACGCCGGGCACCTCGCGCTGCGGATCCTCGGCGCCGGCGGGTGAAGCTCGACCTCGAGCGCCGCCGCGACGCCGGCGCGATCATCGCCGACGCGCTGCGCCTGTTCTTCGCCTACGCGCCCGTCTTCTTCGTCGCGACCCTGATCGTCGTGGCGCCGGTCGTGATCGTCGTCGACGGCATCCTCGGCCATCAGTTCGCCGACGGCCTGGACGCGAAGGCGTCACCGGGTGTCCAGCTCCTGTCGGTCGGGCTCTCCTCGCTGGTGATCCCGACGCTCGTGACGGCGCTCCACGTGCGCGCCGTCCAGGGGCTCGCCGAGGGTGTCCTGCCGAGCATCACCGGGATCCTGCGCCAAGCCCTCGCGCTGCTGCCGGTCGTCCTCCCGGTCGTCTTGATCGCCGCGCTCGGCATCGCCCTCGGCTTCGTGCTGCTCATCGTCCCGGGCGTCTACCTCGCGATCCGCTGGTACCTCGCGGCGCAGGCGGTCGTGGTCGACGGCCATCGGGGCACCGCGGCGCTGTCCGCGAGCGGCGACCTGGTCGAAGGCTCCTGGTGGCGCGTCTTCGGGACGGTGGTGCTGCTGTCGATCACCGCGTCGGTGGTCGGCTACGTGATCGCCGGCGTGCTCGGCGCGATCGTGCGGCTGCTCAGCGACGGCGGCGCCTGGTACGTGCTCGTGCAGACGATCGGCCAGAGCATCGCGTTGTCGATCTCCGCGCTGGGCGGCACGCTGCTCTTCTTCGACCTGCGGCGCGAGAAGGGCTTGACCGAGGAACCGCTCGGTGGCTTCCTGCCGCCGGCGGCCGACCCGTTCGGCGCGGGCCGGGCGTAGCCTCTCCGGCGTGATCCCGAACGTCCTCGCCGCGCGGTACGCGAGCCCCGAGCTCGTCGCGCAGTGGTCGCCGGAGAACAAGGTGGTGCTCGAGCGACAGCTCTGGCTCGCCGTGCTGCGCGCCCAGGCGGAGCTGGGGGTCGAGGTCCCGGCGGGTGCCGTCGAGGACTACGAGCGCGTCCTGGACCAGGTCGACCTGACGTCGATCGCCGCGCGCGAGCGGGTCACGCGCCACGACGTCAAGGCCCGCATCGAGGAGTTCAACGCCCTGGCGGGGCACGAACAGGTCCACAAGGGCCTGACCAGCCGCGACCTGACCGAGAACGTCGAGCAGCTGCAGGTGCGCCTGTCGCTGGAGCACGTCCGCGACCGCTCCGTCGCCGTCCTCGCGCGGCTGGCACGGCTCGCGGCCGAGCACGCGGAGCTGGTCGTCACGGGCCGCAGCCACAACGTCGCAGCGCAGGCCACGACGGTCGGCAAGCGCTTCGCCTCGGCCGCCGACGAGCTGCTGGTGGCCCACGAGCGGCTGGAGGAGCTGCGGGTGCGTTACCCGCTGCGGGGCATCAAGGGCCCCGTGGGGACGGCCCAGGACATGCTCGGCCTGCTCGGGGGCGACGCCGGGAAGCTCGCGGACCTCGAGTCCCGCGTCGCGGCCCACCTCGGGTTCTCCGCCACGCTCACCAGCGTCGGCCAGGTCTACCCCCGTTCCCTCGATCTCGACGTCGTTGCCGCGCTCGTCCAGCTCGCCGCTGCGCCGTCGTCGCTCGCGACGACGCTGCGCTTGATGGCCGGCCACGAGCTCGCCACGGAGGGCTTCCAGCCCGGCCAGGTCGGGTCGTCGGCGATGCCGCACAAGATGAACTCGCGCTCGGCCGAGCGCATCAACGGCCTGACCGTGGTGCTGCGCGGTCACCTGTCGATGGTCGCCGAGCTCTCCGGCGGGCAATGGAACGAGGGCGACGTGTCCGACTCCGTGGTCCGCCGCGTCGCGCTCCCCGACGCGTTCTTCGCGCTCGACGGCCTGCTCGAGACGACGCTGACCGTCCTCGACGAGCTCGGCGCCTACCCCGCGGTCATCGCCCGCGAGCTGGATCGCTACCTGCCCTTCCTCGCCACGACCTCGGTCCTGATGCGCGCGGTGCGGGCGGGCGTGGGCCGGGAGACCGCGCACGAGGTGGTCAAGGAGCACGCGGTCGCCGTCGCGCTGGCGATGCGCGAGGAGGGGCAGGCCGGCAACGACCTGCTCGCGCGCCTCGGGGCCGACCCGCGCCTCGGCCTGCCGGCGGGCGCGCTCGACGGCCTGCTCGACGACCCGCTGGCGTTCACCGGCGCCGCGACGGCCCAGGTCGCGGCCGTCGCCGCCCGCGTCGCCACGCTCGTGACGGAGCACCCCGATGCCGCGGCATACAGCCCTGGCGCCATCCTCTGACGCTCCCGCCCAATCGTTCCGACCCGTGTTGTGGTCGTAGGAGCGACATCAACACCGGTCAGTTCGCTTCGGTGACGTCGGTCACGGAGCGCTTGCCGACTTGACACGCTGTCAACTACGCTCCTCCGCGTGACCACCACGGACGAGCGCACCGACCCCCTCGACGGCATCCGCGTGGCGGATTCCAAGCTCTGGCAGGACGGACCGCCGCACGCGCTGTTCGCCGAGATGCGCAGTCGGTGCCCGGTCCATTGGTCCTCCGGCATCACCCAGTTCCCCGAGGACACGGGCTTCTGGTCGATCGTCCGCGCGGACGACGTGTACGACATCTCGCGGGACTGGCAGACGTGGTCCTCCGAGCGCGGCGGCTTCACGGCGGCGCTCTCGATCCTGCCGCTCGAGATGCAGCAGGCGATGTTCATCGGGATGGACCCGCCGAAGCACGACCGGCTCAAGACGCTCTTCCAGCGCGGCTTCACCCCGAAGCGCATCGCCGAGCACGAGCCGGCGATCCGGGCGATCGCCCGCGGGGTGCTCGACGGCCTCGACGGGCGCGAGACCTGCGACCTCGTGATCGACGTCGCGCAGCCCGTGGTCTCCCGCGTCATCGGCTCGTTCATGGGCATCGCCCCGGAGGACGACGCCGTCTGGGCGCGACTGATGGCCACGACGCTCGGCGCCGGCGACCCGGACATCACGCCGGACGGCGCCGCCTCGGTGATGGAGCGTGAGGTGCCGGAGATCTTCCGCCGCTGCGGCGAGCTGATCGCCGCCCGCCGCGAGCAGCCGACGGAGGACCTCACGAGCGTGCTCGTCCACGCCGAGCTCGACGGCCAGGGCCTCGAGGAGCACGAGATCGTCATGGGGTTCTTCCTGCTGATGGCGGCGGGCAACGACTCGACGAAGGCGACGTACTGCTCCGGCATGCAAGCGCTGCTCGAGGATCGCCCGCAGCTCGACGAGGTCGTCGCGGACCCCTCGCTGATCCCCTGGATGGTCGAGGAGTCGCTGCGGATGTTCCCGGCCTTCGCGCACTTCGCGCGCGTCGCCACCCGCGACGTCGAGATCGGCGGCGTGACGGTCCGTGAAGGCGAGAAGGTCGTCCTCTGGTACCCGTCCTCCAACCGCGACGAGACCCGCTACGAGGACCCGGACCGCTTCGACATCCACCGCCACCCCGAGCACCAGGCGTTCGGCGCCGGCGGGCGGCACTTCTGCCTCGGCACGGCGCTCGCCCGCCTGGAGCTGAAGGTGCTCTTCGAGGAGACGCTCGCGCGCTACCCCGACATGGAGGTCGCGGGCGAGGCGCTCCACGTCGTCAACCCGTTCGCCAACCAACTGAAGACCCTGCCGGTGCGCCTGGGCGCCAAGCGCACTTGACGCCGCGTCGAGCGGGCGAGGAGAGTGGCCGCATGTCCTCCTACGACTACGTCATCGTCGGCGCCGGCTCCGCGGGCTGCGTGCTGGCCAACCGGTTGAGCGAGGACCCGGACGTCACCGTCCTGCTGATCGAGGCGGGGCCACCCGACACCGCGGACTTCATCCACATCCCCGCGGCGATGGCGGCGCTGTTCCGCTCCCAGAACGACTGGGACTACACGACGGGCTTCGAGCCGGGCGCCGACGGGCGCCGCATCTACATCCCGCGCGGCAAGACGCTCGGGGGCTCCTCGTCGATCAACGCGATGATCTACATCCGCGGCGCCCGCGCCGACTGGGACGAGTGGGCCGCGGAGGGCTGCGAGGGCTGGACCTCCGAGGCGATCCTGCCCTACTTCAAGAAGGCGGAGGACAACGAGCGCGGGGAGGACGCCTTCCACGGTGTCGGGGGCCCGCTGGCCGTCTCGGACGCTCGCGCGCGCTCGGTGACCGCGGAGGCCTTCGTCGAGGCCGCGGAGGCCACGGGCCTGCCGCTCAACCCCGACTTCAACGCCGAGCGCCAGGACGGCGTCGGCTTCTACCAGGTGACCCAGCGCGACGGGAAGCGGCACTCCACCGCCGTGGGCTACCTCCACCCGGTCATGGACCGGGAGAACCTCACCGTGGAGACGCACCTGCACGCGACGAAGGTGCTCTTCGAGGGCACACGGGCCGTCGGCGTCGAGGCGCTGCGGCTCTCCGAGCTCATGGAGTTCCGCGCCGACCGGGAGGTCATCGTCTGCTCGGGCACCTACAACTCGCCGCACCTGCTGACGCTGTCCGGGCTCGGGCGCGGGGAGGAGCTCGAGCTGCTGCAGATCCCGCTCGTCGCCGAGGTCCCCGGCATGGGGCTGAACCTCTCCGACCACCCGACCGCCGGCGGCACCTGGGTCATCAACACCGAGGACTCCCTGAAGGACGCCCTCAACGACGACAACCTCGCGGCCTGGGCCGGGGAGGGGCAGGGCCCGCTGACGTCGAACGTCGGCGAGTCGGGCGGGTTCTGGCGGACCCGGGACGATCTCCAGGAGCCCGACGTCCAGTTCCACATGGTGCCCGCGATGTTCGAGCAGGAGGGCCTCGTGCCGCCGCCCGCGCACGGCTTCACCCTGTCGACCTGCGTGCTGCGCCCGGCGTCGCGAGGGCAGGTCGCGGTGGTCTCGCCCGACCCGACGACCAAGCCGCTGATCATCCACAACTACCTCGACGACGCCGAGGACGTCCGCGCGCTCGTCGCCGGGGTCCAGAAGGCGATGGAGATCGTCGCCACCGAGCCGCTGGCGAGCTTCGTCGCCGAGGGCCACATGGTCCCGGAGAGCACGACGGACGAAGACGTCGAGGCCTTCGTGCGGCGGACGATGCAGACGATCTACCACCCGGTCGGCACCTGCAAGATGGGCACCGACCCGATGGCCGTCGTGGACCCGGAGTGCCGCGTGCACGGCGTGGAAGGCCTGCGCGTCGTCGACGCGTCGGTCTTCCCGAGCGTGCCGCGGGGGAACACGAACGCGCCGACCATCGCGCTGGCCGAACGGACCGCCGACCTGATCCGCGGGCGCACCACCGCGGCACCGGGCGCCGGGGTGGAGGGCGTCACGGTGTGAGTCGGGGCACAGATCGACAGGGAGCTTGACAACATTCCCTGAGGCACCTAACCTTTCGGTACCTCATGACTGCTCCTGGTTCGTCCCTGTCCCCCGCCGTCCGCTCGCTCGGCCTCGTCGTCGTCCTCGGCGCGATCATGTCCGTGCTCGACACGACGATCGTCAACGTCGCGCTCGACACGCTGGCCCGCGACCTCCACGCCCCGCTGCAGGACGTCCAGTGGGTGGCCACGGGCTATCTCCTCGCGCTCGCCGCGGTCATCCCCGTGACCGGCTGGCTGGCGACGGCCTACGGCCCGCGCCGCGTCTACCTCAGCGCCCTGGTCGCCTTCACGGCCGGCTCCGCGCTGTGCGCGGCCGCGTGGAACGTGGAGTCGCTCGTCGCCTTCCGCGTGCTGCAGGGCATCGGCGGCGGCATGACCCTTCCGGTCGGCCAGATGATGCTCGCGCGTGCCGCCGGGCCGAAGAACATGGGTCGCGTCATGTCGATCATCGGCGTCCCGATCGTCCTCGCCCCCGTGCTCGGCCCGGTGCTGGGCGGCTGGCTGCTCGACTCCTTCGGCTGGCAGTGGATCTTCCTCATCAACGTGCCGCTCGGTGTCGTCGCCGTGGCGCTCGGCCTCAAGCGGCTGCCGCAGTCCACGGGCGACCGCGCGGCCGCCGGCCCGCTCGACGTCTCCGGCCTCGCGATGCTCGCCAGCGGCCTGCCGCTCTTCGTCTACGGTCTGGCCGAGTTCGGCCAGCAGGGCAGCCTCACCGCCACCCAGGTCTGGCTCCCGCTCGTCCTCGGCGTGGCGCTCATCGCGACGTTCGTGGCCCACGCGCTCCGCGTCGCCAACCCGCTGCTCGACGTGCGCCTGTTCTCCAACCGCGCGTTCTCGGCGGCCGCGGTCACCACGTTCAGTCTCGGCGGCGCGCTCTTCGGCGCCATGTTGATCGTGCCGCTCTACTACCAGCTCGTGCGGGGCGAGGACGCGCTGCACACCGGCCTGCTGCTGGCGCCCCAGGGAATCGGCGCGGCCGCGGCGATGGCGCTCTCCGGCCGCCTCAGCGACCGTTTCGGCGGCGGCCCGGTCGCGATCGTCGGCATCGCCATCCTCGCCGTCTCGACGATCCCGTTCGTGTTCATCGGCCCCGACGACGCCTACGTCCTGCTCTCCGCGTTCCTCGTGCTCCGCGGCTTCGGGATCGGCATGTCGATCATGCCGTCGATGACCGCTGCCTACGCGGCGCTCGAGCCCGAGCAGATCGCCAACGCGACCCCGCAGCTGACGGTGTTCCAGCGCGTCGGCGGCTCCGTGGGCACGGCGATCCTGTCCGTCGTGCTCGCCAACAACCTCGACGGTGCGCGCACCCCCGTCGCGGCGGCCGACGCCTTCGGCTCGACGTACGTGTGGGCGCTCGGCGTGACGCTCGTCGCCGCGATCCCCGCCGTCGTGCTGATCCGCGTGGAGCGCCAGGCGCGTCGGGCGGGTCGCGCCGACGAGGCGCGCATGGCCCTGGTCCATGACGAGGTAGCCGCCGAACGGGTGGAGATCGCGGCATGAGCGACGAGGCCCGCGAAGAGCTGCGCGTCGCGTTCACCGAGATGCTCGGCGCCGAACGCCGGCTCCGCGGCCGCGAAGGCCAGCGCCCGGACGAGCTGTCGCTGTCGCACTACCGCATGCTGTCGTGCCTGCTCGACGCTGGCCGCCTGCCGGCGGGGCGCCTGGCCACGGCCGCGGGCCTGTCGCCCGCGACGATGTCGCAGATGCTCGACCTCCTCGAAGGGCGGGACTTCATCCGCCGCGAGCGCGACCCGGCCGACCGGCGCGTCGTCGTCGCGGCCATCACCCCCGAGGGGCGTCGGCTGACCGAGGAGCGACGCACGAAGTTCCGCGCGCTGTGGGACGAGCAGTTCGCCGATCTCGGCGCGGAGCAGATCGCGGCAGGGGTCACGGTCCTCGAGCACATCACCCGCCTGCTCGAGACCATCGCGGAGCGCAAGGCGCCCGCGCCCGCGAAGACCTGAGCGCGCTCACTCCGGGATGACGACGTCCGCCAGGTCCTCCGGGCCGGGCGGGTACTCCGGGTCCATCTCGTCGAGCGCCTGCGTGAGGATGGTGAGCACCGCCCAGTCGCGGTACCACTTGCGGTCGGCCGGGATGACGTGCCAGGGCGCCCGCGCGGTCGTCGTGTGCGTGAGCGCGGCCTGGAAGGCGCGCATGTAGTCCGGCCACAGCTCGCGCTCGGCGAGGTCGCCGGTCTCGAACTTCCAGTGCTTGGCGGGGTCGTCGAGGCGCGACTGCAGGCGCTCGCGCTGCGCGTCACGCGAGATGTGCAGCATCAGCTTGACCACGCGCGTACCGGCGTCGGCGAGGCTCGCCTCCCACGCGCGGATGTGCTCGTAGCGGGCCTTGACGATGCGGGGCGGGACGAGGGAGTGGACCCGGGCGACCAGCACGTCCTCGTAGTGCGACCGGTTGAACACCCCGATGTGGCCGCGCGCCGGTGTCGCGGCGTGGACGCGCCAGAGGAAGTCGTGGGCGAGCTCCTCCTCGGTCGGCCGCTTGAACGAGGTGACCTCGACGCCCTGCGGGTTCACGCCCGCGAAGACGTTGCGGATCGTCCCGTCCTTGCCGCCGGTGTCCATCGCCTGCAGCACGACCAGCAGCGACTGCTCATGCTCGGCGTACAAGCGCGCCTGCTGCTCGACGAGCTTGGCGCGCAGCGTGTCGCTCGCGCGTTGCGTGCGCGTCTTGTCCCCGGGCGCGCCGCCGATCGAGCGCGTGTCGACGCGGGCGAGGGAGAAGCGCACGCCCTCGCGCACGCGCCAGCGGGCCGACGGGTCCTTGGGCATCGGCCGACCCTACGTCACCGTGGCGTACCCGACGAACGTGAGGTAGCAGCTCGCGTCGCTCGTGAGCTCGAGGTGCTGCGCCGCGCGCGGCAGCCGG
>JBBQZE010000027.1:0-18322 GCA_038207985.1 Solirubrobacterales bacterium
CTCCGTCCCCGCCCCCCGCAGACGTCGCCCGGCCGGAGGGCGAATCGCTGAGCTCCGTGGCCCGTTCCTGGTGGACCGGCGTGCGCGCCGGCGACCTGGGCTCGCTGCCGATCGTCGTCGGCCTGGTCGTCATCGCGATCATCTTCCAGACGCAGAACTCGAACTTCCTGACCGCCGGGAACTTCGTGAACCTCGTCGTCCAGGCGGCGGCGATCACCACGATCGCCATGGGCATCGTCTTCGTCCTGCTGCTCGGCGAGATCGACCTGTCCGTCGGCTACGTGTCCGGCGTCGGCGGCGTCATCGCCGCCCTGCTCGTGCTCCCCGACGGGAACTTCGGCCTCGCCGGCGTCCCCGCGGTGGCGGTCGCGCTGGCCGCCGGCGCCGCTATCGGCACCCTGCACGGGATCATCATCACGAAGGTCGGCATCCCGTCGTTCGTCGTGACCCTCGCGGGCTACCTGGCCTGGAACGGCGCCGTGCTGCTCCTGATCGGCTCCCGCGGGACCGTCGTCATCCAGTCGACGCTGATCGTCAACCTGGCCAACGGGTTCATCTCCGAGGCCACCGCGTGGATCATCGTCGCGGCGGTGGTGGTCGGCTCCGCGGGACAGCAGCTGTACACGCGCGCCCAGCGCCGGCGGACGGGACTGCCGGCCGAGCCCGTCGCGCTGGTGGTCGTGCGTGTCGTGGCCCTCGCGGTCGTCGCCTCCGTGGTGGTCTACGTCGCCAACCAGGACCGCGGCGTGCCGTACATCCTGCTGGTGCTCACCGTGCTGTTCGGGGTCCTGACCTACGTGCTGACGCGCACGACGTTCGGCCGCCACGTCTACGCGGTCGGCGGCAACGCCGAGGCGGCACGCCGCGCCGGCATCGACGTGGACCGCATCCGCATCGCCTGCTTCGCCATCTGCTCGATGATGGCGGCGTTCGGCGGCGTGGTGCTCGCGTCGCGGCTGTCCTCGGTGGACACCGGGGCGGGCGGCGGCACGATCCTGCTGTACTCGATCGCCGCCGCGGTCATCGGCGGGACCTCGCTGTTCGGCGGGCGCGGGCACATCATGTCCGCGGTCCTCGGCGCGCTGGTCATCGCCTCGATCGACAACGGCCTCGGGCTGCTGGGGCTGTCGTCGGGCACGAAGTTCGTCATCACCGGGCTGGTCCTGCTGCTCGCCGTGACCGTCGACTCCGTCTCGCGCCGCGGGCGCGAGAACGCCGGGCGGGGCTGAGCCGTGGACGATCTCTCAGGACGCGTGGCGCTGGTGACGGGTGCGAGCTCGGGGGTCGGCGCTGCCGTCTCCCGGGCCCTGCACGCCGCCGGCGTGCACGTAGCGGTGCTGTCGCGCCGCGGCGACGACCTCGGGCTCGACGGGGCGCTCGCGCTCGCGGTGGACGTCCGCGACCGCGCCGCCGTCGAGGACGCCGCGGCGCAGGCGGTGGCGCGCTTCGGTGGCCTCGACATCGTGGTCGCCAACGCGGGGGTCGGGATGTACGGCCCGTTCACCGAGCTCGCGCCGGAGCAGCTCGACGAGATGATCGACACGAACCTGAAGGGGACGCTCTACACGGCGGCGGCGACCCTGGAGCACCTGAAGGCCTCGGCCAACGGAGACTTCATCTCGCTGGCCTCGGTCGCGGGGATCCGGGCCTTCCCCGGCGAGGCGGTCTACAACGCCTCGAAGTTCGGCCAGGTCGGCTTCACCTGGGCGCTCGACCACGAGCTGCGCGAGCACGGCGTGCGGGCGACCGCGATCGCCCCGGGCGGCGTGAACACGGCGTTCGCGATGGGCACCGGCCGCACCCCCGGGGATCCCACCGTCGAGGCGATGATGACCCCGGAGGACGTGGCGGAGGTCGTCCTGTTCGCGCTCACGCGCCCCCGAACGATGCGGATGCTCACCACGACGTTCCGCCCGATGAGCGAAGGCACCTTCGGGTGAGCGCCCCCGTCCTGCGCTGGGGGTTGCTCTCCACCGCGCGCATCAACGACGCGCTGCTCGGGGCGGATCCCGCCAAGCAGGCGCGGTGGGTCGCCGTGGGCTCGCGCGACCGCGACCGGGCCGAGGCCTACGCCGCTCGGAAGGGGCTCCAGCGGGCCCACGGCTCCTACGAGGAGCTGCTCGGCGACGCCGAAGTCGACGCGGTCTACATCGGGCTGCCGAACGGCATGCACGCGGAGTGGGCCCGCAAGGCACTCGAGGCCGGCAAGCACGTCCTCGTGGAGAAGCCGTTCTCTCGCCACCCCGAGGAGGTCGAGGCCTGCTTCGAGGTCGCCGAGGCCCGCGGGCTCGTCCTCGCCGAGGCGTTCATGTGGCGCCACCACCCGCAGGCGCTGCGGGCCCGCGCGCTGATCGAGGAGGGGGCCATCGGCGATCTGCGTTCGCTCCACGCCCACTTCTCGTTCCCGCTCGAGGACCCCGGCGACGTCCGCTGGCAGACCGCGCTGGAGGGCGGGGCCCTCATGGACCTCGGCTGCTACTGCCTGTCGGGCTGCCGGACGCTGGCCGGGGGGGAGGCCGTGCGCGTCGCCGGCGAGCGCGTGGACGGCGGCGACGGCGTCGACGCCGGCTTCTCGGCGGTCGTGCGCTTCCCGCAGGACGTCGTCGCGACGTTCACCTGCTCGTTCGCCGCGGTCAAGCACCACGAGCTCGTGGCGACCGGTACCCGTGGCCGACTCCGTCTCGACGACCCCTGGCACGGGCGCCGCCCGGTCGTCGCGGTCACGAACGCCGACGGCGTCCTGACCGAGCACGAGTGCCCCAGCCCCCTCGGGGCCTACGCGCTGGAACTCGACGACTTCGAAGGCGCGGTCGCCGGGGAGCACCCGCCGCGCCTCGGGCGCGAGGACGCCATGCGCCAGGCCCGCACGATCGCCGCCCTCTACGCATCCGCCGCAACCCATCAAGGAGTCGCACCATGAGCCGTCCCGACCTGAAGGTCTCCCTGGGCATCTGGGCCCTGAGCGGGATGGTCACCCGCTTCGTCCCGGTCGGCTACCAGCCCGAGGCGGGCGCCGAGTCGACCGCGGAGAAGGTCCGTCGTGCGGTCGCCGGCCTCGAGGGCCTCGTGGACGGCTACGAGTTCCACTACCCCCAGGAGCTCTCGGAGGAGAACCTCGACGAGGTCCGCGAGGCGCTCGACGGTCACCCGATCGTGTGCATCTGCGCGGGCACGCACCTGAACCCCCGCTTCGGCAAGGGCGGCCTCTCCTCACCGGACGACGCGACACGCGACGCCGCGCTCGACGAGGCGCTCCGCGGGGTGGACTTCGCAGCCTCGCTCGGGGCGAACTTCATCCTCTGGCCAGGCGTCGAGGGCTACAACTACCCCTTCCAGACCGCCTACGCCGAGTGCTGGGCGCGCTTCCTCGACGGCGTCGAGGCGATCGCGCGGCGCTGCGAGGCGGGCGGGATCAAGCTCTACCTCGAGCACAAGAACTCCGAGCCCGCGATGAAGATCTTCATGCGGAACATCGGCATGTGCCTCCACGTCATCCACACGCTCCGCGCCCGTGGGGTGCACAACGTCCAGGTCAACATGGACTGGCAGCACCTGATCATGAACGGCGAGCACCTGCCGGAGTACGCGGCGCTGCTGCACGCCGAGGGGCTGCTCGGCCACCAGCACGCGAACTCGGGCTGGGGCACGTTCGACGACGACAACATGGTCGGGGCGACCGCGTTCATGGAGACGCTCGAGCTCGCGCTGGAGCTTCGCCGGGCCGACTACGGCGCCAACGGCGAGTGGCTGGGCCTCGACCTGTACCCGTATACGGAGGATCAGGTCGCCGCCGTCAAGCGCTCCGTCGAGCAGTGGCGCTTCATCGACTCGGTCGCCGGCCGCATCGACGAGCCGGCGTTGCGCGCCGCGCAGTCGGAGAAGGACGCGGTGCGCGCCTACGAGATCGTCTACGCCGCGCTGGGCGCGCCCGTGCCCGCCGCGTCCACCTAGCCGAGCGTGGCCCGCCTGATCGGCCTCGATGTCGGCACCTCCTCGGTCAAGGGGGTGGCGATCGACGAGGGCGGCCGGGTCCTCGCCGTCGCCGAGCGCGGCCACCCGCTCGCCACGCCCCGGCCCGGGTGGGCCGAGCAGGACCCGGCCGACTGGTGGGCGGGCGCGCAGGCGGTCCTGACCGAGCTCGACGCGGGCAGCGCGGACGGCATCGGCCTCGCCGGGCAGATGCACGGGCTCGTGGCGCTCGACGCGCAGCAGCAGGTCGTGCGCCCCGCGATCCTGTGGAACGACGGGCGCACGCAGGCGCAGTGCGACGAGATCGAGGCCCGCGTCGGGCTCGAGCGCCTCGTGGCGCTGACGGGCAACCGGGCGCTGGCCGGCTTCACCGCGCCGAAGCTGCTGTGGCTCCGCGAGCACGAGCCGTCGGCGCATGCGCGGATCCGGCACGTCCTGCTCCCGAAGGACGACGTGCGCCGCCGCCTGCTCGGCGGCGAGCTCGCGACGGACGTCTCCGACGCGAGCGGCACGCTGCTGTTCGACGTCGCCGCCCGGACGTGGAGCGGGGAGGTGTGCGAGGCGCTCGGGGTCGAGGAGGGCTGGCTGCCGGAGGCGCTCGAGTCCGGGACGCTCGCCGGCCGGGCGGTGGTGGGACCGCGCGGGGAGGTGGGCCGTGTCGCCGGCGGGCGGGAGGTCCCCGTCGCCGCCGGCGCGGGCGACCAGGCCGCGGGTGCGCTCGGGGTCGGCGTGGTCCGCTCCGGCGGGGCCGCGTCGATCGTCCTCGGCACGTCCGGGGTCGTCTTCGCGGCCCAGGACGCCTACGCCGCCGACCCGCAGGCGCGGGTCCACGCGTTCTGCCACACCGTGCCGGGGACGTGGCACGCGATGGGGGTGATGCTCTCCGCGGCCGGGTCGCTGCGGTGGCTGCGCGACGCGGTCGGCGGGACCTACCCCGAGCTGCTCGCCGAGGCCGAGGGCTGGGAGCCGGGCGCGGAGGGGCTGCTCTTCGCGCCGTACCTCGCGGGCGAGCGCACCCCGCACGCCGACGCGGACGCCCGCGGCGGCTTGATCGGGCTCGGGCTGCGCCACGACCGCGGGGCGCTCGCGCGCGCGGTGCTCGAGGGCGTGGCCTTCGGGCTCGCCGACGGCCTCGACCTCGTCGGCGAGCTGGCGGGGCGGCCGTCGGTGGGCCGCGTGAGCGGCGGCGGTGCTCGCTCGCCGCTGTGGCTCGAGATCGTCGCCTCGGTCCTGGACCTCCCGCTCGAGGTGGTCGGCGTCGACGAGGGCGCCGCGTTCGGCGGTGCGCTGCTCGGAGGCGTCGCGGCCGGCGTCTTCGGCTCCGCAGCCGAGGCCGCCGCCGCCTGCGTGCGGGTCGAGCGCGTCGTCGAGCCGCGGACCGAGTGGGTCGAGCGCTACGCGGCGCTCCGGCCGGCCTTCCGCGCCGCCTGGCCGGCCCTGCAGCAAGTCCGCGCCGCCCTCCCCTGAGACGGTCACCGACCGGCATCCGTCCCAGCTGAGAGGATCCGGCGGCGCATGAGCAGCCCAGCCGACGGACCAGCCGCCGCTCCGCCGGCCGCCCCCGCGCCCGGCGCCGGGCCGACGCTGGCCGGGCGGCTGTCGGGGTACGTGCGCGGCGGCGGGGTCATCACGCCCGTGCTCACGGCGCTGCTCGCCTTCCTGGTCGGCGGCCTCGTGGTGCTGGTCACGGGCAAGGACCCGCTGTCGACCTACCGCGCGTTCTACGACGGGACGGGCTTGAGCTGGCTGCTGCCCTGGTCCGGCGGCCGCGAGACGTCCGCGATCAACCTGCAGCAGACCCTGATCCTGACCACGCCGCTGATCCTCGTCGGCTTCGCGGTCGCCTTTGCGTTCCGCGCCGGCCTGTTCAACATCGGCGGGCAGGGCCAGTACTCCGTGGGGGCGATCGTCGCCGTCTACGTCGGCTCCTCGCTCGACGGGCTGGCGCCCGTGCCGCACATCGTGCTGGCCATGGTGCTCGCCGCCCTCGCGGGCGCGGCCTGGGCGGGGATCGCGGGGCTGCTGCGCGCCACCGTCGGGGCCAACGAGGTGATCTCGACGATCATGCTCAACTACATCGCGCTCTGGATCGGCGTGTACCTGTTCGGGCTCGGCGGCCCGCTCCAGAACGACCGGGACCGGAGCCTGCCGATCTCCAACGACATCGTGCAGAGCACCCACCTGCCGGTCTTCTGGGGCGATCCCGAGCTGCAGGGCCTGCACGTCGGGCTGTTCGTCGCGCTCGCCGCCGGGGTCGTCTTCTGGGTGCTGCTGAACCGCTCCGTCAAGGGGTACGAGGCGCGGGCGGTCGGGTTCTCGCCGGATGCGGCGGCCTACGGCGGGATCAACGTCGCGCGGACGTACGTGACGGTGATGGCGACCTGCGGCACCTTCGCCGGCCTCGCCGGGGCGATCGACGTGCTCGGCTGGCAGTTCCGCGTCGCCACCAACGACATCTCGGGTTCGCAGATCGGGTTCCTCGGGATCGCCGTGGCGCTGCTCGGTCGCAACACCGCCTTCGGCACGGCGCTGTCCGCGCTGCTCTTCGGTGCCCTGCTGCAGGGCACCTCGGTGCGCAACCTCGACCCGGCGGTGTTCGAGCCCGCGCTGGCCGGCAACCTCACGACGATCATCCAGGGCCTCGTCGTGCTGTTCGTCTCGGCCGACGTGCTCGTCATCTACCTCTACCGGCTGCGGCGCGGCAAGAGGAAGGCCGCCGTCCCGGAGACGCCGGCGCCGACCGCGCTGTCCGGTTCGGGCGAGGCGGGATGAGCACCGCGATCCCGGACCGCTTGCGCTCCCCGCGCGGCGACGAGGCCGCGGTCCGCGGCCCGCGGACCGACTCGCGCGCGCGCTGGATCGGCATCCTCGGCATCGCGCTCGGGATGCTCGCCTTCTTCCTCGCGATCCCGCCGCTCACGGTCCGCTCGGCCGTTCCCTCGTACTTCATCGCCGCGGTGGCCGCCGGGCTCGGGGTCGTCGCCGTCCGGGCCGGAGAGCGGCGGGTCGGCTACGGCGCGGTCGTCGCGGCGGCGGTCGGCGCGCTCGGGGCCTACGGCGCCACGCACTCCGGCGTCGGGAACCTCGAGACCGTCGTGTCGTGGGGGGCCCTGGCGGCGGCGATGCTCCGCTACGCGACCCCGCTGACGTTCGCCGCGCTCGGCGGCCTGGTCTCCGAGCGCTCCGGCGTGGTGAACATCGGCCTGGAGGGCGGAATCCTGATGGGCGCGTTCTTCGCCGCGCTCGGCGCCGACAAGACCAGCTCGTGGGTGCTCGGCCTGCTGATCGGGATGCTGGCGGGCTGCGCGCTCGGGCTGCTGCACGCGGTCTTCTGCGTCTCGTTGCGCGCCGACCAGATCGTGGTGGGCACCGCCCTGAACTTCATCGCCCTGGGCCTGACCGGGTACCTCTACGTCGACACCTACGGCGACCAGGGGACCCCGGACGATCTCCCCGGGATCCCAGGGGTCAGCCTGCCGATCAAGTCCGTGCCGTTCTTCGGGGACGCGCTCGGCAACCAGAACCTGATGGTCTGGCTCGGCCTCTTCGCGGTGCTGGCGACCTGGGTCGTCGTGTTCAAGACGAGCCTCGGCCTGCGACTGCGCTCCGTGGGGGAGAACCCGCGCGCCTCGGAGACCGTCGGCATCTCGGTCATCCGCACGCGCTACCTCGCGGTCATCGCCTCGGGGGGGCTCGCCGCGGCCGGCGGGGCGTTCCTCTCGATCGGCTTCGTGAACTCGTTCACGCAGAACATGAGCGCCGGGCGCGGTTTCATCGCGCTGGCGGCACTGATCTTCGGGCGCTGGCGCCCGGGTGGCCTGCTCGCGGCGACGCTGCTGTTCGGCGTCTCGAGCGCGCTCGCCCAGCGGCTGCCGGCCTTCAACGAGTCCACGGCGACGCTGCTGCAGGCGCTGCCCTACGTCCTGACGCTGATCGCCGTCGCGGGCGTGGTCGGCCGCTCGGTGCCGCCGGCGGCGGACGGCGTCCCCTACGAGAAGGGCCACTGAGGCGTGCCCCGGGCGGAGGCCTGAGGCCGGGTGCTCGAGCGCGTCCGGGCCACGGGCCTGCTGCCGCCGGACGCAAGCGTCGTCGTGCTGCTCTCGGGTGGCCGGGACTCCGTGTGCCTGCTGGACGTCGCGCGCCAGCTGGGCGCGGAGGTCTCCGCCCTCCACGTGAACTACGGGCTGCGCGCGGAGGCCTCGAGCGCCGACGAGCAGCACTGCGAGCAGCTCTGCGCCGCGCTCGGGGTCGAGCTGCGGGTGGAGCGCGCCTCGCGGCCGCGCGGGGCCCCGGGCAACCTGCAGGCGTGGGCGCGCGACGTCCGCTACGCCGCCGGGGCCCGCCTGGCGACGGAGCGGGGCGCCCTGCTGGCCGCCGGCCATACCGCCACCGACCAGGTCGAGACCGTGCTCTACCGCCTGGCGTCGTCGCCTGGGCGCCGGGCGCTGCTGGGGATGCCCGCGCGGTCCGGCCGACTGGTGCGCCCGCTGCTCGGCGTGACCCGAGAGGAGACGGCGCAGTGGTGCACGGCGCGTGGGCTCGCCTGGCGCGAGGACGCGAGCAACGACTCCGGCGCGTTCGCCCGCAGCCGGATCCGCCACGGTCTCGTCCCGGCGCTCCGCGAGGTCGACGCCCGCGCCGAGCGCAACGTGCTGCTCACGGCGGAGGCGCTGCGCGACGAGGCCGAGGTGCTCGACGGCGTCGTGGACACCGCGCTGGCCGGCGGCACCTCGATCCACGTCGCGCATCTCGCGGCGCTCCCGCGAGCCCTGGCACGCCTGGTCGTGCGTCGCCTGGCCGAGGACGCCACCAGCGGTCCCTGCCCGCGCGCGCCGGGCCGGCTCGCCGAGCTCCTCGCCCTCGACGCGGGGGCGCTCGACATCGGCGACGGCGCCCGGGCCGAGGTGCGCGAGGGGGTCCTGCGGGTGGTGCCGACGCCGCCCCTGCCCGCCCGGGGTGCCCAGGGGCAGAGCGGGTAGCCTCCGCGCCTCATGCGCGACAAGGCCATCGGCGAGATCCTCGTCCAGCCGGACGCCCTCCGGCGCCGGGTGCAGGAGCTGGGGGAGCAGATCACCCGGGACTACGAGGGCCGCGACCTGCTGCTAGTCGGGGTCCTGAAGGGCGCGATCTTCTTCCTCGCGGACCTCATGCGCCGCATCGAGGTGCCCTGCGACCTGGACTTCATGGCCGTCTCGTCCTACGGGTCGGCCACCGACTCGAGCGGGGTCGTGCGGATCCTCAAGGACCTCGACGCGCCGCTCGAGGGGCGCCACGTCCTGATCGTCGAGGACATCGTCGACTCCGGGCTCACGCTGCAGTACCTGCTCCGCAACCTCGGGGCGCGCAACCCGGCGTCGCTCGAGGTCTGCGCGCTGCTGACCAAGCCCGACCGCCGCAAGGTCGAGCTCGAAGCGCGCTACGTGGGCTTCGAGATCCCCGACCGCTTCGTCATCGGCTACGGGCTGGACGTCGACGAGAAGTACCGCAACCTGCCGTATGTCGCGACGCTCAGCGATGCGGGAATCGCGGCGGCCAAGGGCCACTGAGGCGGCTCGGCCGGATAGGGGCCGCTGCTAGGCTCGCCTCGGCATGAGCCGCTTCTTCAAGAGCGCCGCGTTCCCGATCCTGATCGTGCTGGTGCTCGCCTTCTTCGCGCAGCGGCTGATCTCGCCGGGCACCAAGGAGGAGAAGGTCTCCTACGGCGACTTCGTCGCGCAGCTGAACCAGAAGCGCGTCAAGAACGTCGACGTGCGCCAGAAGGACAACACGATCCGCGTCGAGACCGTCGACGGCAAGAAGTACAAGGTGGGTTTCCTCGACGCCTCGGGCGACGATCTCGAGAAGCAGCTCCTCGCCGCGAAGTCCGCCGGCAAACTGCAGGACTTCGACATCAAGGGCCGGGAGTCCAACGGCTGGGTGTCCCTGCTGACCTACATCCTGCCCTTCCTGCTCTTCATCGGGCTGTGGATCTTCCTGATGAACTCGGTCCAGGGCGGCGGCTCGAAGGTCATGCAGTTCGGCAAGTCGCGCGCCAAGCGCATGACGGCCGACTCGCCCAAGATCACCTTCCGCGACGTCGCCGGGGCCGACGAGGCCGTCGAGGAGCTCCACGAGATCAAGGAGTTCCTCGAGAACCCGAAGAAGTTCCAGGCGCTCGGTGCGCGCATCCCCAAGGGCGTGCTGCTCTACGGGCCTCCCGGCACCGGCAAGACGCTGCTGGCGCGCGCGGTCGCCGGCGAGGCCGGCGTGCCGTTCTTCTCCATCTCGGGCTCGGACTTCGTCGAGATGTTCGTCGGGGTCGGCGCCTCCCGCGTCCGCGACCTCTTCGAGCAGGCCAAGCAGAACTCGCCGTGCATCATCTTCATGGACGAGATCGACGCCGTCGGGCGCCACCGCGGCGCCGGCATGGGCGGCGGGCACGACGAGCGCGAGCAGACGCTCAACCAGCTGCTCGTCGAGATGGACGGCTTCACCTCGACGGACAACATCATCATGATCGCGGCCACCAACCGGCCCGACATCTTGGATCCCGCGTTGCTCCGTCCTGGCCGATTCGACCGTCAGATCGCCGTCGACCGGCCGGACCGCAAGGGCCGCGCCAGGATCCTCGAGGTCCACACCCGCGGCAAGCCGCTGGCCAAGGAGATCGACCACGACACGCTGGCCGGCCAGACGCCGGGCTTCACGGGCGCCGACCTGGCCAACCTCGTCAACGAGGCCGCGCTGCTGTCCGCTCGCACGGGCAAGCGCGAGATCGGCCAGAACGAGCTCGAGGAGGGGATCATGCGCGTGATCGCCGGCCCCGAGAAGAAGACGCGCGTGATGGGGGAGAAGGAGCGCCTCATCACGGCCTATCACGAGATGGGCCACGCGCTCGTGGGCCACTACCTCGAGCACTCCGACCCGGTGCACAAGATCTCCGTGGTCTCCCGCGGGCAGGCGCTCGGCTACACGATCTCGATGCCGGTCGAGGACAAGTTCCTCACCACCCGCGCCGAGCTGCAGGACTCGATCGCCATGACGCTCGGCGGGCGTGCGGCCGAGGAGATCGTCTTCTCGGAGATCACCACCGGCGCCTCCAACGACCTAGAGAAGGTCACGGCGACGGCCAAGCAGATGGTCATGCGCTTCGGCATGAGCGACAAGCTCGGCCTGCGCGTCTTCGGCCACGACACCGGGCAGCCTTTCCTGGGCCGTCAGTTCCAGTCCGAGCCGGACTACTCCGACGAGATCGCCCGCGACATCGACGAGGAGATCCGCCGGATCGTCGAGTCGGCCCACCAGAGGGCGAAGCAGATCCTGGAGGAGAACCGGGCGCTGCTCGACTCGATCTCCGTGCTCCTGCTCAAGCGCGAGACAATCGAGAAGGAGCAGTTCGAGGCGCTCGTCGCCGGCCGCTCCGAGCTCGAGGTCTTCGGGCCGGACGTCGTCGAGGAGCCCCCGAGCCCCGAGGCGCTCCCCGGCACCCCCGCGCCGACCGAGCGCACCGAGCGCGAGCCGTCCCGCGGCGGCATCCCGCGCCCGGGGCTGGCCGGCGCCGAAGCGCGCGCGCTGGACCTGCCCGAGAAGCCCGAGCTCGCCTAGCTCCCGCGGGTCCGCCTCGCGTGTCCCGGCCGAAGGTCGACTACGAGGTGCACGGGCGGACGTACGCCCGCCACCGCCGCGCGGACCCGCGCATCGCGGCCCGGATCCACGCGGCGCTCGGCGACAGCCGCCACGGTCGTCAACGTCGGCGCGGGCGGGGGCTCCTACGAGCCCGAGGACCGCTGGGTCCTCGCCGTCGAGCCCAGCGCGACCATGCGCGGCCAGCGCCCGCCCGGCGCCGCGCCCGCGATCGCCGCGAGCGCGGAGGCGCTTCCCCTCGACGACGACGCGGTAGACGCCGCGATGGCGTGCGTGACGATCCATCACTGGGCGCCGCTCGGTGCGGGGCTGGCGGAGCTGCGGCGGGTCGCCCGCGGCCCGGTCGTGGTCTTCACGTTCGACCTCGACCACCTGCCCGCATGGCAGCTGGACCACCTCGCGCCCGGCCTCGCGGTCGAGGGGCCACGCTTCCCACCGCTGGAGGAGGTCGCGGCCACGCTCGGCGGGCGGACGCGCGTGGAGACCATCCCGACCCCGGCGGACTGCAGCGACGGCTTCTTCGAGGCCTACTGGCGCCGGCCCGAGGCCATGCTCGACCCGTCCGTGCGCGCGTCGCAGTCGATGTGGGCACTGCTTCCACCCGGCCTCGAGGACCGCATCGTCGCCCGCCTGGCCGCGGACCTCGCCTCGGGCGCATGGGACGCGGAGCACGGCCACCTGCGAGCCCAGGAGACCTTCGACGGCGCGCACTGCGCCTCGTGGTCTCCGACCCCGCCTGAGCCACCCCTCCGTCAGTTCGGCTGGGGGGCCGGGGAGGCGGCGGCGGCCTCGCGGCGCGCGCGCATGACCGCGCCGAGGCGCTCGTCGTCGTACTGGGTCGGCGTCGTGGTCGCGATGAAGTCGGCGACCACGGCGGCGAAGTGCTCCGGGTCGTCGACCATCGGGAAGTGGCCCGCGCCCTCGAAGACCTCGAGGCGGCTGGTCCCCAGCGCCGCGTGGGCCGCGTGGGCGTGGGCGACGGGGATGACCGGGTCGCGGTCGCCCCAGACGAGCAGGACGGGGACCTGGGCGGCCAGGTAGAGGCGGTCGGCGGCGCTGACGCGCTGGCCGCGGGTCGACGCGATCGAGCGCGCCGTGCGGACGAACGCGGCGCGTCGCTCGCCGTCGCCGAGCGACGCCACCCCGCCCGCCATCTCGGCCAAGTCGGCGCCAGGATGGAAGCCGACCTTCTGCAACGCACCGCCCACGACACCGACCGCGCGCAGGATCGGCGGGGCCGTCGCCCAGCGCAGGACATACTCGGCGCCCGGGAGCGTCGCGGCGCGGATCAGCAGGCTGACCTCGCGCCCGAGGCCGCCGGAGTCGACCAGCACCATGCGCTCCACACGGTCGGGGAACTGGTAGGAGAAGACCATCGCGACCCCGCCGCCGAGCGAGTGCCCGACCACGGTCACCCGCGGGATGTCGAGCACCTGCAACAGGTCGCGCAGGATCGACGCGTGGGCGCCCAGCGAGTGGTCGCCGCGGTGACGCTCGGAGGCGCCGTGGCCCGGTAGGTCAGGGGCCAGGACGGTGTGGCCGGTGGCGGCGAGGCGGTGCAGCACCGGCGCCCAGCTCGCCGAGGAGCTCGTGATGCCGTGGACCAGCAGCAGCACCGGGCCGCTGCCCGTCCGGCGGTAGGTCAGGCGCTTGCCGTGCAGCTCGACGGACTCGACCGGGATCTCGGGGACGGGGCTCATGGTGGATGGGTACCCCGAAGCGCGCTCCACGTGTCGTCCGGGTTCTCCCACGCGGTGTGCGATGGCCCACAGCGCCGGCCCGCGTAGGCTCCGGCGGGTGAGCCAGCCGTCCTATCCCCAGCGCCCGTTCGCGCTCCCCCCGGGGGCCACCGAGGTCGTCCTCGTCCGCCACGGCGCCTCGCAGGCCCACGTCCCCGGGGAGCGCTTCGAGGTCATCGAGGGCGGCCACTCGGACCCGCCGCTCGCCCCCGAGGGCGAGACCCAGGCCGAGCGCGTCGGCGCGCGCCTCGCGGGGGCGGGGCTCTCCGCGCTGTTCGTGACGCCGCTGCAGCGCACGGCCCAGACGGCGGCGCCGCTCGTCGCCGCGACCGGCCTCGGGCCCACGGTGGTCCCGGAGCTGCGGGAGGTCCATCTCGGTGCGTGGGAGGGTGGCGAGCTGCGGGTGCGCATGGCCCACCGCGACCCCGTCGCGATGGAGGTGCTGGAGCAGGAGCGCTGGGACGTCATCCCCGGCGCGGAGCCCGCCGAGGCCCTGGCGGCACGGGTCGCCGCGGGCCTGGACGTGATCCTCGCCGCCGCGGGCCCGGACACGAGCGTCGCGGCCTTCGTCCACGGCGGCATCGTCGGCGAGCTCTGCCGCCAGGCCACCCGCTCGCGCCCGTTCGCGTTCGTCCACGCCGACAACGCCTCGATCAGCCGCCTCGTCGCGCTGCCGGGCCGGCGGCTCCTGCTGCGCTCGTTCAACGACACGAGCCACCTCGACACGTGAGCGCACCGTTCGAGGTCATGGGGATCGTGAACGTGACCCCGGACTCCTTCTCCGACGGCGGGCGTTGGCTCGACCCGGCCGCCGCGGTCGCGCACGGCCGCGGGCTCGCCGCCGCGGGCGCCGACCTCGTCGACGTGGGCGGGGAGTCGACGCGCCCGGGTGCCGCACCGGTGGCCGAGGACGAGGAGCTCGCCCGCGTCCTGCCCGTGGTGCGCGCGCTGGCGGCCGACGGCCTCCGCGTGTCGGTGGACACCACGAAGCTCGGGGTGGCCGACGCGGCGCTGCGCGCCGGCGCCGGCTACGTCAACGACGTCAGCGCCTTCCGGCACGCCCCGGAGCTCGCGGGCCTCGTCGCCGACCGCGGGGCGACGTGCTGCCTCGTGCACATGCGCGGCGAGCCCCGGACGATGCAGGACGCTCCGCGCTACGACGACGTGGTCGACGACGTCCGCGCGTTCCTGCTCGAGCGGGTCGAGTTCGCGGTCGGCGAGGGCGTGCGCGAGGACCGCATCCAGCTCGACCCGGGCATCGGCTTCGGCAAGGACCTCGGTCACAACCTGGAGCTGCTAGCCCACCTCCCGGCGCTCGTCGCGCTCGGCTTCCCCGTGGTCGTCGGCGCGTCGCGCAAGGCGTTCCTGGGCCGCCTCACCGGGCGCACCGCCCCCGCGGACCGGGTCGCCGCGACCCTTGCCGTGAACGTCCTCGCGCTCGCCTCGGGCGCCCGCGTCTTCCGTGTCCATGACGTCGCCGAGCACGTCGATGCGCTGACGGTGGCGGGTGCTACGTTGCGCGGCCATGCCTGAGGATCCGCCGCCCGACCCCGACGACCCGCTCGGCCTGGGCCGCGACGACGACGAGGACGACGCGGACGGCTGGGAGGAGGACGAGGGCGGCGCGCGCCACACAGAGGTCACCATCGAGGTGTCCGGGCTGTCGCTCTACACCCACCACGGCGTGAGCGCCGCGGAGCGCGAGATCGGCCAGCGCCTGGTGCTCGACATCCGCCTCGAGGTGGGGGAGTCCGACGCGACCGTCACCGACATGGTCGAGGACACCGTCGACTACGGCGCGGTCTGCAACACGGTCGCGCTGGTGGCCCAGCAGCGCTCCTACAAGACGCTCGAGCGACTCTGCTCGGCCATCGCCGACCGCCTGCTCGACGACTACGAGGCCGAGGAGGTCTGGGTCAAGGCGGCCAAGCCCGAGCCGCCGATCGCGCTGCCGGTACAGGAGGTCTCCGTCGAGGTCTGGCGGCAGGCCGCCGAGGAGTGAGCCCCCACCCGTTCGACGCCGCCACCGCCGTCGCGCCCGCGGGCCCCGGGCGCTGGACGGCCGACGTCGACGCGCGCTGGTTCGTGCCCGCCGGGCCGAACGGCGGGTACCTCGGCTCGCTCGTGCTGCGGGCGATGGCCGCCGCGGTCGCCGATCCGGCGCGCGCGCCCCGGTCGCTGACGCTGCACTACCTCCGCGCGCCCGCCCCGGGACCGGTCACGATCGAGGTCGCCGTCGAGCGCGCCGGCCGCTTGCTGACCTCGCTGAGCGCCCGCATGACCCAGGGCGACCGCCTCTGCGTCCTCGCCCTCGCGGCGTTCGCGACGGACATGCCGAGCGCCGCGGAGTACGCGACCGCGCCGCCCTACGTCCCGCCCGCCGCCGAGGTCGCCGAGGCGATCCCTGTCGCCGGCATGCCCGCGATCTTCCACCAGCTCGAGACCCGGCCGGCGATCGGCGACGCGATCCTCTCCGGCGGCGACGAGGCCCGCACCGGGGACTGGCTGGCGCTCCGCGAGCCGCGCGCGACCGACGCCGTGCTGCTGGCCACCTTCGTGGACGCCTGGTGGCCCGCCCCGTTCGCCCGGCTGCGGCGGCCGATCGCTGCGCCCACCGTCGAGCTGACGGTCCACTTCCGCAGCCGGGTGCCTGTGGACGGGCCGGTGCTCGGCCTGTTCACCTCGCGCACGTCGGAGGAGGGTTTCTTCGAGGAGGACGCTGCGCTGTGGAGCCAGGGCGGCGTGCTCCTCGCCCAGAGCCGCCAGCTCGCCCTGATGCGCCCGCTGCCATGACCCCGGGCGTCCTCGCGCTCGGTGGGAACCTCGGCGATCGCCGCGCGACGCTGCAGGCGGCCGTCGACGCCCTGCCTGCGGTCGGCGTCGACCCGCTGCGCTGCTCTTCGACGTACGAGACGGCGCCTGTCGGCGGGCCGCAGGGCCAGCCCCCGTTCCTCAACGCCTGCCTGCTCGTCCGCACCGCCCTGGCGCCGGAGGCGCTCCTCGACGCGCTGAAGGGCATCGAGGCCGCGGCGGGCCGCGACCTCGGCCCGGACGCGGTGCGCAACGGCCCGCGGCCCGTGGACCTCGACGTCCTGTTGCTCGGGGCCGACGCCTACGTCTCCGAGCGGCTGGTGATCCCGCACCCGCGGCTGCTCGAGCGCCGCTTTGTGCTCATCCCCCTGCTCGAGCTCGACTTCGACCTCGTGCTTCCCGGCGGCGAGCGGCCGGCCGATGCCCTCGTGGCCCTCTCACTCGACGAGGACGTCCGCCGTGCCGGGCCGCCGCTCAGGCTGGGCGCAGCAGGCCGGTGAGGAGCGCAGCGAGCGTCGCCTCAACCTCGGCCCGGGCCGTCACCGGGTCCTCGGCCCTCGCCACGTAGAGCGCCGACTCGTCGAGCGCGCCGACGAGGACGTGCGCCAGCGGACGTACCGGCCGCCGGGCCAGCCCCCCGCCCTGCATCCCGGCCTCGAGCACACCCTCGACGAGCCCGAGCCCGTAGCGCATCCCGATCTCGCGGAAGCGCTCCCAGCCGAGCACGGACGGCGCGTCGAGGAGCACGATCTGCTGCACCTCCGGCTCCTCGCACGCCGTCAGCCAGGCGCCGATGCCCGCCGCGAGCGCCGCGACCGGGTCCGTTGCGCCGGCGAGCAGCGCCCCGATCCGCTCGGTGAGCTCGGCCTCGACCGCCTCGAAGACCGCGGCGAACAGCTCGGTCTTGTCGGCGAACTGGTGGTAGAGCGCGCCCCGTGAGACACCGGCGGCCCGTACGACCTGCTCCGTCCCGACCTCGGCGAAGCCGCGCGTGCCGAACGCCTCGCGAGCCGCGGCGACCAGCGCCGCGCGGGTGGCGGCGGTGCGATCGGCTTGGGTGCGGCGCTTGCGTTCCATGCAGTCTGTCTGTAACTTACGTGCAGTCTGCACGCAAAGCGAACTTCGAAGGAGGACCCGGTGCCCCGCGTCGAGCTGTCCGAAGGTCCCGTCCACTATGGCGACACGGGCGGCGGCGGCCCCGTCGTCCTCTTCGTCCACGGCCTGCTCACCGACGGCTCGCTGTGGGACGGGGTGGTGGAGCAGCTCGCGCCGCACGCCCGCTGCCTGACCCCGGACCTGCCGCTGGGATCGCACACGGAGGCGATGCACGCCGGCGCCGACCTGTCGCCGCGCGGGGTGGCCCACCTGCTCGACGGCTTCCTGGCGGCGCTCGAGCTGCGCGACGTCGTCGTGGTCGCCGGCGACTCGGGCGGCGCGGTGACGCAACTGCTGCTCACCGAGCGCCCGGAGCGCGTGGGCCGCGTCGTCCTCACCCCCTGCGACGCGTTCGAGAACTTCTTCCCGCCGATGTTCAGGCCCTACCAGTGGCTCGCGCACGTGCCGGCGCTGCTGACGGCGGTGCTGCAGCCCATGCGCGTCCGCGCGCTGCGGCGGCTGCCGATGGCCTACGGGCGCATCGCCAAGCACGGGGTGGCGACCGCCACGACCGACCGATGGCTCGCGCCCGCCCTCGGGCGGCGCGCGATCCGGCGGGACCTCGCCAAGTTCCTGGTCGGCGTCGACGCGCGCGACACGGTCACGGCGGCCGAGCGCCTGCCGGGCTTCCGCGGCCCCGCCCTCGTCCTCTGGCCGCGGGAGGAGCGCACGTTCCCCTTCGCTCACGCCGAGCGCCTCGCAGCGCTGCTGCCGGACTCCCGGCTGGTCGTCGTCGACGACGCGTGGGCGTTCATCGCGCTCGACCAGCCCGCGGCGACCGCGGCGGCGATCCAGGCCTTCCTCGCCGAGACCACCGTCGCGCCAGCCGTGACGGCGGCCGCCTAGGACGTCGCGCCCCGCCTCCGGGCTCACGCTTCCCGACGGTTGCCGCGGTACCACTCGACGCTGCGCCGCAGGCCTTCGTCGAACGGCGTGGTGGCGACGAAGCCGAATTCCCGCCGGGCGCGATCAACGTTCAGCCTCCGTCGCGGTTGCCCGTTGGGCTTGCTGGCGTCCCATCGCAC
>JBBQZE010000028.1:0-18193 GCA_038207985.1 Solirubrobacterales bacterium
CCAGCGCGGCCACAGCAGCCTCGGGGTCCAGGTCCACGAGCACGTTCCAGCCCGCCTCCACGGTCTCCGTCCACTCCGTGGTGTCCCGGAGCGTGATGCACGGCACCCCCGCGAGGTAGGCCTCCTTCTGCACGCCGCCCGAGTCGGTGAGCATCGCCTTGGCGCGGGTCAGCAGCGCCGTGAAGGCCAGGTAGCCCAGCGGTGGCGTGACGCGCACGTGGCCGGCGGCCAGGAGCCCGTCGAGCAGCCCGGCCGCATCGAGGCGCGCGCCCGTCCGCGGGTGGAGCGGGAGCACGACCGGCAGCGGGAGGGCCATCAGCACCTCGACGAGGCGCCGCAGCCGATCGGGGTCATCGACGTTCCCCGCCCGGTGTGCTGTGGCCAGGACGTACTCGCCGGGTCGCACGCCCGCGTCGCGCAGCGGCGCGTCGTCGGCCAGCGCCCGGGGCTGGACGAGCAGGGCGACGTCCACCATGACGTCGCCGACCACCTCGACGCGGCCCGCGACCCGCTCGGCGCGCAGGTGCGCGGCCGGCGCCTCGCTCGAGCACAGCAGCAGGGTCGACAGGTGATCGGTGAGGACGCGGTTCAGCTCCTCCGGCAACGCACGGTCGAACGAGCGCATGCCCGCCTCGACGTGGGCGACCGGGACCTGCGCCTGCGCTGCGGCGAGCCCGCCCGCGAGCGTCGAGTTCGTGTCGCCGTAGACCAGCACGCAGTCGGGCTGCTCCCGGGCGAGCACCGGCGCGAGCGCCGACAGCATGCGGGCGGTCTGCTCCGTGTTGGTGCCCGTCCCGAGCTGGAGCTCCAGCGCCGGGCGCGGAACGCCCAGCTCGGAGAAGAAGACCGCGCTCATCTCGTCGTCGTAGTGCTGGCCCGTGTGGACGAGGATCTCGTCGGCATGCTCGCCCAAGAGCCGCGAGACGGCCGCCGCCTTGACGAACTGCGGGCGGTTGCCGATCACGGTGACCACCTTCACCCGGCGAGCTCCTCGCGGACGAGCGCCCGCACCGCCTCGGCGACCTCGGCGGTGCGCGGGCCGGGCGCCGCAGGCAGTGGGACCCCGTCGATGGTGCCCACGGGGTGCGCGTCCTGCAGCGTCGACGCCAGGAACGCCTCCTCGAGCCGCGGCAGGTCGTCGCGCGTCAGGACCTGCTCACGCGCGTCGCTCACCTGCAGCACCTTCCGGCGCGTGATCGAGTCGAGGATGTGATCGGAGAGCGGGGGCGTCACGAGCTCCCCGGCGAGCACGGCGAAGAACGACGCCGTCGGCGCTTCGAGCACCCGCCCGTGCGGCGTGAGCAGGAGCGCATCGTCGGCGCCCTGGTCCTGCGCGAGGCGTCGCGTCAGCATGTTCGCCGCGTAGGACAGCGACTTGACGCCGTCCATCACACGCGAGGGCGCATAGGCGACGGTGGCCAGCGCCAGGGTCGGCGGCAGCGGCTTGAGCTGCTCCACCAGGCCGACTCGCCGGCCGCCGCGGGTCACGAGCACCCGGAGCGCGGCGTCGAGGGGGCCGGCGGCCCGCAGGAGCGCCTCGATGTCCGCGCGGACGTCCACCGGTGAGAACTCGAGGCGCAGGTTGGCCGCCGAGCGCGCCATGCGCTCCAGATGCTCCTCCAGCGCGTAGGGGACGCCAGCGTGGAGCCGGATGACCTCGAACACGCCGTCGCCGCGCAGCAGCCCGTCGTCGGTGACGGGGATCGTCGCCTCCGCAGCGGGCAGGACACGGCCGTCGAGGATTGCGAGCTGCTCCATGTCGAGAGCCTACGAGGGGGCGCGGGGCTCGTCGGCCGACCAGCCCGGCAGACGCAGCTCGAGGACCGCGCCCCGGTCGGGCTCGAGGGCTACAAGGCTCCCTCCAGCGCGTTCCGCGAGCCCGCGGGCCAGCGGCAGGCCGAGGCCAAAGCCGGGGGGCGCGTCTGCCCCCGTTCCGCGCTCGAAGCGCTTGAAGACGCGATCGCGATCCTCCGATGCCAGCCCCGGGCCGTCGTCGGCCACGCGGACGACGGCGTCGTCGCCTTCTCGGGCGACCGCCAGCCCGACCGTCGCGCCACCGTGCTTGCGCGCGTTGTCGAGCAGGGCGCGCAGGATCCGCATGACCGCCGCCGGGTCCGCGAAGGCGTGCACCGGCGGGATGCCGTGGACCACGGCCGGCCCCTGCGCGGCGTCTGCGCCCATCTCCGCCGCGGCCACCCCCGCGAGCTCGACGAGCTCGACGGGCTCCGCGACGAGCGGCACGTCGCCGTCGACCCGGTTCAAGTCGAGGAGGTCGGTGGCCAGCCCCACGAGCTGGTGGGTCATCCCGAGCGCGACCGCGGCACGGGCCCGCACGGCCCCCGCGCCCTCGGAGCGCTCGGCGCCGAGGTCCTCGACGAGCAGCTCCAGGTTGCCCTGCAGCGTGGCCAGCGGGGTGCGCAGCTCGTGGGAGGCCGTGGCCAGGAACGCTTGGCGGGCGCTCTCCTCGTCCACGAGCCGCGCGCGCATCGTCTCCAGCGCGCCGGCGACCTCCCCGACCTCGTCCGGCGGGCCCACGCGGATCTCGTGACCGAGTCCCTCCTCGCCGAGCGCCCGGGCGTCGTCACGCAAGCGACCGAGGCGGCGCAGCAGCCCGCGGCTGAGCGCCAGCGCCAGCAGGAGCGCTGCCGCCGCCCCGGCGATCACCGCCGTCGGGACCGCGCGGCGGACGGCGCCGGCAGCGGCTCGGGTGTCGCCGAGCGGCTTGCGCAGCACGAGCGTGAGCCGGTCACCCTCGACGCGGCGGACACCGGAGACCACGATCGCCTCGCCGCGCACCACGCCCTCGCGCACGTCGCCTCGTCGGGCGAGCCGCGCGTCCTCCAGGCGTTCCAGCTCCCCGGTCTCCGGCGCGACGCGCAGCGGGTCGGTGTCCGCCAGCGAGCGGCCCTGGTCGTCGTAGAGCGCGACGCGACCGCCCGTGCGCCGCTGCAGGTCGGCGACGAGGTGGCGCACGCTCGGGGAGCCCGGCCGCAGGATGCGCTCGGGCAGCCGCTGCACCCCGAAGCGCGCGGTCCGGGTCAGCTGGCGCAGCTCGTTGAGCCGGTTGGCCTCCAGGCGGTGCTCGAGCGGGGGGACGAGCGTGAGCACGGCCACGAGCAGCGTCACGAGGCTCGTCGCCATCAGCGCGACGAGGAGGCGTACGCGCAGGCCGCGCAACGTCAGCCCGCCAGGCGGTAGCCCGCGCCGCGGACCGTCACGATCAGCGCCGGATCACCACCCGCTTCCGCCACCTTCTCGCGCAGGTGGTGGACGTGGACGTCGACCGTGCGGAGGTCGCGGTAGGCGTCGTCCCCGAAGATCGCCTGGACGAGCTGCAGGCGGGAGCGCACGTTCCCGCGAGCGAGCAGGAGCGCTTCGATGACGGCGAACTCCGACGGGGTCAGCTCGAGCACGACGTCAGCACAGGTGCACGTCCGGGCGCCCGGATCGAGGACGAGGGGCCCGCGACACAGCACCGTTGCCCCTTCGTGCTGGGAGGAGACGCGCCGTAGCGCCGCGCGGATGCGGCTCCGCAGCTCGACGAGGCCCACCGGCTTCGCGAGGTAGTCGTCGGCGCCCGCCTCGAGCGCGAGCACGACGTCGGCTTCCGCGTCACGGGCGGTGAGCACGATCACGTAGAGGTGCGGGTCCGTCGTACGCACGCGCCTGCAGATCTCCACGCCGTCGGGGCCGGGGCCGAGCCCGAGGTCCAGGAGCAGGAGGTCCGGCGGTCGTTCGTCGAGCGCCGCGAGGGCGCCCTGGCCGTCACCGGCCGTCTCGACCTGGTGGCCGTCGGCGGCGAGGCCCGCGGCGACCACGTCGCGGAGGGCCGTGTCGTCCTCCACGAGCAGGATCTTCGGCGACATCGGAGCTCGATCGTAGCGCCCGGAACAACGCCCCAACCAAAGCCCAACGGGGGCCGCTAAGCGCCCCAACGCGCACTTGCTGCTCGGCTCAGCCCACGACGGAAGGCTGGTCCGGTGCCCCTGGAGAACGCCGTCTCTACGACCGCCGTCCGCGCCGACCTCCGCCTGGCCGGCCTCACCGTCGTGCTTCCGTGCTTCGACGAGGCGCCGAATGTCGAGGCGGCCGTCGTCGATGCGCTCGCCGCCGCGGCGCGCTGCGCCAGCGCCGTCGAGGTCGTCGTCGTCGACGACGGGTCATCCGACGCCACCCCGGTCATCGCGGGGCGGCTCGCGGAGGCTGATCGGCGGGTGCGCCTCGTGGTCCACCCGGAGAACCGCGGCTACGGCGCTGCGGTGCGCAGCGGCATCGCGGTGTCCCGGATGCCCTGGGTGCTGCAGACCGACGCCGACCTGCAGTTCGATCTCCAACAGCTCGACCGCCTGCTCGAGGCCGCCACCGACCACGACCTGGTCGCGGGCTTCCGCATCGCCCGCAGCGACCCGCCCCACCGGCGCGTCAGCGCCGCAGCCTGGAACTGGCTGATGCGCCGGACCTTCAGCGTCCCGGTGCGCGACGTCGACTGCGCGTTCAAGCTCGTCCGCGGTCCGTTGCTCCGTGGCCTCCCGCTTGTAAGTGACGGGGCGATGGTGTCGACGGAGCTGTACGCACGGGCCACGGCCGCCGCATGGCGCATCGACGAAGTCGGCGTGCACCACCGTCCGCGCCTGGCCGGGGAGGCGTCGGGCAACGACCTGCAGGTCGTCCTGCGCGCCTTCCGCGAGCGGCGGCTCCTGGCCGCCGAGCTGGCCGGCGTGGGGACCGTAGGGCAGATCGCCGCGGTGCGCCGCGCCGGGCCAGCGCGGACGTGAGCACCGCCGTCCCCGCCATGGGACGGGAGCGGGTGGCGACCGGGACGATGCGCCTCCGGATCGCGGGATGGCTGCCGCCTCTCCTCGTGGTGACGCTTGCCGCGGCGCTGCGCGTGCCGGGGGTCGGGCGGGTGCGCGTCAACCCGTTCTACGACGCCGCCGTGCGGAGCATGGGGACCTCGTGGCGGGCGTTCCTGACGGGGGCGATCGATCCCGGCGCGACGATCGCCGTCGACAAGCCCCCCGTCGACCGCTGGCTGCAAGTCGCGTCGACGAAGGCGCTCGGGTTCACGCCGCTCGCGCTGCACCTCCCCGAAGCCGTCGGCGGCGTGCTCGCGGTCCTGGCGCTCCACGAGGGGCTCCGCGTCCTTTTCGGGCGCTGGCCGGCGGCCGCGGGCGCGCTGGTGCTGGCGGTGCTGCCGATGGCCGTGGTGACGTCGCGCTCGGACACGATGGACTCCGTCATGGCGGCGCTCGTGCTCATCGCCTTCGCCCTGACCGCCCACGCCGCGCGGCGCGACCGCCCGTGGCTGCTGATCGGCGCCGGAGCCATTCTGGGCCTGGCCTTCGAGGTCAAGCTCTTCGAGGCGCTCGTGGCGGCGCCCGCCCTCGCCGCCCTGTGGTGGCTCGGCAGCTCGCGCAGCAGGCGCGGACGGCTCGGGGCGCTGGCGGGCGCGGGCGCGGCCCTCACCGCGGTGGCCCTCGCCTGGCTCGTGGCGCTGGCGTTCGTCCCCGGACCCCATCCGTGGGCGTTCGGATCGACCAACGGCTCCGCCTGGAACGCGACGTTCGTCTACGACGGGCTCGACCGGCTGCGCGGCGCCCAGCGGGTGCCGGTGCCGAAGCCGACCGACGATCCGCGTGGAGCGGTCACGGCGCCCGTGCGCGCGGAGCGACACCGGGCCGCGCAGCTCGCGATCCGCCACCACGCCGCGGCGGTGGGCAGCAGCCCCGCGCCGCCCGGCCCTCTGCGCCTGTTCGCGGGGCGCGCGCACCTCGGGCGCCGCGTCGGCATCGCCCTGGGCACGGCCTTGGTCGCCTGGGCCATCGCTGCCCTTGCGGGTGTCCCGCGAGGGCTCGACCGGGTCGGTCGCGCCGGGTGGTGGGCGCTGTCCGGGTGGCTGGCGATTGGCGTCCTGCTGTTCAGCGGGCAGACGTCGCTCAAGCCCCGGTACCTCGAAGCCATGGACCCGGCGCTCGCCGCCGTGCTCGGCGTCGGGCTCGTCCTGGCCGCCGGGCGCCTGGCCGGCGCGTGGTCCGGTCGGCGTGGTGTGCTGCGCGGCGGGTCCCTGGCGGTCCTCGGGGCCGCGATCGTCGTGCTCGGCGTGGTGTCGGCGGGAGCGGCGGCAGGCCACGCGGAGGACGCCGGGGCGCCCGGCGCCCTCCCGGCGGCGCGACTCGCGCGGCTCAGCGACTACCTGCAGGCCCACCGCGCCGGTGCCACCTACGAGACCGCGTCCCTGGCCGTGGGCAAGGCCGCGTCGCTCATCGCCCGCGACGGCCAGCCCGTCCTCGTGCTCACGGCGACGGACGCGCGACCCATCGTCAGCCAGGCCACGTTGACGTCGGCGGTGACCGCCGGGCGCGTGCGCTTCGCCTTGCTCGGCTCCGCTTGCACCAGCGCATCGGTCGGCCGAATCCAAGGCTGCTCGCCCTTCGCCCGCTGGATCCGTGCTCACGGCACCGACGTCTCCCGCGCCGCGGGCCAGCCCCACCCCGGCCTGGTCTACGCGCTCACCGCGAGAACGCCGAGAGGAACGACCAGGTCCGCTTCGTCGTCGAGAACGCCGTCGCACCGTCGAGGTCGTCCTCGCCGGGCCAGCCGTGCTCGGCATCGGCGATGCGGTCGTGGAACACCACGGTCCCACCCGCACACCCCGTCCAGCGCAGCTCGGCGACGTTCGCGCGCGGCGCGGCCCGGCGCGCCGCCCCGGTGCACGCGTTGAGCCGGCGCCACTGCGTCAAGAACCGCGGTACCGAGCCGGAACGGCCGGAGCCCTTGCCCGCGTAGGGCACCGTGGTGTCGTCGAAGCCGTGCACCTCGAGCACCGCGACGGGGCGCGAGGGCCGGCAGTCCGGAAGCGTTCCGTATCCGCCCGCCACCGGGGCGACCGCGGACACCAGGTCGGCGGCGTCGCAGGCCAGCCGTGCGCTCATGCCGCCGCCGTTCGACACGCCGGTGACACCGACGCGCGTGGGGTCCGCGCACGCCGCGCGAACGGCCGCCGGGATGACCTTGCGCAGGTAGGCGACGTCGTCGGGCTTGCCGGGGACGGCGCCGGAGACGTTCCAGAACGGCCGTGATCCCGTCGCGGTCGGGTAGGCGACGGTGAAGCCCTTACGGTCGGCGAGCGCCGAGTAGCCCGTGTAGGACGCGAAGTCCGCCGCCGTCTGCCCCGCGCCCGGCAGCCCGAGGACGAGCCGCCCGCCGGCGCGGGCGCCGCGCGGCACGTGCAGCACGACCGGGATGCGCCCGGCCTCGACGGCGAGGGTGTGGTCGCCGGCAGCCAGCGGCGCGCAGGGCGCCGGCGCGGGTGCCTGCCCGGTCGCGGTGGCGATCCCGAGCGACGTGACGGCCCCGAGGACCGCCACGACGGCGACGCGCAGCCTGAACACTCAGGCGGGCGGCCGCCGGAAGACAAACGTGCGTGACAGGGCGTAGGCGACGAGGGTCACCCAAGGCAGGATGACGACCTCGGAGGTCAGACGCGCCAAGCCATCGCTGCGAGCGACGAGAACGCCGGCGGCGCTGAGGGCGGCGCAGCCGACCTGGACGACGACGTAGCGGGGGATCGCCGCGGCGCCGACGCCCTGATCCGCGAACGTCCAACGGGTGTTCCACGCGTACCCGTTGGCGGCGCCGAGGATGAAGCCGGCCGCCGAGGCCACCGGCGCCGGGCAGCCGATCGCGACCAGCACCGCGAAGACGACGAAGGTGATCGCGGTGTTCGACGCCCCCACCACGCAGAAGCGGGCGATGCGCGCGAGCTCGGCGCTGACGTGGGGCCGGGAGCGCAGCGCGGGCGCCTCGCGGGCCGCGGCGCCGAAGGGGGTTCGGCTCACCGAACCAGCCGCTCGAACTCGAGGTGGTTGGCCATCCCGGTCGGATGCCGGGTGGGGAAGTACCCGGCGCTGTGCAGGATGCCCGGGAGCTGCGGGAGGCCCCCGACGACGAGCCATGCGGTCGCCAGGACGGCCAGCGGCGCCAGCACGCGCGGACGCGCCAGGGCCACGAAGGGCAGCGCCCACACCAGGTACCAGGGCATGACCCAGGGCAGGCCCAGCACGGCGCAGAAGAGCACGACGCCGACCGCGCTGAGGGCGAGATCCCGCCGCCAGGCGACCACGACCGCCGCGACGGCCGCCGCAGCGAGCAGGACGACCTGCGCAACCGCGCGCACGGTCGCATCGGCTCCTCCGTGACCCGCCGCCAGGCCCAGCAGGTTCGGGACGCTCAACGGTGTCACGAGTCTCCCTTGGGTCGCCACGTCGGGCAGCGCGCCGCCGAACGCGAGCAGCACCACGAGCCCGAGCCCGGCCGTCGCGACCGCCGCCCCCGCGATCGCGCGCGGACGGTTTCCCGCGCCGAGGACCAGGAGCGGGACGACGATCGCGAACGACGGCTTGATCCCGGCCGCGGCCACGGCGAGGGCCCCCGCCGCCGGATGGACCCAGGCCGGCGCCGCGGCGTCCCGGCCCCGCACCACGCACCACGCGGCCGCGACGACGCAGAGCAGCGCCGGGACGTCGTTGTGCGCCCCGCCGACCTCCGCCACCAGCAGGAGCGGACTGAGGCCGAACGCCGCGACCGCGCGCTGCCGCGAGACGCCGAGGCGGGCGGCAAGCGCGGCGACCAGGCCGACCGTCGCGAGGCTCCCGGCGACGGTGGCGGCCTTGAACGCCCAAAGCCACCCGTGGACCCCGAAGGGCACGAGCGCCTCGGAGGCCAGCGTGAAGAGCGGGCCGTAGGGGCTGCGGAGGTGGTGCCAGTTGGCCAGCCCGAAGACCGGGTCCCCGGCGGCCTGCGCGGGGATCGCCCGGTACGGGTTCAGCCCGTGGAGGGCCGCCATCCGCCCGTACAGCTCGTAGTTGAAGACGTCGGTGAGCGGGAGCGGCGGGGCGAGCAGCAGCACGACGTGGAGCAGCGCGACGGCCGCCAGGAGCACCCGCAGCCGCAGCGCCGGCGCCGCGGCCCAGGCCGCGGCCCAGCCGACCCCGGCGACGACGAGCGCCACCACCATGTCGGAGTGCAGCCGGCCGGGCGCGGTGGTGAGACCGGGCATCAGGCCGTGCAGCGGGCCGAGCACCCAGGGCGCGCTCCCCCGGAGGCTAGGGGGGGACAGCGACGACGGCCGCTGCGCCGCGGCGACCACGAGCCAGCCGACGGCGGCGACGACCGCCGCGAGGCCCACCGCGGCGACGCCGGCCGTGGCCGAGCGGGCGGCGTGCAAGGGGACGCGACCGGCACGCGGGAGGGAGACGGCGCTCGACACCCCAGCAGCTTCGGGGAGGGTCCGGGCGGCCAGGCCAAGGGTCCGTTGGGACTTGGTTGGGATCCCCTTCGGAGCTGGTTTGCCCGGTGCGAACGGCGTGCGAGCGGTGCCATCCTCGGTGGCGTGAGACCAGCCGCCGGGATGCTTTCCGCAAGTCTCTGCGCGACCTTGGCGGCGTGCGGATACGGCGCCGGCGCGGCTGCCCCCTCCGCCCCGCCCGCCGCGGTCGCCCCGCCGGCCGTGGCCGTCACCCCCCAGCCCGCCGCGGCGTGCCAGGCCGCTTCGGCGGCCGAGCTCGCGGCGATCGCGCGCCGTGTCTACCGACAGGCGGTGGACGGGCGCAGCGTGGTCGCCACCCGCCGCCGGCTGACCGGCTCGCGAGCCCTGTCCGCGGCGGTTGCCGCCGGGGACGCGCCGGCGATCCGCCGGGCGTTGGGGCCGCTGGTCCTGCACCAGGTCGTCCGGCTCGAGGTCTTCGGGGCGCACCGGCGGCTGGTCACGCTCGGCCGCAAGTCGTCCTTCGCGCCGATCCGCGTGGCGATCGTCGGACGCGGCGGGTCCCCGGTCGGGCACGTGCTGTTCGCCGTGACGGACGACCGCGCGTTCATCGCCCTCACCCAGCGGCTTACGGGGGCCGACGTCATCTTCCACCGCGGTGCCCGCCGGATCATGGGCTCGCTGCCGGGGGCCCCCGGCCCCGTGTCGGCCCGGGGGACGGTGCGGATGCACGGCGCGCGGTACCGCGCCGCAGCGATTCGCGCCGTCGCCTTCCCGACCGGCGCGGTGACGATCACCCTGCTGTTCCCCCGGGTGCCCGCGGCCGCGTGCGGAACCGACGCCGCGGACACGCGCCTGCGCACCGTCGGCCTCGTCGGCCGCCGCCTCTTCGCCGCCGAGCAGGCCAGCTCTTCGGTGCAGCGCTCGCTCGGCTACGCCGCCGCCGACCCCGCGTTCCGGAGCGCCGCGGCGTCGGGCGATCCGGTCGCGCTCCGCGCCGCGATCGTCGGGTTCTTCCGCAACCACAGCTACCACATCGTGCGTGTGCGACTGACGAAGGGCGCGAAGGTCGTCTACGACCTCGGCGGCCCCTACGTGCTGGCCCCGGCGTCGCGGGACGTCACCGGTCCGGACGGGCGCCCCGCGGGCCGCGTCACGCTCTCGGTGCAGGACGACACCGGGTACATCAAGCTGATGCACCGCTTCACGGGTGCCGCCGTCCAGCTGCGCACGGCCGCGGGCGGCGTGCCCGGCAGCACGCTCGCGCCGGGTCCGGCGACGCTCCCGGACCACGGTCGCGTGTCCTACGCCGGGGCCGTCTACGGCGTCGACTCCTTCACCGCCGTCGCCTTCCCGTCCGGACCACTGCGGATCTCCCTGCTGCTCCGAAGCCCGCACTGACCCATGTCGGCGCGGGGCGGCATCGCGACGGGGCGGCAGGCGCTCGCGGTCGTGGTCGGCGTGGCGCTCACCGCCCGGATCGCCGTGCTGCTCGCGACCCCGGGCTACCGGCCGATCCACGACGACCACTCCTACGCGACGATCGCGCGGTCGCTGCTGAGCACCGGCGGCTACCCGCTGCACCACGTCGCCGGCGGCATGGAGCCGAGCACCTACCGCCCACCGGGCTGGCCCGTCTTCCTGGCGTCCCTGTGGGGCATCGCCGGGGCCGGGCTCCCGGTCGCGCGCGTGGCGCTCGTGGTGCTCGGCACGGTGACCTGCGTGCTCGCCGCGCACGTGACGCGGCGCCTCGCGGGCGACGCGGCCGGGCTGGCAGCCGGATTGGTGCTGGCGCTGGACCCCCTGCTCCTGGCGCTCGGGGCCACGCTCGAGTCCGAGACGCTGTTCACCGCCTTCGCGCTCGGCGCCGTGGCGGCGGCGCTCGAGTGCCGCCGCGCGGACCGCTGGGCCGGCTGGGCGGCCCTCGCCGGGGGGCTCGTCGGCGCGGCCGCGCTGACCCGCACCAACGGCCTGGCGCTGATCCCCGTAGTCGCGTGGATCAGCCTGGGCGGCCGCGGGCGGCCGCCGTTCACCGCCGCGGCCGTCGTGACAGCGGCGGCGGTGCTCGTCATCGCCCCCTGGACGGTGCGCAACGCCCTGGCCGTCCACCGCTTCGTCCCAGTCAGCTCCGAGACCGGCAACACGCTCGCCGGGACGTACAACACCGCGTCGCTGCGACACGGGGCGCGCTGGCTGGAACCCACCCGGACCGGCGCCTATCACTCCCTCTACCGGCGCCTGGGAGCGGGCGCGGTGCTCGACGCCGCGCTCGTGCCCGCGGTGGGCCGCTGGGTGCTGCGGCACCCGGCCTACCCGCTCGTCGTCTCCGCGGACAACACGCGCCGGCTGCTCGGCTTCGCCGGGACCGGCTGGGCCGCGATGAGCCTGCGAACGATGAGCCTCGGCGCCCGTGGCGGCCGGCTCGTCGGCCTCGGGACCGCGATCGTCAGCCTGCTGGCGGTCGCCGCCGTCGTGCTCCCTGGTCGCGCCCGCAAGCTCGCTCCGCTGCTGGTGGCGGGCGTCGTCCTCCTGCTGACCGCTGCGCCGGTCAACGGCGAGCTGCGGCTGGGCGGACCACCGCAGGCGGTCCTGGGCTGCGCGGCGGGCGTCGCGCTGGCGGCGGGCGCCGCACGCATGCGACAGCGGCATGGGCCGTGAAGGAATCGAACCTTCAACCTTGGGATTAAGAGTCCCCTGCTCTGCCAGTTGAGCTAACGGCCCGCGGCGCGGCATTGTAGCTGGCGCGGGCCCCGGGGCCCGGCGCCGCCGGTCACTTCTGCAGCGGGACCGCGGGATCGGTCGGCGGCGGCGTGGCCGCTTGCGTCGCCTGCGACTTCAGGCTCGAGACCTGCGCCTTGATCTGCTCCTTCTGCGCCTTCGTCGCCAGCGCGACGGCCTTGTCGCCCGCAAGGTCCCCCTTGCGGGTCTGGTTGGCGGCGTAGGCGTACGCGGCGAGCTGGAGGTAGCTGCCCGTGTCCGACCGGGCCGCGGCGACGATCTCCTGCGCCCCGACCGCGTCGCCCAGACGGTTGAGCCCGCTCGGTCCGTAGACCTGCGTCATCAGGATCGCGACGTTGGGGTCCGGGGCGGGGGGGTTGAGCGCGAGGTACTCCGTCCAAGCGTGGTCAGCCTTGACGAGCTGCTTCTTGCCCTCCGCGGTGAACTGCCCGGAGGCGTCAAGGCCACCGCCCGCGCTCGCCTCCTGGTACTTCGCCCGAGCCAGGGCCGCCCAGGCCGTCGCGTCGGTCCGGTTGGCCTTGACCTTCGCCTCCGCAGCCTTGCTGCGCACGCCGAAGATGCCGGTGTCCGGCGCCTTGCTGCCGCCCGTGAGGGCGTCGACGAGGCCGCCGGACGTGGCGCCGCCGACCCCGAAGAGGACGAGGCCGCCGCCCATCAGGACGGCGAGCATCAGGTAGATGACCTGCACGGTGCGGCGGCGGCCACGGCCGCGAAGATCGAAGAGCATGCGCCAGTGAGGTTAGAGGTCCTGCTGCCCGCGCGGTCCGGACGGCTCGTCGGCCCGCGCGCTGGTGCCCAGCGCCTCGAGCTGCGCGAGCGTGTCCGGCTCCTCCGGGCCCTCGGCCTCGTCGAGCTCCTCCGGCCCGCGACCGAAGGGGTCGCCGCCCGAGGGGTCGTCGTCGGGCTCGTCCGGGTCGTCGTCCTCGTCGTCGTCCCAGTCCCAGCGGGAGGGCCGGCCGGCCGAGCGCTTCTGGGTGATGCGGGCGAGGATCAGGCTCAGCTCGAAGAGGACGACCATGGGGGCCATCGTGATCAGCATCGTCACGGGATCGGGTGTCGGCGTCGCCACGGCGGCCAGCACGGCGGCGGCGAGGATGATGTACCCGCGGTTCTTCGACAGCTGCTGCGGCGTGACGATCCCGAGCCGCGTGATCGCCAGCACGCCGACCGGGACCTGGAAGAGCAGCCCGACCACCAGCAGCAGCAGCACGGAGAACTTGTAGTACTGCTGGGCTCCCACCAGGATGTCGAAGTTCTCCCCGTTGAAGTTCAACAGGAAGTCGACCGCTCGCGGCAGCGCTACGAAGTACCCGAACAGCACGCCGGCGACGAACAGCACCGGCACCATGAACATGAACGGCACGGCGGTCTTGCGCTCCTGCGGGCTGAACGCGGGCAGCAGGAAGGCGTAGAGCTGGAAGAGGATGAACGGGAGCGCCAGCAGCAGCGCCGCGTAGCCGGCGACCGTGAAGGTGGTCACGAACGGCTCGGTGACGCCGAGCGTGATGGGGCGCGGCGTGGCGTCGGGGATCGACCGTTGCACCGTCCGGATCTTCGCGAGCGCCTGCGCCGTGGACCGTGCGCTGGCCCGCACGAGCGACAGCGTCTCGGGCGGGACGCCCTTCCCGCGGGCGAGCGCCGACACCGCGTCCTGGGTGCCCTTCACGCTGACGCCGGCCGCGCTCAGCGCGGCGGCGAGGTTCCTGTCGAACAGGGCCGACTGCGCCAGGGCGCCCTTGTTCTGGTTCTTGTCCTTGTGGGTGGACGGGGTCTTGGCGTCGGTGAACGGCTTGTTCACGATCCGCAGGATCGCGTGCTGCTGCCAGAACGTGAACGCGAAGCAGACGGCGATCGCGACGATGCAGATGATCAGGCGCGAACGGAGCTCGTCGAGGTGGTCGACGATGCTGAGGCGATCCTCGTGGCCGATCGGCCGGACAGCAGTGCGAGCCATGGCGGGCCGGGGCCGGCGGGCGCGGGTGGGGCGCCGCTAGGCGCCGGTCTGCGGTGCCGGCTGCTCGGCGGGCTCGGCAGGGCGTGCGACAGGCTCGACGGGCTGAGCGATGGGCTCGGCGGGGCGCACGGCGGCGTCGGTGGCGACGGGCTCGGACTTCGAGGCCGCCGGCAGCGCCGGGGCGTCCTCGTCATCGCGGTCGTTCCCGCTGATCGCCTCCTTGAAGTCCCGCATGCCGGTGCCGAGCTGTTTGCCGAGTCCGGGCAGGCGCTTGGGTCCGAGGACGACGAGCGCGATCACCAGGACGACGATGAGCTCCATGGGGCCGATGTTGGGCATGCGTGCGGTTCCTTGGGACGGGGTTGTCAGGAGGGTAGCGGCGGAGGGGCCCCGGGGAGCCATCCGTCGGGAGGGGCTCAAGTCGGCCCGGGCGGGGGCCGATGAAAGTCGCGACCGAGCGCCACCCTTCCCCCACCACTGCGCGATGCCGTCCGACCCAGATCACCAGCACCACGTCCGCCGCGTCCACCTGCCCTCCGGCAAGGCGATCGAGGTCGTCTACTTCGGCGAGGCGTCGCGGACCCCGGCGGCCGCGCCCGAGCTCCACCTCTGCGCGGCCTGCGGCTGCGACCTCGTACAGCCCGTCTCTTGGGAGGAGCGCGGCCCGGACCAGTGGGACGTCGTGCTGCGCTGCCCGAACTGCGCGCGCGAGCGCTCGGGCACGTACTTCCAGGACGTCCTCGACCGGCTCGACGAGTGGCTCGACCGCGGGACCGAGGCGCTCGTGTGCCAGCTCAAGAGCCTGGTGCAGGCGAACATGGAAGCGGACGTCGCCCGCTTCGCGGCCGCGCTCTCGGACGACCTGATCGTCCCCGAGGACTTCTAGGGTCCTCGCCCGCTCAGGCGTAGCGCGCCACGACCGAGTCGGCGACGAGGTCGAGCGCCCGCCGCTGCTCGAGCCCCCCGTCCGGCAGCCCCGCCTTCGCCTCTGTCACCAGGCCGAGGGCGTACGCGCGGCTCTCCTCGAGGGCCCCGGAGGCGACGATGAGGTCGCACACCGCCTCGGCGTCGGTCGGCGTGGTGATGGAGCGCGGGTCGATCGCGGCGACCGCGGCAGCGCGCCGCCGCGCGAGGATGAAGGGGAGCGTCACCGTGCCGTCGAGCAGGTCGGTCCCGCGGTGCTTGCCCGTCCGCTCGGCGGGGCCGGACACGTCGAGGACGTCGTCGAGCAACTGGAAGGCGAGGCCGATCCTGCGCCCGAAGGCTGCCAGCGCCGCTGCGTCCTGCCCGCTGCCGCCGGACTCGAGGACCCCGAGCGTGCAGGCGGCCTCGAACAGCCGCGCGGTCTTCAGCTCGCAGCGGTGCAGGTACCGCTCGACGGGCACCGCGGCGTCCCACGCGTCCGCGCGCTGCAACAGCTCCCCGAGGGCGAGCGCGCTCCCGGCGCGCGAGAGCGCGCGCACCGACTCGGCCGCGCCGTCGCGGGCGAGCTCCGCGAAGGCCTGGGCGAACAGGAGGTCGCCCGTCGCCGTGGCGGAGGCGCGGCCGGCCTCGGCCCACACCGTGGGGCGCCCCCGGCGCAGCGGGGCGGCGTCGAGCACGTCGTCGTGCACGAGCGTGGCGGAGTGGACGAGCTCGACCGCGACCGCGGCGCGCACCAAGCCGTCGCCATCCTGCGGCTCGTGCCCAGCCGCCACGAGGACCAGCAGCGGCCGCAGGCGCTTACCGCCTGCGGCGATGGTCGCGCCGGCGTGCGCGGCCAAGGCGGGGCCGTGGCCCGCGGCGACCTCGGCCAGCCTCGCCTCGACGCGCGCCAGCCCGTCGAGGACCCACGGCCCGGCCGCACGAACAATCGGGACCGCTTCGGGGGCGACGGTCAGGCGGGCTTCTCCCCGACGTGGATGGCGATGATGCCGCCGGCGGTGAGCACGTAGCGCACGTGCACCAGCCCGGACGCGGCGAGCTCCGCGGCGAGCGCATGCGGCCCCGGGAAGCGCTTGACGGAGGCGGGGAGGTAGGCGTAGGCGTCGTCGAAGCGCCCGAGCAGCGGGACGAGCCGGTCGAACCACGCGGAGTAGAACGTCGACAGCGGCGGGCGCGTCGGCGTGGTGATCTCGAGCACGACCACACGGCCGCCGGGGCGCACCACCCGCGTCATCTCGCGCAGCCCCTGGCCCAGGTCGGAGAAGTTGCGTGCGCCAAAGCCGACCGTGGCGGCGTCGAAGCGGTCGTCCTCGTAGGGGAGGTCGAGCGCGTTGCCCCACTCGAACGGGATCGGCAGCGCCGCGGGCTTGCGCCGCGCGATCGCGAGCATCTCCTCGGAGAAGTCCGAGCCGACCACCGAGCCGCCGGGCGCGACGCGACGCGCGAGCTCCAGCGCGAGGTCACCGGTGCCCGTCGCGACGTCGAGCACCGACGAGCCGGGGCCGACGCCCGCGAGGTCCACGGCGCGCGTGCGCCACTTGTGGTGCAGACCCGCCGTCATGACGGAGTTCATGACGTCGTAGACGCGGGCGATGCGATCGAACATCGCCCGCACCTGGGGCTCTTCGAGCGTCCCGGGGGCAGCGGGGCCGGCGCCCCCGGTAGTGCGGGTCACTTGAGCTGCGACAGGAACGTCACCATCGCGTCGAACTTCTTCGGTTCCTTGGCCTGCAGGGACTTGAAGGACGGCATCGGCGCGGTCGGGTTGATGAGCGTCCGGGCGATGGCCTGCTTCGGCAGTCGCGAGGCGATCTGCGACAAGGGCGGCCCGGGGCCGTTGTTGCCGTTCTCCCCGAACTTGTGGCACGCCTCACAGCCGGACTGGGCCACCACCTGCTTGCCCGCCTCGTACTGCTGCAGCATGGGCCCGCCCTGGGCGATGATCCGTGCCGGGGTCGGCATGTCGATCTGCGTGGGCGGCCCCGCGGCCGCGCCCATGTAGGTCAGGTAGCCCATGGCGACGATGGTCAAGATGCCCGCCGTGGTGGCGATCGGGCGCCGCTCGGGCCGCCGCTCGGGGTTGCGGTCGTAGAACGGCAGCAGGAACAGCAGGATCATCGCGATCGTCGGCACGCCGAGCGTCGCGAGCGGCACGAGGTTCGCCGGCTTGAGGACCCGCAGCACCTCGAAGAGGAAGAAGAAGTACCACTCGGGGCGCGGCGTGTACGTCGTCGTCGTCGGGTCCGCCTTCGGGCCGAGCTCGGCCCCCAGGAAGATCGACATGAGGATGATCGACAGCATGACGACGGCTGCCATGCCGCCGTCCTTGGCGACCGCGTACGGGAAGAACGGCTTGCCCTGCTGCTTGAGCAGCGCGTACTCGCGGAGGTAGGACTCCTTCTCGCGCTGGTTCATGCGCGCTCCTCACGGGCGATGGGATCCTCGGCCTTGATCCACGGCGGGGCGGTCGTGCCCAGCTTGGCCACGAGGTAGAGGTGCGCGCCCATGAGCGCCGCGATGGCTCCGGGGACGAGCAGCATGTGGATCGCGTAGAAGCGCGACAAGGTCGTGGCGCCGAACTCCGGGCCGGCGCGCAGGAAGTCCGACAGGTACGGGCCGACCAGCGGGCCGGTGCCGTTGATGTTCACACCGACGATCGTCGCCCAGTAGGAGCGCTGGTCGAAGGGCAGGAGGTAGCCCGTGAAGGACATGGTCATCGTGAGGATCAGCAGCGCGACGCCGATGACCCAGTTCAGCTCGCGCGGGTACTTGTAGGCGCCGAAGAAGAACGTCCTGGCCATGTGCAGGAAGACGAGGATCACCATCACCGACGAGCCCCACTTGGGCATGCCGTGCACGAACTCGCCGAGGAATACCTCGTTGTTGACGTAGCGGATCGACTCGTACGCTCCGCCCGCGGCGTCCGGGCGGTAGTACATCGCCAGGAAGACACCGGTCACCGCCTGCGACAGGAACGCGAACATCGTCGACGAGCCGAGCGTGTAGAACCAGTTGGTCCCCTTGGGGACCTTGCGGAACATCATCCACCGCGCGCCCTGCGACAGCGAGGTGCGCTCGTCGACCCAGTCGATCGCGGAGATGCCCGCTTCGGCCGCGACGTCGAGGGGCTTGGTCTGGGTGGAGCCCGGCCGCTTCGGACGCGGGTTCAGCCGGTCCGGGATCGGCGGGGCGGGAAGCTTGATCTTCGGCATCAGTCAGTCGCCTAGGTGTTCGGGATCTTGCGGATCGACGGGCGCGACGGGTAGAGGTACTGCCCGATCCCGTCGAGGGCCTCGCCGGGATCGCGCGGC
>JBBQZE010000029.1:0-18161 GCA_038207985.1 Solirubrobacterales bacterium
GCCCCGAGCCCGAGCTGGGCGACACGACCGACAGCTCGGTGCGCTCCAGCGCCGTGACCGACAACCCGGTGCCCGAGCCCCCGTTCTGGGGCGTCCGGGAGGTTCCCGTCGACCTCGACGAGGTCTACCCGCACCTCGACACGCACGTGCTCTTCAAGCTCCACTGGGGCGGGCGCGGGGTGAAGGGCGAGGCCTGGCGCCAGCTCGTCGAGGGCACCGACGAGGAGGAGGGCTTCCTCCCCCGCCTCGAGCGCATGTGGGCCACCCAGGACTACCTGCGCCCCAAGGCCAAGGTGGGCTACTTCCCGTGCAACGCCGACGGCAACGACCTCGTCATCTTCGACCCCGAGGACCACGACCGCGAGGTCGAGCGCCTCACGTTCCCGCGCCAGCCCGCCCACGACCGCATCTGCATCACCGATTTCTACCGGCCCCTGGATGCCGGACCCCACCCACCCACGCGCGACGTCTGCGTGCTGCAGGTCGTCACCGCCGGCGACCAGGTCACCGACGTGATGGCCCGTCTGGAGCAGGAGGGCGAGTTCGCCGAGCAGCTCTACACCCACGGCCTCGGCGTGCAGACCGCCGAGGGCATGGCGGAGTGGTCGCACGCACGGGTGCGCTCCGAGCTCGGCATCGACGCCGGTCAGGGCCGGCGCTGGAGCTGGGGCTACCCGGCCTGCCCGGACCAGAGCGAGCACGAGAAGGTCTTCCGCCTGCTCGACGCGCCGTCGATCGGCATGCGCCTGTCCGGCGGGTACGCCGTGGAGCCCGAGCAGTCGACGGTCGCGATCCTCGCCCACCACCCCCAGGCGGTCTACTTCGGCATGAAGTCAGGCTTCATCCCGAAGGGCGTGGTGTCCGACGAGGTCATCGCGGGCACCAAGCGCGACCCGCGCAAACAGGCGCTCCCCCCGGAGGACTTCGCGGAGGCCCTCGCCGAGGACGACGAGGCTGGCATCGCCGAGGTCGCGGAGGTCTGACGCCCGCTCGACGTTGGGGTAGCGTCGCCGCGTGCGCGTCCTGAGCATCGACGGCGGCGGGATCCGCGGCATCATCCCGGCGCTCGTGCTCGCGGAGGTCGAGGCCCGGACCGGCCGGCGGGTGGCGGAGCTGTTCGACTTCGTGGCCGGGACGTCGACGGGCGGGATCCTGGCCTGCGCGCTCACGCGCCCCGGCGCGATGCCGGCGGCCGAGCTCGTGGAGCTGTACCGCACGGAGGGCCCGGCGATCTTCCGCCGCTCGCTCCGCCAGCGCCTGCGCTCGCTCGAGGGCCTCGTCGAGGAGAAGCACGACGACGCGGCGCTCCGCGACGCGCTCGCGCGCTACCTCGGCGACGCACGCCTCTCGGAGGCGACGACGCGCGTGCTCGTGACCGCCTACGACCTGCAGGCACGCGAGCCGTGGTTCTTCAAGAGCTGGCGGCCGGACCGCGACGCGCCGCTCACGGTCGTCGCGCGGGCGACTGCCGCCGCCCCGACGTACTTCGAGCCGCTCGAGTACGGGGCGCACTCGCTCGTCGACGGCGGGGTGTTCGCAACGAACCCCGCGATGTGCGCCTACGCGGAGGTCGTGCGCCTGACCGCGGGCCCGCCGAGCTTCGTGCTCTCGCTGGGCACGGGGAGCCAGATGCGGCCGATCACGCAGGCCGACGCGGCGAGTTGGGGACTCGTGCAGTGGGTGCGACCCGTGATCGATGTCGTCTTCGACGGCGTCAGCGACACGGTCGGCTACCAGCTCCAGCGGCTGATGCCCGACGCGGCCGTCGTGCGCCTCCAGACCGACCTCGACCGGGCCTCCGACGCGCTGGACGACGCGAGCGCCCGCAACCTCGCGCTGCTCGAGAGCCAGGCTCGCCAGCTCATCGCGCGGGAGTCCGCGGCCATCGACCGGGCCTGCGCGGCGCTCGCGGACTAGTCCGCGCCGAGCAGGGCAAGCTTCTCGTGGCGCGTGAGGCGCTTGATCCGCGCCTCCTCCCGGCGGGCGGACGAGCGGTCGGGCTGCGGCAGCGCGAGCGCCAGCGCCACGGGCAGGCGCGAGCGTGTGTAGCGGCTGGCGGTGCCCGCCGCGTGGGCGGCGAGCCGGCGGTCGAGGTCGGTCGTCCACCCCGTGTAGAGCGAGCCGTCCGCGCACCGCAGGAGGTAGACCCAGGCCTCGGTCATGGGCGCAGGATCCTACGGACGGCTAAATGCTGCAAAACCCATCAGGTTTGCGTAGCTTTGATCCGTGCTCGCGATCGACGTCCACCAGCACCTCTGGCCCGCCGCGGTCTTGCGGGCCCTCGAGCGCCGGGACGAGCCGCCGTGCGCGAGCCGCTCCGCCGCCGGGTGGCGCATCGAGCTCCCGGGCGAGCCCGCCTTCCTGGTCGACCCCGCCGAGCACGACATCCAGCGCCGTGCCGCGGCCGTCGCGGCCGCCGGCCTGGACCAGGCGCTGGTGGCGCTCTCCTCCCCCGTGGGGATCGAGGCGCTCCCGCCGGCCCAGGCCGCGCCACTGCTCGAGGCGTGGCAGGAGGCCGCCGCCGGGCTGCCGGCCGAGCTCGGCTGGTGGGGCGCCGTGCCGCTGGCCGCGGCGGCGCACGACGTCGTCGAGGCGGCCGACGCCGCGCTCGATGCCGGTGCGGCGGGGATCGTCGTGGGTGCGGGCGCGCTCGCCACCCCCGAAGGCCTCCGCCGCATGAGCCCGCTGCTCGACCGCCTCGAGCAGCGCCTCGCGCCGCTGTTCGTCCACCCCGGCCCCGCACCGCAGGCCCCCGCCCCGCGTGCGGTCGAGGCGGACTGGTGGGCGCCGTGCACACGCTACGTGGCCGACCTGCACGCGGCCTGGCACGCGTGGGCGGGCTGGGGGCGCCCCGCGCACCCGGGACTGCACGTCGTGTGGGCGGCGCTCGCCGGGCTCGCGCCCCTCCACGCCGAGCGCACCGTCCTGCGCGGCGGCCCTGCGGGCGATCCCGGCGCGCTGGACTTCTACGACACCTCGGGCTACGGGCCGCGGGCGCTCCGGTGGATGGCGTGCGCGGTGGGCACCGGGCAGCTCGTGCACGGCACGGACGCCCCGGTGGTGGTCCCGGCGGACGAGGAGCCGCTCGGAGCCGACGTGCATCTCTCGATCCGCACGGACACCGTCGCGCGGCTGCTCGGCACCGCGTGGGTGGCGGGATGACGCTGCCCGCCGTCCCCGAGCCCACCGGCGACGACCTGCGCCCCGAGCGGCTCCGAGGTCGAGGTCAGGCGGAGGCGGCCGAGGCGGCGCGCGCCGTGCCCGGCAGCGGCTCGAGGTGCACGGGGGCCCCGTGCATCGCCCGCAGCTTGACGTCCTTCCAGCTCAGGCCCTCCTTGAGCAGCGCCGGCGTGCCCATCAGGACCGCGGTGGCGATCTCGACGACCTGCAGGACGATGCCGTAGCCCAGCGCGTCGGCGCTGGAGACGCCGTAGGCGCCGGTGAGCACCGCGACGCAGGCTGCCTGGAACACGCCGAGGTTCGACGGCGTGGCGGGCAGCACCGCGGTGACGTTCACGGCGAAGAGCACGGCGGCCGCCGCGCCGAGGCCCGCGACGTGGTCCAGCCCGAAGGCGACGAGCAGCACCCAGCAGGCCAGCCACTGCAGCAGCCAGGCGAAGAGCTGCGCGCCCGCCGCGATGGCGCCGAGGCGCGGGCGGCGGAACACGTTCAGCCCCGCGCGCACCTGGTGCAGGGCAGCGCGGGCGGCGCGCACCCACTTGCCCGGGCGCTGCCCGCGCAGCAGCGCGGGAGCGACGATGACCGCGAGCAGGGCGACGATGGGCGCGGCGGCGAACAGCACGAGCGCCGAGTGGTGCCCGTCGAAGTAGCTCGACGTCGTGAACATGGTCACGCCCAGCACGACCAGCGCGACGATGTTCAAGATGGTCTGCGAGACGAGCGTCCCGAGCACGACGGGGAGCGTCTCGCGCGGGCGGCCCAGGCGGCGGGCGACGATCATCGCCCTGGCCGGCTCGCCGAGGCGGGCGGGCAGCGTCGCGGACATCAGGACGCCGATGGTCGTCCCCTGGAAGGCGTCGCGGCGCTTGACGTCCCGCGTCGGGAGCGCCGCGCGCAGGATGGCGTGCCAGGAGATCGCTCGGACCGCCATCGAGAGGCACATGATCCCCAGCGAGAAGAGCACCCAGGACGGGCTGGACGTCACCAGCGAGTCGGCGATGCGGTGCAGGCCGATGCGGCTGACGGCGAGCACGGCGCCGCCCGCGGCGGCCAGGCCGCAGAGCCCGAGCGCGGCCTTCCGGGCGAGCGCGCGGCGGGGGTGGCTGCCGGGCGGCGGTGGCTCGAGCGAGGCGAGGCGGACGGGGGGACGGCGCGGTTCGAGGTCGGCCGGCAGCGCGCCGACCGCGATCGCGGCACGGCGCGGCACGGTGGGCGCGGGGCCCACGGCCACCGCGCGCTCGTACGTGTCGAGGACCTCGGCCGCCACCGTGGGCCAGGCGTAGCGCTGCGCGCTCAGGGCCGCTTGGCGCCCCATGGCGCGATGACGGTCGGGGCGCAGGGCGAGGTCGCGCAGCGCTTCGGCCAGCGCGGTCGCGTCGCCGCGGGGCACCAGGAGGCCGTCGGTGCCCGGACGGACCACGTCGCGGTAGCCGGCGATGTCGCTCGCCACCACGGGGGTGCCGGCGGCGAAGGCCTCCGTCAGGACCATCCCGAAGCTCTCGCCGCCGAGCGACGGGGCGCAGAGGACGTCGGCGCGCTGGAGCTCGGCGTGCTTGACGGCATCGGAGACCCGGCCGAGCGCCACGACGCCGCGCGGGTCCTCGATGACCTGCCCGACGTCCTCCGGGCTGGGACCGACGAGCGTGAGCGTCGCCGGGACGTGGGCGCGGAGCGCCTCGAAGGCGCGCAGCAGCACGGGAAGCCCCTTGCGCTCTACCGCCTGGCCCACGAAGACGAGCCGCAGGACGCCGTCGTCGGCGGCCGTGACGGCACGGCGGGCGACGATGGCGTGCGGGGAACCGGCGACCTCGACCCCGTTCGGAATCACGCGGTAGTGCCCCCCGTAGAAGCGGCGGCCCGTCCAGGCGGCGGCCTCGGAGACCGCGATCCGCGCCTTGAGGTGGTTCAGGCGCCGGCGGGCGCCGAGCCCGATCGCGATGCCGTTCGTCAGCCCGTTCTCCGAGTAGCAGTGGAACGTGCCGACCAGCGGGGCGCGGGACGAGGTCAGGACGTCCCAGCCGATGACCGGGACGACGGGCTCGTGCACGTGGACGACGTCGAAGCGGCCGTCGGCGAGCTCGCGGCGCAGCTGGGAGATCGCGTGCGCCGGGGGCGCGAGGTTCGAGACGGCGCCGTTGGCCGGGAACCCCCAGGTGCGCCCGAGCGAGCGCAGGTAGTCCGGGGCCTCGCGCGGCTCGGGGGCGTGGCCGCGGTGCATCCGCTCGGCGTGGCGGCCGGGAGGGTCGAACGGGGACAGGACCCGGACGTCGTGGCCCTCCTGCAGGAACTGGCCTGCGAGAGCCTCGATGTGGCGGGTCACCCCACCCGGGTAGGTCCACGAGTACGGTGAGACGAGCGCGATGCGCACAGTCGGAAGACTACCCCGCGAACGTGATGGGTTTCTGACTGCACGGGGCTAGCCTGATCGGGGTGTCCGATCCCGTACGTCGCCACTTCGTGAAGTACACGTTCCTGAAGGTCGATCCGGCGTGGCGCAGGCTGCCCGCCGAGCAGCGCGCGCAGGACAAGCTCGAGTTCCTGGCCGCCTGCGAGGACTTCGGCACGGATCACCTCCTGCAGAGCTTCTCGCTCGTCGGCACCCGCGGCGACGCGGACCTCATGCTCGTCGCCGAGACGGAGAACCTGGACCGCATCCACGAGTTCCACGTCGTGCTCGCGCAGTCGGGGCTGATGAAGTGGGCGTCCCAGCCCTACTCCTTCCTCGGGATGCGCAAGTCGAGCGAGTACTCCGACGAGCTCCGCACCGTCGGCCGGCCGTTCAAGGGGAAGTACCTGTTCGTCTACCCCTTCGTGAAGACCCGGGCCTGGTACGCGATGGCGCCCGACGAGCGCTGGCGCGTCATGCAGGGCCACATCACGATGGGGCGCGAGTACCCGCAGGTCGACAACCACACGACCTACTCCTTCGGCCTGGACGACCAGGAGTTCGTCGTCGCCTTCGACACGGACGACGTCGCCGCGTTCCTCGACCTCGTGCAGCGGCTGCGGACGACCGAGGCGTCGTCGTACACCCTGCGTGACACGCCCAGCTTCACCTGCCTGCGCACCTCGGTCGAGCGGGCGGTCAACGCGCTCGACGGCGAGGCGCTGGGCGTGGACGCGCTGGCGAGGTAGTCGCCGCGGACCGCCGCCCGCAGATTGTGGAACAATCTGTGCGTGCCGCGGCTCGCCGTCCTCATCGCCGCCGTCTGCTTCGGCACCACCGGCACCGCGCAGGCGCTCGGCCCTGACGGGACCGACCCGCTCGCCGTCGGGGCGGCGCGCATCCTGCTCGGAGCGCTGCTGCTCGCCGCGGTCGCCTCGCGCGGCTCCGCCGCGGGCACCCGCTGGGACCACCGCGCGCTCGCGGCGGCCGGGGCCGGCGTCGCGGCCTATCAGCTCGCCTTCTTCACCGCGGTGCAGGAGACGGGCGTCGCGATCGGGACGGTCGTCGCGATCGGCTCCGGCCCGGCGTTCGCCGGGGCGCTCGGACGCCTGATCGGCCGGGAGCCCCTGACGCGCCGCTGGGCGGCGGCGACGGCACTGGCCGCGGCGGGGGTCGCGCTGCTCGCGGGCGGCGCCGAGGACGCGCAGGTCTCCCCCGCCGGCGTCGGCCTCGCGCTGGTCGCGGGCCTCTCGTACGCGACCTACACCGTCGCCGCGAAGCGGCTGCTCGGGTCCGGCCACCCGCCCGAGGCGGTCATGGCACGCGCCTTCGGCACCGGCGCGGTGCTGCTCACGCCGGTGCTCGTGGCGACGGGGGGCGGCGGGCTCGGGAGCCCGGGCGGCCTGGCGCTCGTCGTCTACCTCGGCGCCGTGCCCACCGCCTTCGCCTACGTGCTCTTCGCCCGCGGCCTGCAGCGGCTGTCGTCGGGGGAGACCACCACGCTCACCCTGGCCGAGCCGCTCACGGCGACCGCGCTCGGCATCATCGTGCTCGCAGAGCAGCCGACCGTGGCGACGGCGGCCGGCGCCGCGCTCGTCCTCGGCGGGCTGGGGGTGCTCGCGGCCGGGGGCGCCGGCCGGCGCGTCGTGGTCCCGGCGCTGGACGCCGCGCGGTGAGCGGCGACGTCCGGTCCGTGGCCGACGCGCTGGCCACCGCCCTGCGCGCGCGCATCCTCGACGGCGAGATGCCCGGTGGCGCGCGGCTGCGGGAGCAGGCGCTCGCGGACGAGCACGACGCGGCGCGGCACACGGTGCGGGCGGCCCTGCGAGCGCTCGAGGCGGAGGGGCTCGTGCGCATCGAGGCCAACCGCGGTGCCTCGGTCACGCTGCTCTCCCGGGCGGACGTGGCCGACCTGCACACGGCCCGCTCCCTCGTCGAGGTCGGCGCCGTGCGGCTCGCGCTCGCGCTCCACGGCGGGCGCCTGCCGGAGGAGGCGCACACCGCTGCCGCCACGTTCGCGGCGAGTTGCCGCGCGCGGCCCGCCCCGGCCTGGGGCGCCGTCGTCCTGGGCCACAACGCGCTGCACGAGGCCCTGGTGGCGGCCGCGGGCTCGCGGCGCCTCACGCGAGCCCACGCCGGACTGTCCGCCGAGCTTGCGCTCTTCCTCGTCCAGGGTCGCCCGCACTTCGCCCTCCGCGCACTGGCCGACGACCACCTGCGCCTCGTCGACGCCCTGGAGCGCACGGGCGCCACGGCGCTCGAAGCGCACCTCGCGGCCTCGGCCGCAGCGCTCGTCGGGCGCTGAGCGCGGTCAGGGGGTGGTGCAGCCTGGCGGGCGGGGCGGGGCGGCCGGGCCCCGGGCGTCGGCCCACGCCTTCCACAGCGCGTAGGTCGGGTACAGCCGTGTGAGGCCCGCGTCGGCGAGGCCGACGGGATAGAACGGGTCCTCCCGGAACGTGTACTGGAAGACCGCACCCACCCGGTCGTCGGCCGCCCAGCGATCGAGCCGCGCCGCCTGCGCCGCGCACTGCGCCCCGAGCGCCGCCTCGTCGATCGGGCGCCGCTGGCCTGAGCGAGGACCACCCACGCCGGTCTCGGTCACCCACACCGGGAGTCCGCGCGTGCAGGGGCGCTCCGCAAGCGCGGCCTCGGCCTCGGCCACGGCGTCGCGGGCGAAGGGCGCGGCCGCCTCGTCCTCGGGGGAGGCGTACTCGTGCTGGCTCCACGCGCTCGCGCTGCAGGCGACGGCGTCGGGGAGCGCGCGGATGAACTCCCCCACCGCCGTGCCGCGGGCCCGCGGGCCGCGCAGCCCCGCGAGCTCGCCGAGCACGAGCTTCGCGCCGGTACCCCCGAGCGCGGACCGCGCCGCGCCGACGATCCGGGCGTACACGGCGGGGCTCAGGCTCGGCGACGCCGTGGAGCACGCGGCGCGCTGCGGCGAGACGAACGCGGGGTGGTTCGGCTCGTTCCACGGGCTCCACCAGCGCAGCGGGACCCCGGCCCGCTCCCCCTCGGCGCGCACGTCCGCGACGAGCCGGCGGTACCCGGCGAGCCCGGCCGCGGAGATCGCCCGCGACCGCGGCAGGGTGCCGGGCCGCTCACACCCGCGGGCCGGGGTCGCCGCCCACGCGGGGACGCCCGAGAGCACCACGAGGACCTCCCAGCCGCCGCCCGCGGCCGCCCGCGCCCGCTGCACGGCTTCGAGTTGCGCCCGCAGGCCCGCGTACGGCGCGCAGGGCGGCAGCCCGCGGGCACAGCCGTCGCGCTGCGCGGCCAGATCGGCAGGCGCCGCGGACGAGGGCTGCAGCTTCGACCAGTCGACCACCAGGCGCACGCGGTCGGGGCGCAGCGCCAGGAGCGCGTCCCGCGTCGGGCCGAAGCCCGCGGGCGCCGCTGCCGGGTCCAGCAGCTGGGGGTCGAACTCGGTCACGCCCAGCGCGAGGGGCCGCGCGGGCTGCGGTACGGCGGGCCGCGGGGCGGCCGGCGGCTCGCGGACGGGCGGCTCGGCCTTGCGGCCGCAGCCCGCGCAGGCCAGGAGGACCACCAGAACGCAGAACAGCGTCGCCCGGCGGGCGCGCGGAGCGCCCGGCGCGAGGATCAGACCGCGGAGACCGCTTCCTCGTCGGCGACCCGGAACGAGGAGCCGCAGCCGCAGGCGGCGACGACGTTCGGGTTGACGACCTGGAAGCCGGCGCCCTGGAGCGACTCGACGTACTCGATGGTCGAGCCGTCGACGTAGGCGAGGCTCTGGGCGTCCACGAGGACCTTGAGGCCGTGGTCGGTGAAGACCACATCGCCATCGCGCTGCTGGTCGAACGCGAGCTGGTACTGGAAGCCGGAGCAACCGCCACCGCGGACGCCGACGCGCAGGCCGGCGGTCTCGATGTCGGACTCCTGCGTCCCCAGGAAGTCGCGCACCCTGGCGGCGCTGTCCTCGGTGAACGTGATGCCCTTGGCGTGGAGGGTGACTTCTGTGGTGCTCATGACTTCAGGAAGTGTAGTGCTCGCTACCCTGGGCTTCCAGATGCCCCACGCAGACGAACTCAAGGCGCGGATCGAGTCCTCGCTGCCCGGCGCGACCGCCGCGATCGAGGACTGGACGGGTGGCGGCGATCACTTCCGCGCCACCGTCGTGGCCCCCCAGTTCGCGGGGCTCTCCCGCATCGCCCAGCACCGCCTGGTCTACGACGTCTTCGGCGCCGAGATCGGCGGGCCCATCCACGCCCTCTCCCTCACGACCAAGATCGCGGAGTGACCGCCATGTCCGAGAACCCCATCCGTGACGCCATCGCCGGCGCCATCGCCGAGAACCCCACCATCCTGTTCATGAAGGGCACGCCCGACGCGCCCGCCTGCGGCTTCTCCGCCCGGACCGTCGCCGCACTGCAGTCCCTCGAGGCGCCGTTCGCGGCGGTGGACATCCTCCCGGACCCCCGCATCCGCCAGGAGCTGAGCGCGATCTCCGAGTGGCCGACCATCCCGCAGCTGTTCGTCGACGGCGAGCTCGTCGGCGGCGCGGACATCGTCGCGGAGATGTACGAGACGGGCGAGCTGTCCCAGGTCCTCGGCCTCGAGGTCCCCGCCGGCGCGCCCGAGGAGGCCCCGGCCGCCGAGGCGGAGCCGAGCTCCCCGCCGCTGCAGATCGAGAACCGCCTGGCCTGATGGCCGCCGTCGCCGTCGTCTCCGCGCTGCGCTGGGACGGCGAGCGGCTGGCGTTGCTGGACCAGGAGCTGCTTCCGCACGAGGAGCGCTGGGCGACCTGCGAGGACGCCGCGGCCGTCGCCGCCGCGATCGTGCGCTTGGCCGTCCGAGGGGCCCCGAACATCGGGATCGCCGCGGCCTACGGTGTCGCGCTGGAGGTCGCGCGCCGCCCCGGCGCGTGGGAGGACGGCGTGGCCGCCCTGCGCGCCGCCCGCCCGACCGCGGTCAACCTCGCCTGGGCCGTCGACCGGGTCGCCACCGTGACCCGGGAGGCCCAGGCCGCGCGGGGCGCCGACGCCGGCATCGCCGCGGCGCGCGATGCCGCCTCGGCGCTGCACGCAGCCGAAGACGCCGCGAGCGAGCGCGTGGCGTCGGCGGGCGCCGCCCTGCTGGCCGAGCTCGGCGCCCGCCGGGTGCTGACCCACTGCAACACGGGCGTCCTGGCCTGCGCCTCCGGGGGCTCGGCCCTCGGCGCCGCGATCGCGCACGCACGCGCGACGCCGGGCGCCGAGGTCCTCGCGTGCGAGACGCGACCGCTCCTGCAGGGCTCGCGACTGACGGCGTGGGAGCTCGACCGCGCCGGGGTCCCCCACGCGCTGCTCGCCGACGGCGCCGCGGCCGGGCTCATCGCGCGCGGCGAGATCGACGCCGTCGTCGTCGGCTGCGACCGGGTGGCCGCCAACGGCGACGTCGCCAACAAGGTCGGGACCTACGCGCACGCGCTCGCCGCTGCCGCGGCCGGGATCGCGTTCGTCGTCGCCGGGCCGACGTCCTCCATCGACGCGTCGCTCGCCTCGGGCGCCGGGATCGAGATCGAGGAGCGCGACGGTGACGAGGTCCGCCGCGCCCACGGCGGGCCGCTGCTGACGCTCGCCTCCACGCCGGTGCGCAACCCCGCCTTCGACGTGACCCCTGCGGCGCTGGTCACCGCCCTGGTGACCGAGCGAGGCACGGCGCGGCCCGTCGACGCCGCCTCGGTCGCGGCGCTGCTGGCCTGAGCGACGTCGGATCCCGGACGTGCCCGGGTTGGCGCGAGCGGCGCTCGGGCAGGGAAGGAGCACCCCATCTCCCAGGAGGAGCGTGCCATGGCTCGTCACACCGCAGAACGCGTGGACAAGGGCGTCTCGCTCGCCCGGGTTCCCGCCCTCGTCGTCGGATCCCTGCTGTTGGCCTTCGGCCTTCTGGCCCTGCTGAAGAACGGCGACAACCCGACCGACGGCTTTCCCGACGGCACCGTCCAGGGCTCCAACTTCCTCGGCTTCGAGGTCAACGGCTGGACCGGCTTCTTCACGGCGGTCGCCGGTGGCCTGTTGCTCTTCGGCGCCGCGCAGCACCTGCTGGCCAAGACGATGTCGCTGGTCGTGGGCCTCGCCCTCGGCGCGTGCTCGGTCATCGCCCTCGTCGACGGCGACGACGTGCTCGGGCTCGCCGCCGCCAACGGCCCGACGAAGCTGGGCTGGGGCGCCGCAGCAGCCTTCCTGCTCGTCAACACGCTGCTGCCCCGCAAGGGTGGGCGCACCGCCGTCGTCGCCGACGACGACCGCGTCGTCGAGCGCCCCGTCGTGCACCGGCGCGAGACCGTCGTGACCGATGACGCCCCCACCCGCCGCGTCGACACGGAGCCGGTGCGCGGCGAGCGCCTGAAGGACGACCGGCTCGTGGCCGACCCGCGCGACGACCGCGTCGGGCGGACCGACGGGTCCGTCGCCGGAGAGACGACGCCCCGCGACGACCCCCGCCGCTAGGAGCCCGCAGTCCGCGCAGACGAACTGGCCCGTGTTGTTGTCGCCGGGCGACTACAACGCCGGTCAGTTCGCTGCGGGGGCGCCGGCAGCGCGCCAGCGCAGGTGCTCGATGATGCGGCGCGAGTCGCAGATGGCCTCGTCGTCGAGGACGAGCACCGGGACCGTCGCCTGGCCCGTCAGGCGCTCCACCTCGGGACGGTCGCGCCGCCGCAGCGCGACGCGCACCGTGTCGTGCGCCACGCCCGCCTTACGCAGCTCGCGCTCCACGCGCCCGCACGGGCACAGCCAGTTCGTCGGCGTGCGGCAGCGGTGCAGGCTCGCGGGCATCGCCTACATGATGCGCGAGAGCAGGCCCTCGGCGCGCCGCAGGCCACTACCGACGGCGCGCAGCACGACGGGTTGCCGCGTCCCAGGCGCCCGCAGCTGCTCCGGCTCACGCTCGCGGTACCAGGCGATCGTCTCCTCCAGGCACTCCTCGTGCGGTGACGGCGACCAGCCGAGCTGGCGCTTGGCCTTGGTCGAACGGTAGGCCCAGCGCAGGCTCATCCCGACGAGCTCCCGCTCCGTGACACCGGGGCCGCCCGGCAGCGGCGACGTCAGGCGCGCCAGGGCGATGGCGGCCGGCAGGGGCAGCGACAGCGCCGGGGGCTCGATGCCGCTCAGGCGCCCCAGGTCGGCGAAGAGGCGGTCGAGGGTGAAGTTGCGGTTGCCGAGCAGGTAGCGCTCCCCCACCTCGCCGAGCTCGTCGGCCAGCAGGTGGCCGGCGGCCACGTCCTCGACGGCGACGACGTTCACCGTGCCGGGCACGTAGGCCGGGATCTCGCGCCGCAGGAAGCGCCGCACGATCTCCGTCGAGGAGCGGTGGACGTCCCCGCGCCCGAACACGTAGGTCGGATTGACGATCACCACCGGCAGCCCGTGCGCAGCCAGGCGCAGCGACTCGCCCTCGGCCTCGTGCATCGCGTTGACGTACGGCAGCCCGTGCCGGCCGGCGCGGAAGTGCTGGGACTCGTCAGCGGTCCGGCTGCCGCCCTGTGCCGGGCCGATCGCGGCGAACGACGAGGTGTGCACGACGCGCTCGACGCCGGCGACCAGCGCCTCCTCCATGACGACCCGCGTCCCCTGCACGTTGACCCGGAAGTGCGTGTCGGCGCTCGCCCGCAGCGAGGTCAGCCCCGCGCAGTGGAAGAGCCGGTCGACGCCGCGCAGCGCGCGGCGCACCTGGCGCCGGTCCAGCACGTCGCACTCGACCTGCTCGACGTCGAGCCCTTCGAGGTTCTCGAGGATCGAGCTCGGGCGCACCGTCACCCGGACGCGATCGCCACGGGCCAAGAGCGCGCGCGTGACGTGGGAGCCGACGAAGCCAGGTGCCCCGGTGACGAGCGTGACCCCCACAGGGCCAGCATGCCACGGCCGGGCCGCCCACGCCGGGGTAGGGTCAGCGCCATGTCACCGGTCCGCGTCGTCACCGACTCCACGAGCTACCTGCCCCCGGAGGTGATCGCCGAGCACGGCCTCCCGATCATCTCCCTCTACGTCAACGAGGGCGGCGTCACCACCCGCGAAACCGACATCACCGACCTCGACGCCTTCTACGGGCGGCTGCGCGGCACCCATGACCTGCCCACCACGTCGCAGCCGTCGCTCGGGGACGTCCTCGCGGTCTACGAGCCCATCCTCGCGGCGGGCGACGACATCGTCTCCATCCACATCACCGGCGGGATCTCGGGGACGATCGAGACCGCGCGTCAGGCCGCCGCCGAGGCGCTGGCCGCGCACCCGGACCGCCGGATCGAGGTCGTCGACTCCGACACCGCCGCGGGCGGGCTGGCCATGGTCTTGCTGGCCGCCCTGGCGGTCGCGGAGGCCGGCGGCGACGCCGACGCCGTGGTCGCCCGCGCCGAGGAGGCGCGGGGCGCCCAGCAGATCTGGTTCGCCGTCGACACGCTCGACCACCTCCGGCGCGGCGGGCGCATCGGCTCCGCCCAGGCGTGGCTCGGTGGCGCGTTGCGCATCAAGCCGATCCTCACGATGAAGGGCGTCATCACGCCGGTCGAGCGCGTCCGGACCTCGGGACGGGCCTTCGAGCGGCTCGTGGAGTACGCCGCCCGGCTCAAGGAGGAGGGCTCGGACGCCTGGATCATCCAGCACGTCCAGGCGCCGGACGAGGCCGCCCGCCTGGCCGAGCGCTGCAGGGAGCTCTTCGGGCACGACCCGCAGCACATCGCTGAGATCGGCCCCGTGGTCGGTGCGCACGTCGGGCCCGGCCTGCTCGGCGTCGGCGGGCTGCCGGCCCGCCTGCTGGAGGCCTAGTAGGGCGCGGCGGTGACCGGTGGCGGCGGCTCGGCGCCCGGCGGCAGCACCACGGACGCCCCTTCCGGGCTCGTGACGGTCGGCGCGATGGTGCCGTCCTGCCAGAGGTCCTTGAGCACGATCTGGAGCCCGGCGGCCACCGGGATGGCGACCAGGGCCCCAAGGACGCCGAGCAACGACGAGCCGATCAGGATCGAGACGATCACCAAGATCGGCGAGACGCTCACCGTCCGCTTGTAGACGAGCGGCTGCAGCACGTTGTTCTCGACCTGCTGGTAGACCACGAAGACCACGAGCCAGACGATGGTCGCCGTCGGGAAATCGGTGAACGCGGTCACCAGCCCGATGACGACCCCGGCGATGGTCGCGCCGACGAGGGGGACCAGGTCGAGGAAGGCCATGAGCACCGAGAGCGGGACCGCGAACGGCACCGCGAGGATCTCCAGTGTGAGAAACGTGGTGAAGCCGGCGATGACGCTGATGACCAGGTTGCCGGCCACGTAGCCCGCCGTGGAGCGATAGATGTCCTGCGTCAGCTTGCGCAGCCGCGCCTCGCTGGAGCGGCCGCGCATGCGCAACGCGAAGTCGATCAGCTTCCCGCCGTCGAGCAGCAGGAAGAACGTCATCGTCAGCACCGTGACGAGCTGGATAACGACGGCGAAGACGCCGACCGTGACCGACTGCAGCGCGCCCACCGCGTCCCCGAGGCGGGACGGCAGCGACGCCGCCTGCTTGTTGAGCTTCGCCGACAGGTTGTAGCGGTTGTCGTAGTCCCGGAACGTGTTGTTCTGGCGCAGGTCCGAGACGTATCCGGGGATGTCGGTGGACAGCTGCTCGACCTGGGAGACCACCGGCGGGACGATCAGCAGCCCGACCCCGACGATCCCGCCGAGGATCCCGAGGTAGACGAGCAGGATCGCCAGGGCGCGCGGGATTCGGCGCTTGACGAAGAAGTCCACCGCCGGCCCGAGCGCGACCGCGAGGAAGATCGCGATGAAGACCAGCAGGAGGACCGAGCGGACCTCGTAGATGACCGCCAGCAGGATGCCCAGTCCGGCGACCGTGAAGAAGATCCGCGCGATCGTGCGCGTGCTGAGCGCTGCGGCCGATCGAGGAGGCGGCGGGGGCGGGGTGGCCATCATGGGCGGAGCTCGGGGAAGGGCAGCCGGCGGGTCGGCCGACGCGGTCAGCGCCGGCGCCGGCGGAAGAGCCCGCCGATCGCGGCGATGCCGCCCGTCAGCACGAAGCCGGCGACGGCCGCGCCGATCATCACGTTCTGCTGGTTGGCCTCGAGCTTCTTGCGCCAGTCGGTGGCCTCGGCCACCTCGGTCTTGAGCGTGCCGATGGAGACCGCGAGCTGCTCGCGGTTCTTCTCGATCGACGCGCGGATCTCGTCGGGCGTGCGGGTGGGCACTAGCGCTGGACCTCGGCGGCTCGGGCGGTGTTCACGGTCTGCTGGATGCGCTTGCCCTCGTCGATCGCCATCTGCGGCGTCGGAGGCGAGCCCTTCTTGAAGAAGCGCGCGGCCACGAAGCCCGCGCCGGCGCCGAGCAGCAGCAGGATCGCGGCGACGAAGAAGAAGCCCCAGAAGAAGCTCTGGCTGTTGACGGGCAGCACGTACCAGGCCAGCCAGGCGAAGCCGTGGAGGATCATCAGCAGCGCGGCCAGGACGAACACGCCGGCGGCGGCGCCGACCGCGGCGCCCTTGGCCAGCGCGCGCGCCTTGACCTCGACCTCGGCCTTGGCGAGCTCGATCTCCTCCTTGATGAGGAGCTGCGTCTGTGTCGTGATGTCCTGGAGGGCGGAGGCGATGGAGGACGGCGTCCCGGCCTGCTCCTCCTCGGTGGGCGGCATCGCGGTGCTCATCGGCCCACCCGCTTGAGAAGGAGGGAGAGGACGGCGCCCCCGAGGAAGGCGAGACCCACCTGCACCTCGGGCCGCTCGGCGACGGCCGTGGCCTGCGCCACGGCGCCGTCGGACTCCGGCGTGCCGGGCGGTGTGAAGCCGGACGGCGTCGCCACGACGGGGTCGGGCCCGTCGGCGGCACCGGTGGCGAGCCAGTCGGTGGCGGGCGGGGCGGGGTCGGCCTCCGGGGTCCCGGTGACGTCGGTGCCAGAGGTGTCGTGCACCTCGGTCGGCTGGTCGACGGGTGCGGCGAACGGTGCCTCGGCGACCTCGTCGAGTTCGGCGCCGGCGGACGTCGGGCGGTGCGGGTCGGTGGTCACTCTGGTGGGTCCTCGTTGAAGGCCTTGCGCCAGATCGCGGCGGCGAGCTTGGCGGTGGCGACGCTGGCGAGCGCCCCGAGTCCGGCCAGGAGGCCGGACCACATGAGGCGCTTGGAGAGGTCGTTCTGCATCGAAGCGGGACCCTACCCATTCACTGCGTCAGCCACTCAGGCCGCCGCAGATGGTCTCGACGATGAGGTCCTTGGCACGATCGAACTCGGCGTCGGCCACCGGGCCATCGGCGAAGATCCAGCCCGTGAGGACCTGCTCGATGACGCCGTAGAACGCCATCGCGGCGAACGCCGGGGTCACCGCGTCGCGGAACTCGCCGCTGCGGACGCCGCCCTCGACGATCTCGGCGATCCGGTCGAAGGCGCGGTGGATGTCCGGAAGGTGGGTGCGCCCGAACGAGTTCGCCGCCCGGGTGCCCTCGACGATGATGCCCTTCATCAGCTCGGGATCGCGCCGGGAGGCGTCGACGATGAAGCCGGCCACCGAGCGGAGCTTCTCGCGGGCGGGCAGGTCCTGGTCGTCGACCTGCCCGATGACCTCCACCATGACCTCCCAGCGCTCCACGAAGAGCGTGTCGAGCACCTCGTCCTTCGAGCGGAAGTAGTGGTAGAGCAGGCCGTAGGCGACCCCCGCCTCGTCGGCGATGTCGGCCACGCGGCACTGGGTGAACCCCTGGCGGGCGAAGACCTTCACCGCGGCGTCAAGGATCTGCCGGCGCTTGTCCGACGCCTTGGCGGACCCGGCTGCGGAGCTGGAGGTGGAGGCCATCGTGGTCGTCCTCGGAGGGGGTGGCGTGCGAGCCGGGGCCGCGGCTGACTGACTGGTCAATCGCGTGTGGGAGGGTAGCGACGTGCCGGACGTCCCACTGCCGCCGAAGCGCATGCCGGCCTGGCACGGCGGCCGCCCCCGCAAGACGTGGCGCTGGGTCGGGGTCTTCTCCCCGGCGCTCGTGCTCGTGGCCGGCCGTGTCGAGGTTGCCGGCCTGCCCCAGCGCTTCTGGGGTGCATGGGAGCCCGGGCGCGCCGTGCGCGGCCGGACGGTGCAGCGGCCGGGCGGCACCGTCGTCCGCCTCGACGACGACCGAGTCCGCGTCCGGGGTGACGGGGTCGAAGCCGACCTGCGCCTCGAGGCGGCCGGAGCCCCCGTCGCGGTCCGCTCGTCGCACGGCGCCTCGGCGATCTGGACCCGCAAGCGGCCCGTCCGCGTCGTCGGCACCGTCCACCTCGACGGCCGTGCGGTGCCCGTGGACGCCCCGGGCTTGGTCGACGACTCGGCGGGCTACCACGCCCGCCACACCGCGTGGCGCTGGGCGGCCGGCGCCGGGACGGACGAGCGCGGCCGCGCGGTGACGTGGAACCTCGTCGACGGGGTCCACGACGCCCCGACGGGGTCCGAGCGCCGGGTGTGGCTGGACGGCGTGCCGCGCGAGGTTGGTCCCGTCACCTTCGCCCCGGGCCTCACGGGCGTCACGTTCGCCGAGGGCGGCGGGCTGACCTTCCGCGCCGGCGGCGTCCGGGAGCGCCATGAGCGCCTGCTGGGGGGCCTGCTGCAGTCGGACTACTCGCAGCCGTTCGGCACGGTGGCGGGCGAACTCCCGGG
>JBBQZE010000030.1:0-18124 GCA_038207985.1 Solirubrobacterales bacterium
GGCGCCTCGGCGATCTCGCAGGTCCTCGACGCGTTCAAGGACCTCGGCTTCAAGTACTCGACCAAGGCCGGCATCACGATCTCCAAGAACGACGTGGTGATCCCGCCGGAGAAGGCCGAGATCCTGAAGGGCTACGAGGACCAGGTCGCCGAGATCACCGGCAACTACGACATGGGCCTCATCACCCAGGAGGAGCGCCACGAGGCCGTCGTGGACAAGTGGAACGAGTGCACCGACGTCGTCGCCCAGGCGATGGAGAAGCACTTCGACGAGCTGAACCCGATCTTCATGATGGCCGACTCGGGTGCCCGTGGCTCGTTCAAGCAGATCCGCCAGCTGGCGGGCATGCGTGGCCTCATGGCCAACCCGAAGGGCGAGATCATCGAGCGGCCCGTGAAGGCGAACTTCATGGAGGGCCTCGACGTGATCGAGTACTTCACCTCGACCCACGGCGCCCGCAAGGGCCTCGCGGACACCGCCCTGCGCACCGCCGACTCGGGCTACCTCACCCGGCGCCTGGTCGACGTCGCGCAGGACGTCATCATCCGCGAGCCCGACTGCGGGACCGATGAGCTGATCTTCATGGAGGTCTTCAAGCTCCAGGGGAACAAGGCCACCGAGGAGCCCAACGACAACCTGATCGGCCGCATCGCCGCGAAGGACATCCAGGGCCCCAACGGCGGCAAGAAGATCGTCCACAAGAACGGCGAGATCGACCGCGCCGAGCTCGTCACGATCTCCGACGCCTGGCTGCCGGCCGTCGAGGCGGGGGAGATCCCGCGCGTCGCGGTGCGCTCCACGCTGAAGTGCAAGGCCGTCACCGGCGTGTGCCAGGCGTGCTACGGCCGCGCCATGGCCACGGGGAAGACCGCCCAGATCGGCGACGCGGTCGGCATCATCGCCGCGCAGTCGATCGGCGAGCCCGGCACGCAGCTGACCATGCGCACGTTCCACACCGGCGGCGTCGCCGGCGCGGACATCACGCACGGCCTGCCGCGCGTCGTCGAGCTGTTCGAGGCGCGCAAGCCCAAGGGCCTCGCGAAGATCTCCGAGCAGGACGGCGTCGCGACGATCGAGGAGACCGACAAGGCGCTCACGATCTGCGTGACCGACGACGCGGGCGAGGAGCACCGCTACCCGTTCCCGCGCCGCACCCGGCTCTTCGTCGAGGACGGCGAGAAGATCGAGGCCGGCCGGCAGCTCAACGAAGGCTCGCTGTACCCGCACGAGCTGCTCGCGCTCCGCGGACGGACCGAGACCGAGCGCTACCTCGTGCGCGAGGTGCAGGAGGTCTACAAGTCCCAGGGCGTGGACATCAACGACAAGCACATCGAGCTGATCGTGCGCCAGATGCTCAAGAAGGTCCGGGTCGACCAGAAGGGCGACACGGGGTACCTGCCCGGCCAGTTCGTGGACCGCTACGACTTCGCGAAGGTCAACGCGGACACGAAGAAGGCCAAGGGCGAGCAGGCCCAGTTCGAGGAGATCATCCTCGGCATCACCAAGGCCTCGCTGAACACGGACTCGTTCCTGTCGGCGGCATCGTTCCAGGAGACCACCAAGGTCCTCACGGACGCCGCGCTCGAGGGCAAGAAGGACACCCTGAACGGCCTGAAGGAGAACGTGATCATCGGCAAGCTGATCCCGGCGGCCACCGGCCTCAAGCGCTACCGGCGCATCGAGATCGAGCCGACCGAGCCCCTGCCGCGCACGCTTGACGACGTGGGCCTGCTCGACTCGGACGAGATCGCGTCCGAGCTCGGCCTGGGGGAGGGTGACGGCTTCGCCGGCTTCGGCGCGGCGCTGTCCTCCGACATCTCCGAGCTCGAGTCGATCGGCGCGGGCGGGACGGACCCGGGCTTCGCCGAGGAGCTCGCCGACCTCGACGTTCCCGGCGACACCAAGTAGTCCGGCGGCGGCTCGCGCCGTCGCCACCGCAGGACCGTGGGGCCCGCCGTCGTGCGGGCCCCACGTGCGTCAGGGGCTTGCCGGGCGCGCCGGGCGGGCATGACAAGGGGATGTCCGACTTTCCCACGCAGCCCGAAGCCGACGCGGTCGACGAGGGGCCCGGCCCCGTGACGGGCTCCGCGCCGCAGCAGGCCGAGGTCCCCGGCGCTTCGGCCGAGCCCGAGCGCGTGGTCTCCAGCGACGACGTCGTCTCGGCCGAGCAGGGGGTCGCCGCCGGCGAGCCCGCCCCGCTCGACCCGTACGACACCGAGCACTAGCCCGTCTCGGCTCCTCGCAGCCCCGCCGCCCAGCCGGCCAGCTCGCCGGCCTGGGCCGGGGTCAGCCCGACTGCCGGATCGGTCTCCACCAGCAGCGTCGGCCCGGACCTGGCGCGCGCCCAGGCGTGGCAGGCCGCGTTCAGCGCGTCGTCGACCCAGGCGACCGCCGCGTCCGGGCCGACGTGGTCGTCGATCGCCGCGAGCTTCCAATGGCCCGCCCTTGCGCTGTCCGGCCCGCGACCGTCGAAGCGCACGTGGGGGAGGGGGCCGATGCCGAGCAGCGAAGGAAGGTGCTCGTTGGCCCGTTCCTCCCAGCCGCTGCACCACACGAGCTCGAAGCCCTCGCGCAGCTCGCGCAGCCGCGCGGCGGGTCCGGCCGCCAGGAAGTGCGGGATCCCGTCCACCAGCGTCCAGAAGCCGTCCACGGGCTCCGAGCGTGACGCACCCCACACGGAGAGGACGCCGTCGATGTCGACCAAGAGCACCGGAAGGCCCGCGTGGTGTGGGGTTTCTGACTCCAATCCGGACAGGATCGTCGCATCCCCGAACACCCAGCGCGATTTCAGGATGTCCTCGCTACCCTCGTTGCACGACGACGGACTTCAAGCCCGGACGAAGAGCTGCCGACCCCCCAGTCAGCACCCGAGCAGCACCCAGCTCTCCGCCCCCGGCCCCGTCGCACCTCTCCAATGACCCTTGAACTTGGCATCCTCCTCGCGCTCGTCTGCGCGGTCGTCTCGAACCTCGGCTTCTTCTTCAAGCACCGAGGGGCCTGCGCGGCGTGCCCCGTCGACGTCCGCCACCCGCTGCGGACCGGCAAGGCGCTGTTCGCCTCGAAGTGGTTCGCGATCGGCATGGCCGTCGCCTGCAGCGCCTGGATCTTCCACGTCGCCGCGCTCGCCGTCGCACCCATGAGCGTCGTCCAGGCGGTCCTCGCCGGCGGCGTCGTCCTCATCGCCGTCATGGCCGACCGCCTCTTCGGCTTCACCGTCGGGCGCCGCCAGTGGATCGGCCTCGCGCTCACCGCCCTCGGCCTCGTCCTGCTCGGGATCACGCTGCCGCAGACCCATGGCGCGCACTCCTCCTTCTCCCTCGCCGCGATGATCGCGTTCGAGGCGGGCCTGTTCGGGATCGGCGGCCTGCTCATCCTCGGCCCGCGCGCCGGGGCCCCGGCCCACCACCACGGCGTCATGCTCGGCGCCGCGAGCGGCCTCCTCTTCGGGGTCTCCGACGTCGCGATCAAGGCCCTCACAGGCCTGGTCGGCCACGACGGGATCGTCGGCCTGCTGTCGCCCTGGTTGGCGGTCTGCGTCGCGGCCTCCGTCGTCGCCTTCTACGCCTCGGCCAAGGGCCTGCAGGACGGGGATGCCGTGCCGGTGATCGCCATCACCGGCACCGCGGCCAACGTCTCCTGCATCGCCGGCGGCATCATCGTCTTCGGCGACCCGCTGCCCGGCGATGCCTTCGGCATCGTCATCCAGTCGGTCGCCTTCGTGCTCATCGTCGTGGCCTCGGCGCTCACGCCGGTCCCCGTGCGCACCACCGAGAACGCCGGCGCGCCCGGCGCGCTCGTCGCGGCCTAGCCGCCGCCGCTACATCCGCGTGCCCGCCAGCAGCACGCGGGCCAGGAGGGGCGGGTCGTCCGAGAACGGCACGTGGCCGCAGCCCGGGAGCTCGACGTGGCGGGCCCATGGCAGCGCGCGACGCGCCCGCTCGCGCTGCCGCGTGAGCAGCAGGTGGTCGTGATCGCCCCAGGCGATCGTCTGCGGCGGGCCGGCGCGCAGCGCGGCCGGGTCACGGAGGACGTACGAGCGGAAGTGCTCGAGCGCGGCAGGAGTCGACACGGAGCCCAGGAGGGCGTCGACGGTCGCGAGCAGCTCGGGGGCCGGGATGCGCCAGGGCTTGAAGTAGTACTGCTCGAACAGGAGCGTGCGGCCGACGCCGTTCGCGACCACGCTCGGGAGCAGCGGCCGCAGTGCGGGCAGCGTCGCCAGCGTCGCCTGCAGCGAGCGGATGCACCATTCGCGCTCCCGCCGGGTCCAGAAGCCGACCGGGGAGACCGCGGTGGCGGAGCGGACCGCGCCGCGGCGCGCGAGCTCGAGCGCGATCCCCCCGCCCATCGAGTTGCCTGCGACGTGAGGACGCTCCAGCCCTCGCTCGGCGAAGAAGGCCTCCAGGCGCGTAGCGAGCGCCGGCACGGAGGGCACCGTCCCGTCGACCGGGCTCGCGCCGAAGCCGGGGAGGTCGACGGCCCAGACGTCGTTATGGGGCGCGAGCGCGTCGAGGACGGGCGCCCAGGCCTGCCAGCGGCTACCGACCCCGTGGACGAGGACGAGAGGCTCGCCGCTCCCGACGCGGTGGTGTTCCAGGCCCATGGCGGCGAACATACCGCCGGCTCGTGCGCCGATCCGGCAGGGTGCCCACCCGTACGCTGCCGCCCGGTAGCGTTGTCCACTTCGACAACGGCTGCGACGGAACGGACAAGGAGAACACCGATGGCTACCGAACCCGCGCCGCCCGTCGCCGAGGCGACGTCCCTCCAGGAGCTGGCCCAGCGCCACCTCTGGCTGCACTTCTCCCGGATGGGCTCCTACGGGGACGGGGCCGAGATCCCCATCATCGTGCGCGGCGACGGCTGCCACGTGTGGGACGACCACGGCAACCGCTACTTCGACGGGCTCTCGGCGCTGTTCTGCGTGAACATCGGCCACGGCCGCGCCGACGTCGCGCAGGCCGGCGCCGACCAGGCGGCGGAGCTCGGCTTCTTCTCGAACTGGAGCTACGCCCACCCGCGCGCCATCGAGCTCGCGGCGCGCATCGCCGGCCTGGCGCCGGGGGACCTCAACCGCGTCTTCTTCACCAGCGGCGGCGCGGAGAGCGTCGAGTCCGCGCTCAAGCTCGCCCGTCAGTACCACAAGCTCCGTGGCAAGCCGAACAAGACGAAGGTCATCGCCCGCGAGGTCGCCTACCACGGCACCACCATGGGCGCCCTGGCCGCCACCGGCATCACCGGGCTGCGCCAGCCCTTCGAGCCGCTCATGCCGGGTGGCTGCCACGTGCCGAACACGAACCTCTACCGGCTACCGCCCGGCTACGGCGCCGAGAACCTCGCCGAGGCCGTGGCGCACCGCATCGAGTTCGAGGGTGCGGACACGGTCGCGGCGGTGATCATGGAGCCCGTGCAGAACGCCGGTGGATGCTTCACGCCGCCGGAGGGCTACTTCCAGCGGGTGCGCGACATCTGCGACGAGCACGACGTCCTGCTCATCTCCGACGAGGTCATCTGCGCCTGGGGCCGGCTCGGAGAGTGGTTCGGCGCACAGCGCTACGGCTACCAGCCCGACCTCATCACGACGGCCAAGGGCCTCACGTCCTCCTACGCACCGATGGGCGCGGTGATCGCCTCCGACAGCGTGATGGCCCCGTTTCTCGAGGGCGACAGCACGTTCACCCACGGCTTCACCTGGGGCGGGCACCCGATGTGCGCGGCGGTGGCCCTGGCCAACCTCGACGTCATCGAGCAGGAGGGGGTCCTCGAGGGCGTGCGGGAGAACGAGCCGCGTTTCCGCGCGATGCTCGACTCGCTGCGGGACATCCCCATCGTCGGGGACGTCCGGGGGGCGGGGTTCTTCCAGGCGATCGAGCTGGTCAAGGACCGCGACACGAAGGAGACCTTCTCCGCGGCGGAGTCCGAGACGCTGCTGCGCGGCCACCTCACCGGCGAGCTGTTCCGCCGCGGGCTGATCTGCCGTGCCGACGATCGCGGCGACCCGGTCATCCAGCTCTCGCCGCCGCTCATCGCCGGCCCGGAGCACTTCGAGGAGATCGAGTCGATCCTCCGGCCGGTCCTCGAAGGGGCGTCGAAGCTGATGCTCGCGTGAGCGCGCCGTGCTGACGCTGTCCGAGCTCGTGCGTGACCTCGACGTGCAGGTGCTCGCCGGCCACGCGTCGCTCGACGCGCCGGTGCGCTGGGTGCACAGCACGGAGCTCGGCGATCCCACGCCATGGCTGTCGGGCGGCGAGCTGCTGCTCACCACGGGCATGGGGCTGGAGACGGCCGACCAGCAGCGCGCGTACGTAAACCGCCTGTCCGACCACGGTCTCGCCGGCCTCGGCGTGGGGACCGGCTTCGCCTGGGAGGCGGTCCCCGAGGCGCTCGTCGAGGCGGCCGAGGCCCGCGCGTTCCCGCTGCTCGAGGTGCCCTACGACCTGCCGTTCATCGCCGTCACCGAGAAGGCGTTCGCCCGGTTGGTCAACGCGCAGTACGCGGTGCTGCAGCGCTCCATCGCGGCCCAGGAGCGGCTGCAGAGCATCGTCCTCTCCGAGCGCGGGCTCGACGCGATCGCGCAGGCGATCGCGAACCTCGTCGGAGCGACCGCGCTCGTGTTCGACGGCCGCGGGGAGCTGCTGGCCAGCCACGCCTTCCGACGGGCGCTCCCCGAGGGCGTGCTCGACGCGATCACCACGGACCTCCACGAGCGAGCGCGGCGCGGCGACGCGCGTGGGTTCGTGCCGGCCGCGGGGGACCTCGCTGCGCAGGCGCTCGCCCTCCCCGTCAGCGCGCAGGCTTCGGCCTCTGCGCCGTCGGGCCTTCCGCAGGCCTGGCTCGTCGCCGTCAAGGACGACGGGGGTCTCGAGGAGTTCCACCGCCTGGTTCTCCACCAGGCCGTCACCGCGATCGCCCTCGAGCTGCTGCGGCGCCGCGTCGCGGACACGACGGAGCGGCGCCTGGCCGGAGACGTGCTCGCCGAGGTGGTGGCCGGCGAGGTTCCCGGCCCGGAGCTCGCGCGGCGCCTGGAGCCCTTCGGCCTCGGCGGCCGGGTGAGCGCCATCGTGCTCGTGGCCGACGGCCGCCGTGAGCGCGAGCGCTGCGAGGCGGCGCTCGCCGGCGCGCTGCGCGACGAGGCGGTGTCCGCGCTCGTGGCCGTGGCCGGCGGCGCCGCCGTGGCGCTGATGCCCGGCTTCCTCGACCCCGAGCTGTTCGAGCTCGCCGAGCGGGTGCACGCGCGGGTCACCAAAGCCCTCGGCAGCGAGCCGCGCACCGGGGTCGGCCGCGCCGTCGCGTCGATCGAGGCGCGGCGGGCCTACCACGAGGCGCGCTGCGCGCTGGAGGCCCGCGCGCTCGGCGCGGAGGCCCAGGTCGCCGCCGGCGCCCCCCACGGCGCCGTGGCCACCTACCGCGACCTCGGCTCCTTCCAGCTCCTGCTCTCCCTGCAGGACTCGGACGCGCTGCGGCTGTTCTGCGAGTCGCTGCTCGGCCCGATCGAGCAGGGCGAGGGGCACTACGGCGGCGAGCTCATGCGCTCGCTGGAGGCGTTCATCGAGGCCAACGGCCAATGGGAGGCGGCGGCGCGCAAGCTCTTCTGCCACCGCCACACGCTTCGGTACCGCATCCGGAAGGTCGAGGAGCTCACGGGCCGCGACCTCGGCTCGGCGCGCGACCGCATCGAGTTCTGGCTGGCCCTGCGCGGCCGGGACATCGCAGGCGGTGGCCCGCGTCAGGCCGTCTTCGGCGCACCGGGCGCGGCGATGGGGACCCCGGCGTGAGGGTCGCCGTGCTGGGCGCCGCCGGGCTGATCGGCCGCGCCATCGTCTGCGACCTGCGCGAGTCCGAGGAGGTCACCGGCATCGTGGAGCTCGACCGCAAGCGCTCGCGCGCCGCGGGGGCGGACATCGCCGCGGTCGACGCGACCGACCGCCAGGAGCTCACGCTCGCGCTCGAGCCCGTCGACCTGCTGGTCAACGCTGCGAGCTTCCCGGTCAACCTGTCGGCGATGGACGCGGCCCTCGCCGCGCGCTGCCACTACCTCGACCTCGGTGGCCTGCACGCCACGAGCGCCCGGCAGTTCGCGCTGCACCCGGACTGGGAGGCCGCCGGGCTGCTGGCGATCCCCGGCTGCGGCGCCAGCCCGGGGCTGACGAACGTCCTCGCGGCATGGGCGGCCGAGGGGCTCGACACGGTGGAGAGCGTCCGCTGTGCAAGCGCGGGCTACGACGCCGAGCCGCCCCCCGGTGTCTCGCTGCCCTACGCGCTCGAGACGCTGCTCGAGCAGGTCACCAAGACCCCGGTGGTCCTGCGCGGCGGCGAGCAGGTGTCGCTCGCGCGCGACGCAACGGGCGGTCCGGTCGAGTTCCCTGAGCCGATCGGGGTCCTCGGCACGCTGCTCGCCGTCGGCCCCGAGGTGCTGACCCTCGGCGACTCGCTCGGGGCCCCCGACGTCGACGTGCGCCTCGCGCTCGCGCCGCGGGAGCAGACGACGCTGCGCCAGATCGCCCGGGGGGCCGCGGCGCCGCCCGTCGCGCCGCAGAGCGCGCAGACCACCAGCGCCCAGCTCGCGGAGGTGACCGGCACCCAGGACGGGGACCCGGTCCTCGTGCGCGCCGTCGCCCTCACGCCGCCCTACGAGCCGTGGGCCACGGGCGGGACCGTCATGTCCTCGGCGGCGGTCGTCGCGGCCGTGGCGCGACTGGTCGCGCGTGCCGCGCTGCTCGACGCGACCGGGTACGCGCCGCTCACGGGCGTCCTGCCGCCCGAGCGCGCCCTGCACCACTCGACCCTCTTCCCCGAGCTAGAGCGCCGGGGCTGCCAGTTCTCCACGACCCGAAGCGAGGTAGCTGCCACATGAAGGTCGGCGTTCCCACCGAGATCAAGACGGACGAGTACCGCGTCGCGCTGACCCCCGCCGGGGTCCGCGAGCTGGTCGACCACGGCCACGAGGTCGTGGTGCAGGCAGGAGCCGGGGAGGGCTCGGCGATCGAGGACGCCGAGTACTCGGCGCAGGGCGCCGAGCTGCTCCCCGACGCCGACGCGGTCTTCGCGGCGGCCGAGATGGTCGTGAAGGTCAAGGAGCCTCAGGAGGTCGAGGTCGCGCGCCTGCGGCCCGGCCAGGTGCTCTTCACCTACCTCCACCTGGCGCCCGACCCCGGGCTCACGCGGGGCCTGATCGACAGCGGCGCGACCTGCATCGCCTACGAGACCGTCGAGGACGTCCGCGGCCGGCTGCCGCTGCTCGCGCCGATGAGCGAGGTCGCCGGGAAGATCGCCACCCAGGCCGGCGCCTTCATGCTCGAAAAGCCCCTAGGCGGGCGCGGCCTCCTGCTGGGTGGCGTGCCGGGCGTCGCGGCGGGCAAGGTCATGGTCATCGGTGGCGGCGTGGTCGGCCAGAACGCCGCCGAGGTGGCCATCGGGATGGGGGCGGAGGTCTACGTCTTCGACCGCTCCATCGACCGGCTGCGCGACCTCGATCACGTGCTGAACTCGCGCGCCTCCACGGTGTACGCCTCGACCCTGGCCATCGAGCAGCTCCTGCCGGAGGTCGACCTCGTCATCGGCGCCGTGCTGGTGCACGGGGCCAAGGCGCCGCACGTCGTGACCCGGAAGCAGCTCGGCCTGATGAAGAAGAACGCGGTGCTCGTCGACGTCTCGATCGACCAAGGCGGCTGCTTCGAGACCTCCCACGCCACGACGCACTCCGACCCGACCTACGAGGTCGATGGCATCACGCACTACTGCGTGGCGAACATGCCGGGCGCGGTGCCCATCACGAGCACCTTCGCCCTGACGAACGCCACGATGCCCTACGTCGTGAAGCTCGCCGACCAGGGCGTGGCGGCCGCGCTCGGCGCCGACCCCGGCTTCATGGCAGGGCTGAACGTCGCCGGCGGGAAGCTCACCTACGAGCCCGTGGCCCGCGATCAGGAGCTCGAGTACACCCCGCCCGAGGAGGCGCTGGCGGGGTGAGGGGCGTCAGGCCTTCGCCGCCCAGGTGACCCACAGCGGGTCCCCCGTCGCCTCGGGCCGACGGGAGGACCTCGGCGCCCCGAAGCCGCCGGCGGCTTGGAAGTACGCCTCGACGACGGCGGGGCGGTCGTCCTCCACCGCCGTCAGCCAGCCCCGCACGGCCTTGGTCGGAAAGCAGCGGTTCGACCACGTGCAGACCAAGCGCCCGCCCGGTCGCAGGACCCTCGCGACCTCCGCGAAGACCTCCACCGGGCGCACGAGGTAGTCCACGGACACGCAGCAGACCACGTCGTCGAAGCTCGCGTCGGCGAAGGGCAGCGCGGGGTCGGCGTTGAGGTCGGCCAGGATCCGGTCGCTCGCCAGCGGGTTGGCGTCGAGCTCGGCCTGGTTCATCCCCAGGGCGGTCAGGCGGCGCGGGGGGACCGTGAAGTGCGACACCCACGAGGACATGAGGTCGAGCACCTCGCCGCCGATCCCGAGCTCCGCGTAGGTCGCCCCGACCGCGGCCACCGCGTCCTCGTCGATGTGCATGACCAGGCGGGGCGGCGCGTAGAACGTCAGGTCGGGGCTGGGGTCGAGCCGGTCGAAGAAGCCGGGGGGAAACGCGCCACGGGAGGTCATCAAGGCGGTACGGTGCCCGCAGGTCCTCCGGCCCACCCGGGCGCGGGGCTGCGCCCGCGGCCCCGCTGCTAGGCTGCCAGCCGAATGCCTACGACCTCCCAGCTCGTCCGCAAGGGCCGCAAGCCCAAGGGCAAGAAGCTCCTCACCCCCGGCCTCAAGTCCGGCACCGGCCGCAAGAAGAAGACCGCAGCGCCCCAGCGGCGCGGCGTCTGCACGCGTGTCTACACCACGACGCCGAAGAAGCCGAACTCCGCGCTGCGCAAGGTCGCGCGCGTCCGGATCTCCGGCGGCATCGAGGTCACGGCGTACATCCCGGGTGAGGGCCACAACCTGCAGGAGCACTCGGTCGTGCTCGTCCGCGGCGGTCGCGTCAAGGACCTGCCGGGCGTGCGCTACAAGGTCGTCCGCGGGACGCTCGACGCCGCCGGCGTGAGCGACCGCAAGAAGGCCCGCTCCCAGTACGGCGTCAAGAAGAAGTAGAGGAACCCATGCCCCGCCGCGCAGCCGCCACCCTTCGCGTCGTCGAGCCCGACGCCGTCCACCGTTCCCGCATGGTCCAGCAGGTCATCAACAAGGTGATGCTGCACGGGAAGAAGTCCACCGCCGAGCAGATCGTCTACGACGCGCTGGCGATCATCGCCGAGCGCACCGGCAAGGACCCGGTCGAGCAGATGGACGCCGCCATCAAGGCCCTGACGCCCTCCCTCGAGGTCCGCTCCCGTCGCGTCGGCGGTGCCACCTACCAGGTGCCCGTCGAGGTCCCGGCCCGTCGCTCCAAGACGCTCGCCGTCCGCTGGCTGGTCGAGTTCGCCCGGCAGCGTCGCGAGAAGACGATGGCCCAGCGGCTCGCCAACGAGCTGATGGATGCCGTGAATTCGCAGGGCGGCGCCTACAAGCGCAAGGACGACATCTACCGCATGGCCCAGGCCAACAAGGCCTTCGCGCACTACCGCTGGTAGCCGAGCCCGACCCCGAGCAGCGCCCTCGAGCCGCCTCCGGGCGGCTCGCGTCGTTCTCCGGCGTCGAGCGCTAGCCGTCCAGTGCGCCGGGGGGCAGGACGTAGCGCACCGGCGGCGACATCCGCGCGGCGTCGCGGGCGTTGTCCCGTGCGGCGTGCAGCCCGCCCCCGGAGGCGACCACCGCGCTCTCGGGCGTCCCGCCGGCGCCGACGATCCACGCCTCGATCGCCTCGACGTCGGAGCCCTCGGCGAGCAGGGTGGCCCGCTCGACGGTCGCGCCGCCCTTCTTGTTGCGCCGGGCGATGCGCGTCACCAGCGTCCGGATCTCCTCGGGCTCCATGCGCCGACCCTACGGCTCGCGCGCGGCGCGCGGGGTGAGGGTCAGCATCGCCCCGCCGGCGACCAGCAGCAGGATCGCGCCCAGCGTCTCGAGGTAGAAGCCCGTCGCGGCGCCGGCCGTGGCGTCCTCGTAGAAGCGGGAGACCTGCCCGGTGTTGTCGAGCTCCGGCACGTCGAGGCCGACGATCAACCCGAGGGCCAGCAGGCCCGCGGCGGCCAGCGCGACCATCGCCGGTCGCGCCCCGCGCAGCGCGCCGACGAGCATGAGCCCGGCGAACAGGGCGACGAGCAGCAGGGCGACGCCATGGAGGTCGCTCCCGGAGATGCTCGTGTCCACGTCGGTGAGCTCGGAGGTGGTCAGGACCCGGATGCGCGCCACCGCCGTGAAGGTGGAGACGACCAGCAGCACGGCGCCTGCGGCGACCATGGCGCCGAGCACCACGCGGAGCGCTGCGGCGCTCGGAAGGGCTGCGCGGGGCGCCGTCCGGGGCCGCCGGGCAGGGCGGGGAGCGTTGCTATAGTCCGGCGTCGCTTCCGGTGCGTCCGCGGCCATCCGCGCGCACTCTAGAGCGAACCACTGCGACAGGATGCAGACCACGGGCGCGTGGTGCGGGCGTCGGGAAGTCCACCGGCCGTTCGTGCGGGCCCGATCGGGCCCGGCCCCAGCAGCACGGGGGCCGCGATCGAGCCCGCACGCCTGACGCCGCACCGCAGGATCCCAGGGCCATTCGATAGCTTTTGCTGGTTCGCCCAGCGACAACTAAAAGACGCAAAGAGGAGCACTTCAAGTGGGCAAGGCAAAGTTCGAGCGGGACAAGCCGCACGTCAACGTCGGCACGATCGGCCACATCGACCACGGCAAGACGACGCTGACCGCTGCCATCACCACCGTCCTCGCCGAGAAGATGGGTGGCGAGGCCAAGTCCTTCGCCGAGATCGACAACGCGCCGGAGGAGAAGGAGCGCGGCATCACGATCGCGACCTCCCACGTCGAGTACCAGACGGAGGCGCGGCACTACGCGCACGTCGACTGCCCCGGCCACGCGGACTACGTGAAGAACATGATCACGGGCGCCGCGCAGATGGACGGCGCGATCCTCGTGGTCTCCGCCGCCGACGGTCCGATGCCCCAGACGCGTGAGCACATCCTGCTCGCCCGCCAGGTCGGCGTGCCGTACATCGTCGTGTTCCTCAACAAGGCCGACATGGTCGACGACGAAGAGCTCCTCGAGCTCGTCGAGGTCGAGGTCCGCGACCTGCTCAACGAGTACGACTACCCCGGCGACGACATCCCGTTCATCATCGGGTCCGCCACGGGCGCGCTCGAGGGCAACGAGGAGTACAAGCAGAAGATCTACGAGCTGGCCGACGCGCTGGACACGTACATCCCCGAGCCCGTCCGCGATCTCGACAAGCCGTTCCTGCTGCCGGTCGAGGACGTCTTCTCGATCACCGGCCGCGGCACGGTCGCCACGGGCCGCATCGAGCAGGGCATCGTCAACACCGGCGACGAGGTCGAGATCGTCGGCATCAGCGACACGACCAAGTCGGTCGTCACCGGCGTCGAGATGTTCCGCAAGATCCTCGACCAGGGCCAGGCCGGCGACAACGTCGGCTGCCTGCTCCGTGGCACCAAGCGCGAGGACATCGAGCGCGGCCAGGTGCTGTGCAAGCCCGGCTCGATCACGCCGCACACGAAGTACAAGGCCGAGGTCTACATCCTCAAGAAGGAGGAGGGCGGTCGTCACACGCCGTTCTTCACGGGCTACCGCCCGCAGTTCTACTTCCGCACCACCGACGTGACCGGTGTCGCCAACCTCCCCGAGGGCGTGGAGATGGTCATGCCGGGCGACAACGTCCAGATGGAGATCGAGCTCATCCAGCCGATCGCCATGGATCAGGGCCTGCGCTTCGCGATCCGCGAAGGCGGGCGTACGGTCGGCTCCGGCGTCGTCACCGAGGTCATCGCCTAGGCGAGAGCAGCGAGCACCACCTCCGTCGAGAGACGGTGTCCACGGCGGCGGACCCTGCTTCACGCAAGGTCCGCCGCCGGTGCGCCAGGGGACGAGTTCCCCCCAAGGCGCAAGCGCAGGACCGGCGAGCCAGCTCGCCAGCAGCAACCACACACCACCGACGGAGAGCAGCGCCACATGGCCACGGCCACCCAGAACAAGATCCGCATCCGCCTGAAGGCGTACGACCACTCGGCGATCGAGTCGGCCGCGAAGGAGATCGTCGAAACCGCGACCCGCACGGGAGCCACGGTCTCCGGTCCCGTGCCGCTGCCGACCGAGACGAACGTCTACTGCGTCATCCGCTCCCCGTTCAAGGACAAGGACTCGCGCGAGCACTTCGAGATCCGCACCCACAAGCGGCTCATCGACATCCTGCAGCCCACGCCGAAGACGGTGGACTCGCTGCAGCGCCTGGACAACCTCCCGGCCGGCGTGGACATCGAGATCAAGCTGGTCGGCTGATGCCCGGGATCCTCGCCAAGAAGCTGGGCATGACGCAGCTGTTCCTCGAGGACGGGCGCGTGGAGCGCGTCACCGTGCTCGAGGCCGGCCCCTGCCCCGTCACGGGCGTCAAGACGGCCGAGCGCGACGGCTACACCGCCGTCCAGCTCGCCTTCGGCGCCACGAAGGAGAAGCACCTCTCCAAGCCCGAGCTCGGGCACCTGCGCAAGGCCGACGCCGGCCCGCACCGCCACCTCGTGGAGTTCCGCGACGAGGACGGCTTCTCGATCGGTGACACGGTCACCGTGGAGGTCTTCGAGGCCGGTCAGAAGGTCAAGGTCGCCGGCACCTCCAAGGGCAAGGGCTTCCAGGGCACGATCAAGCGCCACGGCTTCGCCTCCGGGCCTAAGTCGCACGGCTCGCACAACGTGCGCGCCCCCGGCTCGATCGGCGCCTCCGCCTGGCCCGCCCGCGTGATGAAGGGCATCCGCGGCCCCGGCCAGATGGGCAACAAGCGCATCACGCAGAAGGGCCTGACCATCGTGCAGATCGATCCCGCCCAGAACCTGCTGCTGGTGCGTGGCGCCGTTCCCGGCTCCCGCAACGGCATGGTGGAGGTGCGCACGGATGCCTAAGGCCAGCAACATCTCCTCGGCCAACGCCGAGGTCGAGCTCGACGACGTCGCCTTCGGCGCCCCGTTCCACGGCCCGCTCGTCCACGAGTCGGTCCGGGCGGAGCTGAACGCGCGCCGCCAGGGCACGCACTCCACGAAGACCAAGGGCCAGGTCCGCGGCGGCGGCGCCAAGCCGTGGCGCCCGAAGGGCACGGGCCGTGCCCGTGCCGGTTCCAGCCGTTCGCCGATCTGGACGGGCGGCGGCACGATCTTCGGGCCGAAGCCGCGCAGCTACACGTTCAAGGTCAACCGCAAGGAGAAGCGCGTCGCCTTCCGCTCCGCGCTCTCCGTCCACGCCGAGCGCGGGACCCTCGCGGTCTTCGAGCCGTCGGCGTTCGAGAGCCCCTCGACCAAGGCCGCCGCGAAGCTCATCGGCGACTGGGGCGTCAAGGGGTCGGTGCTGGTGATCCTCACGGACGCCGACGCGACCGCCGCGCTGTCGTTCCGCAACCTGGGCCAGGTCCGGGGCGTCATCCCCGCCGAGGGGACCGGCGTCGCCGACCTCATCGGCGCGGGCAACGTCCTCGCCTCCCCGGCGGCGATCGACGAGCTCACCCGTCGCGCCAAGGGCGATACCCATCGGTCGGCTGCGCCGACGCAGGGCACAGGTAAGCCCGCGACCACCCCGAGCGAGGAGGCGTAGTCATGGACGCCAGCCAGGTCATCATCCGGCCCGTCGTCAGCGAGAAGTCCTACGTCCTCGCGACGAACGACAAGTACACCTTCCGCGTCCACCCGGACGCGCACAAGACCCAGATCCGCCAGGCCGTCGAGGAGCTCTTCGAGGTCAAGGTCGTCGGGGTCCGCACGATCTCCGTGAAGTCCAAGCCGAAGCGCCGGGGCCTGTACAAGGGCAACACGCGGGCCTGGAAGAAGGCGATCGTGCAGGTGCGCGCCGGCGACTCCATCCCGATCTTCCAGGGCCTCCAGGGCCTCGAGGGCTAGACCATGGCCATCCGCAAACCGAAGCCGACCAGCGCAGGCATGCGCTTCGTCAGCTACCCCGACTTCGCCGAGATCACCAAGACCGAGCCGGAGCGCACGCTCGTCGAAGGGCTCAAGAAGTCCGGTGGCCGCAACGTCAACGGGCGCAAGACCTCCCGCCACCGCGGTGGCGGCGCCAAGCGCCTGTACCGGGTCGTCGACTTCAAGCGCCGCCGCGACGGCATCCCGGCGAAGGTCGCCGCGATCGAGTACGACCCCAACCGGACGTCGTACATCGCCCTGCTGCACTACGTCGACGGCGTGAAGGCCTACATCCTCGCCCCGGCGCGGCTGCAGGTCGGCGCGACCGTCGTCTCGGGCCCCGGCGCGGACATCGTCGTCGGCAACTGCCTCGCGCTCGCCGACATGCCGATCGGCACCGTCGTGCACAACGTCGAGCTCCAGCCCGGCCGCGGTGGTCAGCTCGGCCGCTCGGCCGGCACCTCGATCCAGCTCATGGCCAAGGACGGCGACATGGCCACGCTGCGCCTGCCCTCGGGCGAGATGCGCCTGGTCAGGGCCGAGTGCCGCGCGACCGTCGGCGTCATCGGCAACGCCGACCACCAGAACGTGAAGGTCGGCAAGGCCGGCCGCAAGCGCCACATGGGCGTCCGCCCGCAGACGCGCGGCACCGCCATGAACCCCGTCGACCACCCGCACGGTGGTGGCGAGGGCTCCACCACACCGGGCCGTCACCCGGTCACCCCCTGGGGTGTCCCGACGCTCGGGTACCGCACCCGCAAGAAGAACAAGGCGTCCGACCGCATGATCGTCCGCGGTCGCCGGCGTGGGAAGGGCAAGCGCTAGACCATGAGCCGCTCGAGCAAGAAGGGCCCGTGGGTCGAGGAACGCCTGATGGCGCGCATCGACCAGCAGAACACGGACAACACGAAGAAGATGGTGCGGACCTGGTCGCGCGCCTCGACGATCTTCCCCGAGATGGTCGGCCACACGATCGCCGTGCACGACGGGCGCAAGCACGTCCCGGTCTTCGTCTCGGAGTCGATGGTCGGGCACAAGCTCGGCGAGTTCGCGCCGACGCGCACCTACCGCGGCCACGCCGACACGGGGAAGCGTCGATGAGCCCACAGCCCAAGAAACCGGACGAGGAGCCCGAGGTCGCCAGGGCACCCGCCGGCGAAGCCGACGGGTCTGCGAAGGTCACGCCTGACGCCCCCGCGGCCGACGTCGCTAAGCCGAAGACCAAGCGCGAGGAGGTCGTCGCGGCCACGGACGCCGTCGACGACGTCCCCGACGCCGCAGCGGCCGAGGTGGCCAAGCCGAAGGCGCGCCGCAAGAAGGCCGCCGAGGCGACCGACGCCGTCGCTACCCCTACGCCGCAAGCGGCGAAGGGCACAGGCGACGAGCCCGCCGAGAAGCCGGCCAAGCCCGCCGCGCGCAAGCGCGACGCGAAGCCTGCCGCGCCGGCGCGCAAGGCGAACGGCAAGATCGCCCGCGACAAGCACGGCCACCCGATCACCACGGGCCCGGTCGTGCAGGCGCACGCCAAGTACGTCCGCACCTCCGCGCGCAAGGCGCGGTTGGTCTGCGACCACATCCGCGGCAAGTCCGTCGACGAGGCCGTCGCCATCCTCGCGCACACCCCGCGGGCCGTCGCGGAGGACTGGGAGAAGCTCCTGAAGTCCGCCGTGGCCAACGCGGAGCACAACCACGAGCTGCTCGGCGACGACCTGAAGGTCCACGCCGTGTTCGCCGACGAGGGGCCGACGCTGAAGCGCTTCAGGCCGCGGGCCATGGGCCGCGCGACGCCGATCCGCAAGCGGACGAGCCACCTGACGATCCAGCTCACCCCGAAGGAGCAGTAGACATGGGACAAAAGGTTCATCCCGAGTCCATGCGCGTGGGCTACATCCACGACTGGAAGTCGAACTGGTTCAACGAGAAGCAGTTCTCGGACTACCTCTTCGAGGACATCCAGATCCGCGACTACATCCACGGTCGCCTCGCCCACGCCGGCCTTTCCGACATCACGATCCGCAAGGACGCCAACGAGGTGGAGGTCAACATCCACACCGCGCGCCCGGGCATCGTCATCGGCAAGTCCGGCTCCGAGGTCGACCAGGTGCGGCGCGACCTGCACAAGCTCACCGGGGGCAAGACCGTC
>JBBQZE010000031.1:0-17864 GCA_038207985.1 Solirubrobacterales bacterium
CGCTGCTCGGCGCCGCCGCCCGGGATGGCTGGTGACCCCCGGTGGCGGTGTGTGCTCGAATCCCTGCGATTTCAGGGGTTCAAGCACACGCCAGTCGATCCACGGCCCTGACCAGCGTCCTCCGCGAGGCCCGCGGGCCTCAGACCGCCTCGCGCAGGCCTTCGATCTCGCGATTGACCGACAGGCGCGCGAGCGCCCTGCGCTCGACGTCGCGGACCCGGTCCGCCGAGATCCCGAGCCGCCGCCCCGTCTCGGTGAGCGGGTGCGGGCCGTCGCCGCCCGCGATGCCGTAGCGGAGCTGGAGCACGTCGCGCTCGACCTCGGGCAGGCCCTCGAGAGCCCGGCGGATCGCGTCCTCGCGCAGGCCGACGATGACCTCCTCCTCCGTCGAGGCCGCCTGCGAGGGCAGCAGGTCGCGGAGCGCGGACTCGTCGCTCTCCCCCACCGGCTTGTCGAGCGACGTCACCGTGCGGGCCAGGTCGCGCACGTCGGCGAGCTGGTCCAGCGTGAGCTCGGCGCCCTCGGCGACCTCCTCGTCGGTCGGCGGACGGCCCAGCTTCGTCCCGAGGTCGCGCTCGACGCGGGTGACGCGCCGCTCGCGCTGGGAGACATTCACCGGGATGCGGATCGTGCGCGCCTTGTTCTCGATGCCGCGCTGGATCGCCTGGCGGATCCAGAACGTCGCGTAGGTCGAGAACTTGAAGCCCTTGCGCCAGTCGAACTTCTCCACGGCGCGGATGAGCCCGAAGATTCCCTCCTGGATGAGGTCGAGCAGCGGGAGGTCGAGGCCCTGGTAGCGGCGGGCCAGCGAGACGACGAGGCGCAGGTTGGCGTTGATCATCTGCTCCTTGGCCGCCTCGTCGCCCTCCTCGACGCGCTTAGCCAGCTCCTGCTCCTGCGCCTTGGTCAGCAGGGGATACCGCCCGAGCTCGTTGAGGAACAGCTGCAGCGCGTCGGTGGTCTGGCTCGCCCAGTCCCTGTATCCCACCTTCGTGCCGCGGGCGGGGGGAGTCGCCGGGACGGGGACGCGCGCGCAGTCGTCCGAGACGTCGTAGCCCAGCGACTCGACGTAGTCGTGGACGGCGTTCGCCTGGTCGTCCTCGAGGTCGAGCTCCTCGGCGATCTCCGCGAGCTGGGAGAGGTTGAAGCAGGCCTGGTCCTCCGCACGCTCGATCAGGGCGTCGATGCGGCTGCGCGCGTCGGGACCCAAGATGGTTGCGTCGGGTGCGGCCATCCCCGGAGCCTGCCCGCGGGCACTGGGGGCCTAACGGCCGCTCAGTCGATGAGTCGCGCTTGCATCCGGTTGACGGCGAGGCGCCAGAGCGCGACGCCGAAAGCCAGCAGGGCCGCGAGGCGCAGGAGGTCCGTCCCCGGCTCGAGGCCGAAGACGCAGTCGCGCACGAGCTCGACGCAGTGGTGCAGCGGGTTGAACTCGGCGGCCACCTGCGCCCACTGCGGCAGGCCCGAGATCGGGAAGAACGTGCCGGCCACGAGGAACAGCGGCGTCAGGACCGCGCTGACGATGTAGTTGAAGTTCTCGATGGCGGAGACGACCGCGGCGATGACGATGCCGAAGCAGGCGAAGCCGAACCCCGTCACCACCCCCACGATCGGCACGAGCAGCATCCCCGGCGCCGGGTCGAGCCCGAAGAGCATCGCGACCACCATCGGGGTGCAGCCGTAGACGCCGGCGCGCACGGCGATCCAGAGCGCCTCGGCCGTGACGAGCTCCTCCACGTCGACGGGGGCTGCCAGGATCGCGTCGTAGGTGCGCTGGAAGCGGTGCTTGACGAAGGTGCCGAACATCGCCGGGAACGCGCTGGAGAACAGCACGGCGGTCGCGACCGTCCCGGTGCCCACGAAGTCGACGTAGTCGTAGCCGCCGACCTTCGAGACCAGGCTGCCGAACCCGAAGCCGAAGGCGAGCAGGTAGATCGTCGGCTCGACCGTCGACGAGAACGTCGTGGCCTTCCAGTACGACGCGAAGTTCACGACCTCGCGGAAGACCACGCCGCCGATCGCGGCGCGCTCAAGGCGGCGCAGGCGCCGCGGCCCGGGCGCACGGGTGGCCATCAGCCGATCTCCTCGCCGGTGAGGTGGACGAAGACGTCCTCCAGGTTTGCCGCACGGCGCAGGCCCTCGCCGAACGCGGCGCCAACCGTCTCCGCGCGCAGGATCGCGACGCTCGTGCCCGTCCGCCGGGTCGCGTGGCCGGCGCGCTGCGCGTCGGCCTCTACCCCGCGCAGCCGGTCCGGCGGCCCGTAGACCTCGAGCACCTCGCGGCCGGCGTGCTCGGCGATCAGCGCGCCCGGGGCGCCCACCGAGACGGCCTTGCCGTGGCTCATGATCGTCACGGAGTCCGCGAGGCGCTCGGCTTCGTCGATGTAGTGGGTGCTCATCAGGATCGAGGTCCCCTCGCTGCGCAGACGCGCGATCAGCGCCCAGAGCTCCTGGCGCACCTGCGGGTCCAGGCCGACCGTCGGCTCGTCCATCAGCACCAGTCGCGGCCGGTGCACGAGCGCCCGGGCGATGAGCAGGCGGCGGCGCATGCCGCCGCTGAGCTTGTCGGCCCGCTCGTCGGCGCGGTCGGTCAGCGTCGCGAGCTCGAGCGCGCGCCGCACCGCCGCGTCGCGCTCGCCCGGGCCGATGCGGTAGAGGCGGGCGAAGACGCGCAGGTTGTCCCGCACGCTCAGGGTGGTGTCGAGGTTGTCGAGCTGCGGGACGACCCCCATCTGCGCGCGGGCCTGCTTGCTCTCGCGCGGCAGCGCGCAGCCGAGCACGGAGAGCTCCCCCGCGTCCGCGATGGCCTGGGCGGTGAGCAGCTTCATCGTCGTCGACTTGCCCGCGCCGTTCGGGCCCAGCAGACCGACGCACGTGCCCTCGGGCACGTAGAGGTCGAGCCCGTCGACGGCCCGCAGCGCGCCGTAGGCCTTGACCACGCCCCGCAGGGAGATCGCGGCGGCCGCCATCAGCGCTCGGCCACGAAGAGCGACTGCTGGGCGAACCCGATCGGTCCGCGCGCGTCGTGCAGCACGGAGCTCGCCCAGCCGATGCCGAGCGGATCGATGCGGGTGCGGGCGTCGAGGAGCACCCACGGACCCTCCGGGTCGCGCAGCAGCGTCACCGTGAGGTCGGTGTTGACGAACAGGTGCGTCCCGAAGCCCAGCACGCTCGACACGCCGTTGCCGAAGTCGGCGGCGGCGACCGCCCGTGCCACCGGCGTGAGCGGGCGCCCCTCCACGAGGGGGTGGGCGAGGCGCAACCAGGCCAGCGCGCGCGTGTCGCCCCAGCTCGTGGCGTCGGCGAAGCGGATCTCCATGGCCGTGCGGTGAAAGCCGGGCGCGCCCGCCTCCTGCCCGGGGAACGCGACGCCGCGGCTCTCATCGGGGCCTTCGCAGGGCAGCCCGTCGGGCCACTCGGCGCCCGCGGGCAGCGCCATCGGTTCGCCCCGGCGCATCAGCATCGTCCGGACGAGCAGGACGGCCCGGCCACCGGCCCGGACCTCCCCTTCGGCGACCAGCACGCGGCGCCCCGGCTTGATCGCCGCGACGGTGACCTCGAGGGGCGACAGCGGGACCGGCCCGAGGAACTCGCAGGAGCAGCGCACGACCTGCATCTCCGGCGCGAGCGCCTGCACGGCGTCGGCCACGAGCGCTGCCGGGGCACCGCCGTGGAGCTGCGCGGGATCCCAGGGCCCGACGGCGTGGGCCGACGGAACCCAGCGCGCTCCGTCGCGCACGAAGAGCGCCGCGCCGCCGCTCACGCCGCGTACGCCTCGGCCGCGAAGGCCGCGATGAGCTTGGAGAGCTGGCCGCCCTGCCACGCGAGCGGGCTGCGCCCCGTCTCCTCGACGACCAGGCGCGCGCCCGGGATGCGGCGCGCGTAGTCCTCGCCGACCCAAAGCGGGTGGCCCGGGTCGGCCTCGTCGCGGTCGGCGACCACCACGGTGGGCGCCCGTACCTTGCCGAGCTCGGCCAGGCTGAACGGGGTCGAGCGCGGGACCTGCTCGAGCGCGTCGGCCACCGCGTCGAGGTGCTCGTGCTGGGCGAGGCGCTGGCGCAGCACCTGCTCGACGGTCGCGCGCCACTGCTCCGGGACCTGCGGCAGGTCGTAGGCGGCGACGAAGCCGTCGATCCCGCCCGTTCGCAGCCCGGTCGCGAGCCGGTCCCATCGCCCCAGTCCGGGCGGGTCGTCCGGGTGCGAGGCCGGCGTGATCACCACGAGGCCCGCGACGCGCTCCGGGTGGTCCAGCGCCAGGCGCAGCGCGGTGTGGGCGCCCATCGAGGCGCCCGCGAGGACCGCGGTGGCGACCTCGTGCTCGTCGAGGAGCCGGAGCAGGTCGCCGGCGAGCTCGGGGTAGGCGTAGGGACTCGCGGGGTCGCTTCCGCCGTGCCCGCGGGCGTCGTAGGCGAGCACCCGGTGGCCGGCCCGCTCCAGGGTGCGCGAGCCCATGACGACGTAGCGCTGCGTCGCCGTGAGGCCGTGCAGCAGCACGACGGGCGGGCCCTCGCCTGAGACGGTGACGTGGAGCGCGGGGGCCATCGGGAGCGTCCTACCCTACGACGGCATGACCGTCATCGACGTGACCGAGGCGACCTTCCAGGCCGAGGTCCTCGACCGCTCGGCCACCACGCCCGTGGTCGTGGACTTCTGGGCGGAGTGGTGCGGCCCATGCCGTCAGCTGTCCCCGCTGCTGGAGAAGCTCACCGCCGCGACCGACGGGGCCGTCGTCCTGGCGAAGGTCGACACGGACGCCAACCCCGGCCTCGCCCAGCGCTACGGCATCCAGGGCATCCCGGCCGTCAAGGCGGTGGTGGACGGCGAGGTCCGTGACGAGTTCGTCGGTGTGGTCGCGCCCGCGGTCGCGCAGCGGTTCTTCGACAAGCTGGTGCCCTCGGAGGCCGACGGGCTCGTGACCGGAGGCGACGAGGCGGCGCTGCGGCGCGCGCTCGAGCTGGAGCCGGGGCGCCCGGACGCGTCGCTGGCGCTCGCGCGCATGCTGGTCATCCGCGACGACGCCGACGAGGCGCTCGACGTGCTCGACCGCGTGCGCGGCTCGTTCCAGGCCGCAGGCCTGGCGGCGCGTCTGCGCCTGGCGGGCGCCGGCGAGGCCGAGGCGCCGGGCGTCCGCGACGCCCTCGCCGCGCTCGACGCGGGTCGCACCCAGGAGGGCCTCGACGGCCTGCTCGCGGCCATCCCGGCCGCCGACGGCCGCAAGGACGAGGTGCGTGCCGCGATCGTGGGCGTGCTCGACGAGCTCGGGACGGACGACCCGCTCGCGCGCGACACACGCCGCCGCCTGGCCGCCGCCCTGTTCTAGGCGCTGAGCAGGTCAGGACGCCGTCGCGGCGAGCGCGTGGCGGGCCACCAGCTCGGCGCTGACGGCGGGCTGCTCCCACCAGAACAGGTGCCCGACCCCTTCGAGCTCCTCGAGCTCGGCGCCGGGGATCGCCGCCGCGATCGCGCGGCCGTTGGCGACGCCGAGCATCTGGTCCACGGTGCCGTGGATGACGACGGTCGCGGCGGCGATGTCCGCCAGCCGCGCGCTCGTGTCGTGGCCGCCGATGGCCTGCATCTGCAGCATGATCACCGGCAGCGCCGCGGGGACCGAGAGCGCCATCTCGCGGAACGCGGGGTAGTTGCCCTCGTCGGCGGCGAACGCGGCCGAGACGTTCGAGACGTAGCCCTGGTGCAGCGCCCGCTCGCGGTCGCCGCTCAGCATCGCCTCCGTGAGCGCCTGGATGACCGCGGGCTCGCCGAGCGAGCTGCCGGGGCCACCCGCGTAGGTGCACCCCAGGGCCAGGGTCCGGACGCGATCGGGATGCCGGAGCGCGAGCTCCTGGGCGACCATCCCGCCCATCGAGATGCCGAGCACGTGAGCGCGCTCCCACCCCAGGTGGTCGAGCAGGCCGGCAGCGTCCTCGGCGAGGTCCGCGATGGAGAAGGGCTCCCCCCACGCGGCCGAGTGACCGATGCCCCGGTGGTCGTAGGAACAGGTCTGCAGGCCCGCGGCCTCGAGCGCGGCCAAGAACGGCTCGCCCCAGCTGACGTGCGTGCCGCTCATGCCCTGGACGAGCAGCAGCGGCTCACCCTCGCCGCGGACCTCGTAGTGGAGCTGCGTCCCGTGCACGTCCGCGGTGGCCATGTGGCAACGCTAGTGGCTGCGCCGCATCAGAGCTCCAGCGCCAGCTGCCCCGCCGGGGGCGCCTCGGGCTCCTCGTCGGGCTCGCCGGCGAACGCGGCGACGCGGACGCCGAGCAGGCGGACGGGGCGCGGGGGAGCGTACTCCCGCAGCAGCGCGAGGGCGACGGCCCAGACGACGTCCACGTCGTCGGTCGCCTCCCCCACCGTCCGGGCCCGCGTGACCGTCGTCCAGTCGTCCAAGCGGACCTTGATCGCGATCGTCCGCCCGCGCCGCCGGTGGCGGGCCAGGCCGTCGCAGAGCTTCTCCGTGAGGGCGCGCAGCGCGGCCTCGAGCTCCGCCGGATCCGCGATGTCGACGTCGAACGTCGTCTCCCGGGACTCCGACACGGCCACCCGCACCGGCTCGACGTGGGAGGAGCCCTCGAAGCGCGCCCGGGAGCGCAGCCACGGCCCCTGCCGCGCGCCGAAGTGCACCGCCAGGAGGTCGTCCGGCGTAGTGGCGAGGGCGGCGAGCGTCGTGATGCCGAGGCGCTCGAGCTTCTCGGCGGTGCGCGCGCCGATGCCGGGCACGAGCGACGGGGGCGACCGCGCGAAGCGCACGCAGGCCTCCTCGCGGGTCAGCACGCAGAAGCCGGCGGGCTTGTCGGCGTCGGAGGCGACCTTGGCCACGAGCTTGTTCGGCCCGATGCCGACCGACGCGGTCATCCCGGTCTGCTCGCGGATCTGCGTCACGAGGCGGCGCATCGCGGCCCTCGGCGAGTGCAGGCCGCTCAGGTCGAGGTAGGCCTCGTCGAGGCCGAGCACCTCCACCAGGTCCACGCAGCCGCGCACGAGCGCCATCACTCGCCGCGACACGTCGCGATAGGCCTCGAAGTCGGGCGGGACGAGCACGGCCTCCGGGCAGAGCCGGAGCGCCCGCGACGTCGGCATCGCCGACCCCACGCCGAACTTCCGTGCCTCGTAGGACGCGGTGGTGACCACCGCGCGGGGGCCACGGCCCGACACGATGACGGGCAGACCGCGCAGCTCGGGTCGGCGGCGCAGCTCGACGGTCGCGTAGAACGCGTCCAGGTCCAGGTGGGCGATGGTCCGGACCACGCACGCGGAAGGCTACGCGCCACGGCGGACGAACACCTGTTCCCCCCCACGCCGGCGGCGACCTGTCGCGGTGCCACGCATGGGACACGGGGGTCAGGCACCTCTGTCTCGCTGGACAGAGGTGCCTGATGGCCTCCTAGCGGGTGGTCAGCACGGTGCCCGTGCCGGCGAAGCCCAGCCGCGAGCGGGTGGCGCTCGTGAGGTCGAACTCGCGAGCGCCGACGTACGGCCCGCGGTCGACGACCGGGACCCGGACGGAGCGCCCGTGGTGTCGCAGGGTGATCAGGGTGCCGCAGGGCAGCGACTTGTTCGCGACGCCGAGCGTCGAGGCCGACAGGCGCCCGCCGCAGGCCAGGTGGCCGCCGTACAGGCCGGGGCCGTACCAGGAGGCCAGGGCCCGGCGGAACACGTCGACGCGGCCGAGCGACCGGGTGGCCGACTTGGCCCGCGCGTCGCCGTTGCCGACGAGGCGGATGCGCAGCGACGCGGCCTTGGCCGGGCGGTAGCGCAGGCGCCAAGCGCCACGGGCGCCCGTGGTGTCACGCGCGACGGTCTGCCATCCGCGAGGACCGCGGACCTGAAGGCGCACGAGGCGGCCGGCGCGGCCGGGCCGCAGGGTGCCGGTGAGCAGCGCTCGGTTGCCGAGCGTCACGTTGCGCCGCACCGAGGAGACCGCGAACGTGCTGCGGGCCTTCGCGGCGGGAGCCGGCGTGGTGGTGATCGGGGTGGGAGCGGCGGACGCGGGGAGCGCCGGCGCCGGTGTCTGGGCCATGGCGGGAGCCACGGCGGCAATGCTGAGCGCGCCCGTCACCGCGAGGGTGCCACGGGTGCGCAACGGGTTCATCGGCCGCATGGGGAGGTCGACCTCCTTCTGTCTGCCGCCTACGGGGTTAGCTGTCGGGCTCGCAACCGGCCGGCGCCGCTTGGGCGGCGCTCGACCGGACGCTACGCCGGCGCGATGCCGGCGATTCGCCCCATCCGGGCCGGCTCGGGACAGAGCGGCTCCAGCGGTGGGTCCCCCGTTCGCGACCGCTTGTGCGGACGCGACTCGGCAGTCGAACGTACGTACGGCAGACTAGCCCCGAGCGGATGAACTCCTGTGTGCTTGCTCACGCAAGGCCGGCGGGCACGCCGGCCGTCGGCGTGCCGCACAGCGCCTGCGCGATCAGGGCCGCCGGGACGACGCCGACCGGGTCGTCACCGGCGTCCCGCCGGAGTCCGGGCGCGAGCGCCAGCAGCTCCCCTGCCAGACGCAGCAGCGCCTCGTATGGCTCGCCGCCGACGGCCTGGCAGGCCGAGAGCGCGAGCGCGAGGGACTCCGTCGGGTCACCGCCGCGCAGCGCGACCTGCACGGCCGCGGAGGCGTGCGTCGTGACGCGCTCGAGCGCCGGGTAGCGCGGCCCGAGGCCCGCCGCGCCGATCGCCGGCCCGAGGTCCAGGGGATCCTCCCCCGCCACCAGCCGCGCGAGCTGGCCGCCGGCCATCGCGCGGACCGCCTCCGCGGGCTGCCCGGCCGCCCGCGCGCTGCGCAGCAGCAGCAGCGCGGCGTAGCGCCCGGGACCGTAGGGCATGTCGCTCGCGTACAGGATCTGCCCGGGCGGCACGCTGGTCTGCAGCGCGAGCACGTCGGCCACCTGCCACCAGGCCGTGTCGAAGTAGAGGTTGGGGAGCACCGCCGCGGCGTGCCGAAGCGCGCCGAGATCCGAGATCCCCGCGTGGGCCAGCACGATCGCCGCGTCCGGGTTCGCCCGCGCGAGCGCGACCGCGGCGGGCCCGAGTGCCGGGATGCCCCGGCCGGCGTGGAAGAGCACGATGCCGCGCTGCTCGGCGACGAGCGCGACGAGCTCCGCGACGACGGGGTGGGGCAGGCCGAAGCCGTCGGAGCGCGGGTGCAGCTTGACCCCGCGGGCCCCCGCCGCGAGGCAGCGGCGTGCCTCGGCCACGGCGCCGGGCGCGCCCGGGTCGACCCGGCCGAGGGCCGTCAGCCGCCCGTCCTCCGCGGCGCAGGCGGCGAGGACCGTGTCGTTGGCCGCCGCATAGCCCTCCGGCTCGTGCATGGCGAACAGCAGGGCGCGCTCGTGTCCGGCGGCGTCGAGCCCGTCGAGGAGCTCCGCCGGCTCGGCGCGCGCGCCGTCCGGGTCGTTGCGACCGATGTGCGTGTGGGCGTCGAACCAGGCGACCGGGCCCAGCCAGCCGCGCCCGTCGCTGTAGACCGCGTCCAGGTCGCCGAGGTGCGCTTGGCCACGGACGGGCACGCCGCGACGCTAGCGCCCCAGCTCAGGCCGCCGCAGGCACCGGCAGGCCCAGGGCGGGGGCGGGCTGCTCGTCGGGGACGACCGCGAGCGCCCGGACGGTCCCGGTCTCGCGAGCGGGCTCCAGCACGTCACGGAGCTTGGCGAGCCCGAGCCGGATGCGACTCTTCGCGGTGCCGAGCGGGACGCCGGCGCGCTTGGCGATCTGGTCGGCGGTGAGCCCGCCCCAGTAGGCGAGCACGACGGCCTCGCGCTGCGGGTCGGGCAGCTGGCGGAGGGCGACGCGGACCGCATCGCGCTCGCTGGCGAGCTCCAGCATCGGGCCCGGCCGGTCCTCGACGCGCGGCTCCTCCTTGGCGACGACGAGCTTCAGGCGATCGGAGGCGCGGCCGGCAGCTTGCCCCTCGCGCCAGACGTCGAGGGCACGCGAGCGAGCCATGAGGCGCAGGTAGCTGCCGAGCTCGCCGCGCCGCGCGTCGAACTTCTCCGGCTTTCGCCAGACGCGCAGGAAGACATCCTGGGTGACGTCCTGCGCCTGGGCGGCGTTGCCGAGGATCCGGAACGCCGCGCCGTAGACGCCACGGTGGTGCGCGTCGTAGGCGTTGGCAAAGGAGGTGGGGTCGTCGAGACGCATGCGGTGCGGGCCTTTCGGGAGAGACAACCTTCAACAGTTCGTGTCACAACTATACACACTCTGTTCAAGGTTGAAACGGCGCCGCTGGGAACGTCACAATCCAACGTGTGACCCACCCCCGCCTCTCCGCCCTGGACACGACCTTCCTGCACCTGGAGCGCGAGGGCGCCCACATGCACGTCGCCTCGGTCTCGGTGTTCGCGGGCGAAGCTCCGCCCCATGCCGAGCTGCTCGCGGCCGTCGAGGCGCGTCTGCACCTCGTGCCGCGCTATCGCCAGCGCCTCGCGGAGGTGCCGTTCGGCCAGGGGCGCCCGGTCTGGGTGGACGACCCCCACTTCAACCTGGGCTACCACGTCCGCCACAGCGCCCTGCCGGCGCCCGGCGGCGACAAGGAGCTGCGCGCGCTCGCGGGCCGCCTGTTCGCCCAGCCCCTCGACCGCGCCAAGCCGTTGTGGGAGATGGTCCTCGTCGAGGGGGTCGGCGACGAGGCGGGCGAGCCCCGCTTCGCGCTCATCTCCAAGACCCACCACGCCCTCGTCGACGGCGTCTCCGGCGTCGACATCGCCTCGCTCCTGTTCGACCTCGCTCCGGACGCCGACCCGCCGCCGCCGCCGGACGCGCCCTGGGTCCCCGGCCCGCTGCCGACGGGCTCCGAGCTGCTCGCCGAGGCGCTGCTCGAGCGCGCAACGGTGCCGCGCGAGGCCGCGCGGGGTCTGCGCCGGCTGACGCGGGCGCCGCGACAGGTCGCCGGGCGGGCCGCCGAAGCCGTCGCCGGCATGGGGGCGCTGGCCCTCGCGAGCACGACGTCCCCGGCGCCGCCGTCCGTGCTGAACGTGCCGATCGGGCCGCACCGGCGCTACACGTGGGTCGACGCCGACGTCGCCACCGCGAAGGCCGTCAAGAACGCGCTGGGCGGCACCCTCAACGACGTCGTGCTCGCCTCCGTCTCGCTCGCGCTCGGGCGCTTCCTGCGCGGCCGCGGCGAGCCCACGGACGGGTTGGTCCTCAAGGCGATGGTGCCGGTCTCGGTGCGCGGTGACGCGCAGGCCGGCGCCCTGGGCAACCGGGTGGCGTCGATGTGGGCGCCGCTGCCGGTCGGCGTCGAGGACCCGGTCGAGGTGCTGGCGATCGTCCACGAGGCGATGCAGGGGCTCAAGGAGTCCGGTCAGGCCGTGGGCGCGGTGGCCCTCACCCAGCTCGCGGACTTCGCCCCCCCGAACCTGATGAGCCAGGCGGCGCGCCTGCAGGCTCGCCAGCGGTACTTCAACCTCGTGGTCACGAACGTGCCGGGGCCGCAGGTCCCGCTGTACCTCCTCGGGCGCGAGCTGCAGCGGCTCTACCCGGTGGTGCCGCTCGCCCGCAACCAGGCGCTCGGCGTCGCGATCATGTCCTACGACGGCAAGCTCGGGTACGGCCTGCTGGCCGACTGGGACGCGCTGCCAGACCTCGACGACCTCGCGGCCCATCTCGAGGCGGCGCAGGCCGATCTCGTGCGCGCCGCCGGGCTTCCGGCGATGCCCCGGCGTCGCGCCGGCCGAACCGCTCGCGCGACGGCCGCCGCGCGCGGCTGATCGGACACGCTGGACGGCCCGGAGCAGGCGCTGCCGGCCGCCGGCCGCCGCAGCGACCGGCGGCCGGGCGCGCCGAACCTAATCCTTGTGCAGGACGTCCTTGAGCTTGTCGCCGGCGTCGCCGACCTTGTCCTTCACGCTGCCGACGCCCTGATCGACCTTGCCCTCGTTCTTCAGGCTGTCGTCGCCGGTGAGCGCACCACCGGCCTCCTTGAGGCGGCCCTTGGCGTCATCCACATCTCCATCGCCCATGAGGGGATCTCCTAGTTCGGGAACATCGCGATGCCTACCCGGTCCTACGCGTTTCGACCCGCGGGCAGCGGGCGCACGGCGATGGTCATGCGGACCAGCGCGCACAGCCGCCCGTCGTCGTCGCTGACCTCGACCTCCCACACCCAGGTCGTGCGCCCGCGGTGACGGCGGTGGGCCACCGCGTGGACGGTGCCGGCGAAGATCGGCCGCAGGAAGCTCGTCTGGTTCGACAGTCCCTGGGCGGACATCCCTTCGGCCCGCACGGCCTGCGCGGTGGCCTGGGAGGTGATCGACTCGGCGATGGAGGCGAAGACCCCACCGTGGACCAGACCCATGGGCTGCTTGATCCCGTCGTGGACCCGGACCTGCGCTCGCACCTCCTCGTCGGTCACCGACAGGACCTCGAGCCCGTACGTGGCGTCGAAGGTCCGTTCGACCGGAATGGGGGGCTCGAAGTCCATGCGGCCAGCCTACGACGGCCCGGGCTGGGGTCCCGAGGCTCTGGCGCTCGTTAGGCTGCGCGCCGATGCCGCGCTTCGCAGACCTCGCCCCGGACCAGAAGGCCGTCCTGCAGCTGCTGCTCAAGCAGGGCAAGTCCTACGACGACATCGCCGGGCTCCTGCGCCTGGACCGCTCGAGCGTGCGCGAGCGCGCGCTGGATGCCCTCGACGCCCTCGGCGCCGAGGCCCCCGGTGCGGACGCCCTGGCCCCCGAGCGCCAGGACGAGCTCGCCGACCACCTCCTCCTGCAGCAGTCCGAGGCCGAGCGCAGCGCTACCCAGGCGTTCCTGGCGGGTTCGGCGCCCGCCCGGAGCTGGGCCCAGGTCGTCTCGGAGGAGCTGCAGCCGATCGCCGGCGCCGGGCTCCCGGCGATCCCCGCGGCCGCAGACGACGCCGACCCCGACGACGACGCGGGAGCGCCGCTCGCCGGGCCCCCCGCCGACGACACCCACCGGCCCGGAAGCTCCCGTCTCGGCGGCATCCTCGTCCTCGTCGCCGTGGGGGCCGTGCTCGTCTTGGGCCTCGTCCTCTTGCTGCGCAAGGACAACGGCGGCAGCACCTCGACGCCCTCCGCCTCGGTCTCGACGGACGCCGGCGTCGTGGCGGCGGGCTGCTCCTCGGGCACCACGGGCATCCCGGCCCAGCAGCAGGTCAACCTGAAGCCGCCGGCGGGGACGAACCCCAAGGCGCTCGGCTTCGCGATCATCCAGCAGGGCGGCATGCAGCTCGTCGTCCAGGGCCTGAGCCGGAGCACCCTCTACAAGGTCTGGCTGTGGAACTCGCCCTCCGACGCCGTGCCGCTCGGCTTCGCGACCTACGACACGAAGACCAAACGCGTCGTCGGGGCCGTCCAGACGCTGCCCGCGGGCACCGCGGGCTGCTCGAACCTCGTCATCACGCGGGAGCGGACCAAGAGCTCCGCGACACCGGGGCCCGTCGTGCAGAGCGGCGCGCTCAAGAAGAGCTGACGGGCGCCTCGACCTCGGCGCGGAGCGCCGCGAGCGCCTCGTCGAGCTGGCGCCGCATCGCCTTGCGCACCATGAAGGCGCCGAAGCGCGCCATCCCCGCCGGGGTCTGGTCGAGCTCGAGCGCGACCCGGGTGCCGCCGTCCGCCGGCGTCAGCAGCGCGCGCTTGCTCGCCGCGGAGAAGATGCGCTCGAACGGCGTGCCCTCGAGCTGCTGGACCACGCGGAGCTCGCGCTCGCCCTCGAGCGTCGCGATGCGGTAGTCCGCCCGGACGGTGCGGCCCTGCTTGGTCCGGAAGACCTCGGTGAAGCCCGCGGCGTCCTGCGACTCGATGCGCTCGACCCGCGGCCACCAGCGCGACAGGGTCCCGGGGTCCCCGACGACGGCCCACACGTCGGCCGGCGCCGCCGCGAGCACCGCCTCGCGCCGGGCCTTCACGTCCCGTCGTCGCGCAGGAGCGCGTGGACGTCGTATCCCTCGAGCGCCTTGCGACCCGGGAGGAACGCCAGCTCGAGCAGGAAGGCGCAGCCCGCCACGCTGCCCTCGAGCTGCTCGGCCAGGGAGCACAGCGCGCGCGCCGTGCCGCCCGTCGCCAGGAGGTCGTCGTGGACGAGCACCCGGGCGCCCGGCGTGATCGCGTCGGAGTGCAGCTCGAGGGCGTCGGAGCCGTACTCGAGCAGGTACTCGGCCCGCACCGTCGACCAGGGCAGCTTGCCCGGCTTGCGCGCGAGCACGAACCCGGCGCCGAGCTCTCGGGCGATCGCGGGGCCGAGCAGGAACCCACGCGCCTCCGCCGCGATGACGATGTCGATCGTGCCGAAGCGCTCGCGGACCCCGTCGGCCATCTGGCGCACGACCTCGTCGAGCGCTCCGGCGTCGGCCAGGATCGGCGTGATGTCCTTGAAGACGATGCCCGGCTTCGGGAAGTCCGGGATATCCCGGATGAGCGCGCCGAGGTCCACGGGTCAGGTGCTCTTCGCGATCCGGCGCAGATCCCGGATTAGCAGCAGGTGCTTGAGGTGCGTGGTGACCGCCGCCAGGTTCTCGAGCGCCTCCAGGGCCTCCTTGCGGCGGTCGGCGTTGCGCGAGCGCAGCGCCGGGGCGAGGATCTGCTGCAGCAGGGCCGCCTCGCGGTCGGCGCTCGTGCGGAACGCGCGGAGGTTGCGGCCGCCGACGCCGTACCGGGCGAGCTCGGTGACCGCGCGCACGATCTCCCGGTCGGTCTCGTCGTAGTAGGTGACGCCCGCCCGTCGCTCGCCGCGGATGACCCCGAAGTCCTCGAGCTCGGCGATCATCCCCGGCTCCGCGCGGGTGTCGTCGACGACGTCGTCGAACGAGTACAGCGCGCCCGTCTCGCGTACGGAGACGCTGGAGCGCCGCCGCCGGCGCTTCTCGGCCTCGGCGGCGTCCGCGCCGGTCTGCACGCCGGGCGGGACGAGGTCGTCGTCCTCGCCGCCGGCGCCCGAGGCCAGCTCCTGGCGGATGACCCGCAGCGGCAGGAACTCGTCGCGCTGCAGGCGCAGGATGGTGCGCAGGCGCTGCACGTCGCCCGAGGTGTAGAGCCGGTAGCCACCGGGGGTCCTGCGCGGCGTCAGGAGCTTCTGGTCCTCCAGGTAGCGGATCTTGGAGATCGAGATGTCCGGGAACTCCTGGGCCAGCGCCTTGCAGACGGCGCCGATCGTCATCGCCTTGCCGCCGCGCGCCCGCGGGCCGCCGGGGACCTTGGCCAGGGGGGCGAGGGCGTCGAGCTCGACGGCCATCAGCGCGAGAGGAACGTGAGCTTATATTTGCCGACCTGGAGCTCGTCGCCGTCCCCGAGCCGCTGGGACTCGATGCGCTGCCGGTTGACGTAGGTCCCGTTGAGCGACCCGAGGTCGTCCAGGAACCACTCGTCGGAGCGCTGCACAAGCATCGCGTGGTCGCGCGAGACGGTCACGTCGTCCAGGAAGATGTCGGCGTCGGGGCGCCGGCCGATCGAGAGGCGGTCGCCGTCGAGCCCGAACGACTCCCCAGTGCGACCGCCCCCGGAGCGGATGACGAGCGCCGCGCCGCGCGAGCCGACGACATCGCCGATCTCGACGGGGATGAACTCGCCCGTCTCGCCGACCCGGTAGGTCGCGGTCTGCCCCTCGGTCTGCGGGTTCTCCGGCACCTGGGCGCCGATGAACGAGCCGCAGCGCTGGCAGTAGTTCGAGCCCTCGGCGTTCGTGAAGCCGCACTCGGGGCAGTGGAGAGCCATGGCCGGACCGCCTCCCGATCAGGTGAGGTCGGTCTCGCCCGCGGCGCGGCCGGCGAGGATGTCGGTCAGCTGCTGGACGTCCGCCCCGGTGATGATCTCCTCGCCGCCCTCGTGGCGCTTGCGCAGGCGGTTGACGAGCTCGGCGCGCAGGATGTCGATCTTCCCGTGCAGGATCCTGCGCTTGTAGGAGATGTCGACTTCTTCCTCCGTGAGCTGGCCGATGACGTCCTTGAGCTCCTGGTCACTCAGAGAGCCGAGATCCGGGAAGGTGTCCATTGGCGCGATGCTACCAGCGCCGGGCACCGTGCTCTCAAGCTGGACTTGAGGGTGCAGCGCGGCTTGCGAGCTGGTGCCGTCCCTCGCGCCGGTAGAGCAGCGCGGCCCAGTAGGCGAGGACGAGCCCGATGTACAGCAGGACCTCGGCGAACGTGCGCAGGCCGCACATCGCGAAGAAGAGCGCGGACATCACCGGGCCGACCGCGATGCGCCCCGGCCAGTTGATCTTCAGCTCGAGCTTGAGGGCGATGGCCCGGCGCCCGTTGAAGAGGACGTAGAGCTCGCGCACGACCAGCAGCACGAGCGCCCAGCGCGGCAGCAGATCGAAGGCGAAGACCACGACGACGCCCGAGATCACCAGGCAGCGATCGACGATCGGGTCCAGCAGCGCGCCGAAGCGCGAGTACTGCCCGGTGATCCGCGCCGTGATGCCGTCGGCGTAGTCGCCCCAGGCGCACAGGCCGAAGAGCACCGCGGGCAGCGCGTCGGTGCCCGCGTCCGACGTGAGCGCCGTGACCAGGAAGATCGGGATCAGCGCGGCGCGGACGAGCCCGATGACGTTCGGCGCCGTCCAGACGTGCCACGGCTGGTCCTGCCGCGTCTGCTCCGGCGGTGGCCCGGACCGGTCGAGCCCGCTCAGGCGTCGGAACGTCAGCCGCGTGCTCTCCCGGGCGTACGCCGCGCGCTCGGCGACGGGCGCGCCGGCGCCGGGCTTCGGCCCGAGGGCCGCCTCCTTCGCGCGACGCGCCGCCTCCGTGTCCCCGCGGGTCAGGGGAGATCGCGCCACAGCGCCTCCACCGCGGCGGCGGCGCCGTCCAGGCCCACCCCGCCCTCCACGTCCTCGCGGCCGCGGCGGCGCTGCGCCTCCACCGCGCCCGACTCGAGCGAGCGCTTGCCCAGCGTCAGCTGCTCGGCGTCGGCGAACTTCTCGCCGGGCTTGGCGTCGCGATCGTCGAAGAGCACGTCGAGGCCGGTGCCCGCCTCGAGCTCGGCGTAGAGCGTCTCGGCCGCGTCGCGCTCGGGGGTGCCCGCCTTACCGACGGCGACCAGCTCCACGTCCCACGGGGCGATCGACTTCGGCCACGCGATGCCCCGGTCGTCGCCGTGCTGCTCGACCGCCGCCGCGGCGACCCGGGCGGGCCCGATGCCGTAGGAGCCCATGACGATCGGGCGCACCTTCCCGTCCGGGTCGAGGTAGGTGGCGCCGAGCGGCTCGGAGTAGCGCGTGCCGAGCTTGAAGATGTTGCCGATCTCGATCGCGGGCTCGATCGTGAGGGCGCGGCCGCCCACGGTGTCCCCCGCCTCGACCGCGCGCACGTCGAGGCGCTCGCCGGCTTCGAGCTCGACCACCGCGTGGTGGTCGGCCCGGCCGCCCCCGGCGACGTAGCGGCCCGGGGTCAGCGCGGCGTCGTAGATCGCCTGCACCTCCGCGCTCGGGCCGAGGAAGCCGGGCACCATGCCGGCCCCGCCGAGCTCCTCGGCCGTCGCCTGGCGGAACGGCTCGCCGAGCTGCGTCGTGAGCTTGACCTCGTTGACGCGGTGGTCGCCGCGCACGAACACCACGACCAGGCCGCGCCCCTCGGTGACCACGGGGAACGCCTTGAGCAGGTTGCCCGGCTGGACGCCGAGCGTGCCCGCGACGGCCTCGACCGTGGTCGCGCCCGGCGTGTGCAGCTCGCCCGCGAGATCTGCGCGCAGCGGCGGGACGGGCTGGGGGTCTGCGCTGGCGACCTCGACGTTGGCGGCGTAGCCCGGCGCGAGCGCGACGTCGTTCTCCCCGGCGGCGCAGGGCGCCATGAACTCGTGTGCACCCGACCCGCCCATCATCCCGACGTCGGCCTCGCACTCGTAGAAGCGCAGCCCGACGCGCTCGAAGATGCGGTGGTAGGCGGCCCGCTGCAGCTCGTAGGAGACGTCCAGGCCCTCCTCGTC
>JBBQZE010000032.1:0-17751 GCA_038207985.1 Solirubrobacterales bacterium
CGGCAAGCACCTGCGCTTCACGCGGGCCGACCTCGAGCGGTGGGCCGCCGAGCAGCGCGCTTAGAGACCCGGCAAGCGCAACGGCACCACCATTTTTGCGCGGCGACGTGCTCGCCGCGCTCGATGAGCTGCACCACGGCGGCTAGCTGGAGCCCGCCGGAATATTTTTGCCCGCAGCGAAAGGAGGCCGCGCTCACCTTGGCCCCTATCGGCTTGCCGCCGCGAAAGTTTGGTACCCATTTGGTACCCCAGCCCGACCGATGGGTTCACCCGCGAAACGGGTGCCTTGGCCGTGTGCAGGCAGGATGCGAGGGGTGAGCGACGGGACTCGAACCCGCGACCACCTGGACCACAACCAGGAGCTCTACCAACTGAGCTACGCCCACCGCGCAGCGCCGGAGCATAGCGGCGCTGAGGCCCTCCAGGCGTCCGCGCGGCGGTCCCCGTCGTTCGAAAGGAACCAAGGGTGGGTAGCTCACCTGTGTGACGCCGGAGATCGTGTCCGTCCTCGAAGAGGATCCCGACCTGGCGATGGACCTCGGCGGTCCTCGCCTGGCCACCGCGACGCGCGACCTCCGCGCCGCGGCCTTCCACGTGCCCGGAGGGCGGTGGGAGCCGGACGTCCACGCGGAGGGCTTGCGCGGCGGCATCGGGCTGCTGATCATCGACGGGGTGCTCGCACGCCGTGTCGGCACCCAACGGCGCTCGGGCGCGGAGCTGCTCGGCCCCGGCGACCTGCTGCGGCCCACCGCAGGCGACGCCGGCCCCGGCTCCGATTCCATCTTCCGCACGTCGTGGCGGGTCATCGAGCCGTTGCACCTCGGGGTCCTCGATCAGCGCTTCCTGATGCGCCTCGCGCCCTACCCCGAGATCGCGGGGCAGTTGATCGGGCGGGCGACCGAGCGCGCGCGGCACGTGCTGGTGCACATGGCCATCGCCCACCATCCGCGGGTGGACGCCCGGCTCTTGCACCTCCTGTGGCAGCTCGCCGACCGCTGGGGACGTGTCACGCCCCTCGGCGTCGCGGTCCCCCTCCGCCTGACCCACGAGCTGCTCGCCGACCTCGTCGCGGCACAGCGCCCCTCGGTGACGCTCAGCCTGCAGCAGCTCGAGCGCCAAGGGCACATCACCCGCGAGAACGGCCGCCTGCTGCTCATCGGCGAGCCGCCGAGCGGCGAGCGGCGCGAAGCGCCGCCGACGGCACTCGCCGGCTGACGGCCGCCTCAGCGGTGCCGACCGGCGTGCTCGATCGGCGCGAGCGCGCGGACGTCGTCGAGCAGCCGCTGCGTGTAGGCGACCGCGTCCTCCTCGGCGCGGCGGGCTCCACTCGGCGCGGGGAAGAACGCGACGCGGATCCTCGGCCGGGTCGGGAAGCGGCCCAGGTCGACCGTCCCGGTCACCGCGCAGCACACCACCGCCGAATCTGGCACCGCCTCGAGCAAGCGCCCGAGCCCGCTGCGGGCGCGCAGCACCTTGCCCCGGGTGAGCGTGCCCTCCGGGAAGATCCCCAGGCAGGCGCCCGCGCGCAGCTCGCGCACCGCCGCGTCCATCGCGCCGCCGTCGCCCTTGCCGCGCTCGATCGGGATCTGCCCCATGCCGTCCAGGATCGGCCCGAGCCCCCGCACCGTCCACAGCGACGCCTTCGCCAGGGCGCGGATCTGGCGCCGGCGCAGCGCGGCGACACCGACGGCCACCGGATCCCACTGGCTGTCGTGGTTGACCGCGAGCAGGACCGGGCCGGTCTTCGGCAGATGCTCGAGGCCCGCCACGTCGAGGCGCCCCCACCAGCGCACCAGCGGTGCGCAGGCCAGCATCGCCGCGCGGTAGGTCGGACTGACGGCGGGAGCGGCGGCCGGGGGCATCCGTGCATTCTGGCCGAGCGCTCCGTTGGTGTCGTGACAACGCGCCTATCGCCGACGCCGCGGGTGTGGGAGAAGATCGAGCCGCACGGGTCTCGCGGCGCCCACATCCGCCCCGAGGAGGGCTCCCTTGAGCTCGACCGCTCCGTCGTCCGCCGCAGGACCCGCCGTGCCCAGCCCGCTCGCCCGGCTGTGGGATCGCCAGCTGAGCTCCTACCCCGGCGACGCGACGCGCTACACGAGCCTCGCGATCGTCGTGCTGACGACCATCGTCCTCTACTACCAGCTCTACCTCGCTGGAGGCGTGGCGACGAACATCCTGCGCGACCTCAACATGTCGTTCGTCTACTACGTGAACGTCAGCGTCGTCGGGTACGCGCTCGGCGCGGTCGCGTCGGTAATCGCCGGTTTCGCGGACCGCTACGGACGGGCGAACATCATCACGTTCGGATTGCTGGTGGTGGGCCTGCTGTGCGCCTTCGCGCTGCCGAACGTCACGTCGAAGACGGGCTTCGCCGTCGTGTACATCGCCATCGGCTTCGTCGAGGGCATCATCCTCGTCGCCACCCCCGCGCTCGTGCGCGACTTCTCGCCGCAGCTCGGCCGTGCGTCCGCGATGGGGTTCTGGACGCTCGGGCCGGTGCTCGGCAGCCTCGTGGTGAGCGCGATCGTGTCGAACTCGTCCAACACGACCACCTGGCAGGACCAGTACGTGATCGCCGGCGTCGTCGGGCTGGTCATCTTTCTCGTCGCCCTGCTCGGCCTGCGGGAGCTCGCGCCGCGCCTGCGCGACCAGCTCATGGTCTCGTCGAAGGACCGCGCGTACATCGAGGCCAAGGCGAAGGGATTGGACCTCGACACCGCGCTGCGCCACCCGTTCCGCCAGATGCTGCACCTGGACATCATCGGCTCGGCGTTCGCGATCAGCGTCTTCCTGATCACGTACTACCTCGCCGTCGGCTTCTTCCCGGTGTTCTTCCAGACGGTCTTCGGCTACAGCCAGTCGAAGGCGAACGCGCTCGGGAACTGGTTCTGGGCCTTCGACGCCGGCTCCCTGCTGCTCGTCGGCGTGCTCTCCGACCGCGTGCGCGTGCGGAAGCCATTCATGGTGCTGGGCGCTGCGTCGGCCGTGCTCTTCACCGTGATCTTCGCCGAGAAGGCCGCGCATCCCGAGACGAGCTACGGGACCTTCGTGATCCTGCTGAGCCTGATCGCCGTCTCGCTGGGCACCGCGTTCGCCCCCTGGATGGCGAGCTTCACCGAGACGGTCGAGCGCCGCAACCCCGCCCTCACCGCGACCGGGCTGGCGGTGTGGGGCCTGGTGATCCGCGTGGTCATCGCGGTGAGCATCTTCTTCGTCCCGAAGGTGGTCACGACCGTGACGCCGCTCGTCGAGAAGGGCCCAGCCGTCAAGGCGGTCCTGGCCGACCCCACGCCAGTCGGTGGGACGACGGTGGGCAAGGTGGCGACAGCCGCCGCCGGCAACCCCGAGGTCACCGCCAAGCTCACGCAGATCAAGGAGCGCGACGGAGCCCTGCTGCAGGCGCTGCAGGCGAACCCCGCGGTCGCCGAGGGCCTCGCGGCGGCGCAGGCTTCAGGCAAGACGCCGACACCCGCGCAGCTCGCGCAGATCCGCGCGGCGATCGGCCCGGCGGCGTTCGCCCAGCTCGCGCAGCCGACGACCCCGGCGGACCTCGCCTACGTGTCGACGACGGCACCCAAGGTGCTGGGCGCGAAGGAGTTCGCCGCCCTCAGCGCCCCGACCCCGCCCCTCGAGAAGGCGCTGGCCACGCTGAGCGCCGAGGGGCCCGAGGTGGCCTCCGCCGCCGCCGACTCCCCCGACCAGTGGAGGAAGTACTTCCTGATCGGCGCCGCAGGCGAGCTCGTCTTCATCCCGCTCATCTTCCTGATGGCCGGGCACTGGGACCCGAGGAAGGCCAAGCGCGCCGAGGAGGAGCACGAGGCGATGATCGCGGCCGAGATGGAACGTCTCCAGGCGGGGACGCGCACGGCCTGAGCCGGTCCGGCTCCCGTACCCGCGCGGCCGGGCCCTCGAGGCCAGGCCCGGCCCGGACGGGCTGGGCGACGCGACCGAGGCCGGAGGCTCTAGGATCGCGGTGAATCCTGGTCGGGTTTGGCCTCATTCCCGTCCACCCCAAGCACTGGAGACCACATGGCGCTCACCATCGGCGACACCGCACCGGACTTCGAGGTCGATACGACCGAGGGCCGCATCGAGTTCCACGACTGGATCGGGGACGGGTGGGCCGTCCTGTTCTCCCACCCGCGCGACTTCACGCCGGTCTGCAGCACCGAGCTCGGCTACATGGCCTCGATCAAGCCGGACTTCGACAGTCGCAACACGAAGATCATCGGGCTGTCGGTCGACCCCGTCGGCAACCACGAGCAGTGGGTCGAGGACATCAAGGCCATCTCGGGCGCGACGCTCAACTATCCGCTGATCGCCGACACCGACTTCGCCGTCTCGAAGGCCTACGGGATGCTCCCGGCGGACGCCGAAGGCGACCCGACCGCCCGCACCGCCGCCCAGAACGCGACGCTGCGCAACGTCTTCGTGATCGGGCCGGACAAGAAGGTCAAGCTCGTGCTCATCTACCCCATGACGACGGGCCGCAACTTCGACGAGGTGCTGCGCGTCATCGACTCCCTCCAGCTGACCGCACAGCACCAGGTCGCCACCCCCGCCCAGTGGAAGCAGGGCGAAAACGTGATCATCGCGGGCTCGGTCTCCGACGACCAGGCCAAGGAGCGCTATCCCGACGGCTGGGACGCGCCCCGGCCGTACATCCGCATCGTCCCCTCCCCCGTCGAGGCCGGGTAGCCCTCAGGGGCAGCGGTCGAGGCGCGCGCGCCACGGGTCCCCGCCCGTGGCGCCGCGGGCGTCGGCGTTCGGCGCGCAGCGCAGCGGCCGGACCACCGGACGGCCCACCGACGCCGCCCGCAGCGACCGGGTCGCCAAAAGCAGCGGGCGGGGGTCGATCGGCGTGCCGTAGCGACGGACCTCGAAGTGCAGGTGCGGCCCTGTCGAGTGACCGGTCGAGCCGACCGCCCCGATCGACGTGCCGCCCGCGACCGCCTGCCCGGCTCGGACGCCGATCACGGAGAGGTGGGCGTACCACGTCTCGAAGCCGAGCCGGTGCTCGACGACGACGAGGTTGCCGTAGCCGCCCGTGTTGAAGCCGGCCCAGGACACCACGCCCCGGCCGGCGGCCCCGACGGGGACCCCCGCCGGCTCGGGGAAGTCGAGGCCGGTGTGGCGCCGCCCGCCGACCCACCCGAAGCCGTCCGTGATCACACCCGCGACGGGGCGCAGGAACGCGACGCTCCCGCTCGGGGCGCCGGTGGTGCCCGCCGCTGCCGCCGCGACGGTGCGGCCGCGCAGCGCGGCGAGCGTGCGCGGGCCGGCCACGCTGTCGACCTCCAGGCCGACCGCGCGCTGGAAGCGGTGGACGGCGGCGACCGTCGCCGAGCCGTAGCCGCCGTCGACGGCGCCCGGGGCGAACCCACGGGCTCCCAGGAGGAACTGCAGCGCGGCGACGTCCCAGCCGCGCTGGCCCGAGCGCAGCGCCCGCGCGCCGAGCCGCGGGCGGCCGCGGCCGCCGAGCCGACCACGGGTCTGCGCGCCGGCGACCCCGTCGGCAGCGAGGCCGTGGCGGGCCTGGAAGGTGCGCACGGCGCCGCGGGTGCCGGGGCCCGACACGCCGTCGATGCCGCCGTGGTAGAGCCCCACGCCGCGCATCGCGACCTGGAGCGCCGCGACGTCGGCGCTCGCGGCACCCGCCGCGGGGGGCACCGCGGCGCCGGCGGCGACGGCGGCGACGACGATGACGAGGGGGGCAAGCAGGGAACGGAGCGGTCGCACTCGACGTGGGTCGGCGACCTCCAGCGCGGCCACGACGCCTGGTCGCCACGTTGCACCGTTCCGTGGAAGGTCGGTGTGTGCCCAGATCGGTGCATGACACCGATTGCCGCACACACCGCCCGCACGGGCCGCCTCAGAGCGCGCGCACCCGGTTACCCCGGGGGTCGTGCGTGAGCTCGGCGAGCCCGAGCGCCTCCAGCAACGGCGGCAGGTACATCCCGAAACGGCCGCGGTAGCCCTTTCGCAGTCCGTACCACCCGCCGACCGGGTTGTCCGGCGAGCGGCCCCAGGCCTCGACGGTGCCCTCGGCCGCGGGCTTCTTCTCGTCCGCCGCACCCAAGGGCACCCAGTCGCCCTGCGCGACCAGCCACGCGTGGAGGTCCTCGACCGCCGAGCGGTGGTAGCGAAGGGTGGTGGAGCCGACTTGGCACACCAGCGCCGGCGGGTCCGCGTCGTCCTCGGCGTGCATCGTGTAGCTCGAGGAACCCGGCGCCGTCGTCAGCGTCCAGGGGTCGTCAGGGGTCCCGTCGCCGCCGGCCATCGGCTAGTCGTACTCCTGGCGACCGCCGGGCGCAACCGTCGCGGCCAAGCGCCCCCGCCCCGATTCGAACGGGGGACCTGCGGATTAGAAGGCCGCTGCTCTATCCAGCTGAGCTACGGGGGCTTGTGCGGCGCCGCGAATCGGGGCGAGAGGATTTGAACCTCCGACCTCCGCGTCCCAAACGCGGTGCTCTACCAGGCTGAGCCACGCCCCGCGGCGTCGGCCGAACCATAGCCGGACACCCCGCGCCCGGCGAGGGGCCGGCGCGGTGGTCGTGCTCGGCGGACTCGGACGAACGTCCAGCTGCGGCGCCCGCGCTCGACCTCCCGCCCCGCGCGGGCGATCGCACGGGGGTGCGTCCGCGCGTTCTGCTTCCTGCCGCCGTCGCCCTGGTGGCCACCGTCGCGCCGGCGCTCGCGTCTGCGGAGCCCGGCGCCGACACCGTCGACGTGCCGTGTGTCGCCGGGGTGCTGTCGTGCTACGAGGCGCCCGGGCCGGTCCCGCCCCCGCCGCCACCGCGCGCAGTCCCCTGCCCGGGCCAGGATCTCCTGCCGACCGCGGCGACCGCCGACGCGGCGGAGGCGGCGACGCTCTGCCTCGTCAACCGCGAGCGCCGCATGCATGGCCTCGCGGCGTTGCGGCCGGTGGCGTCGCTGACCGCGGCGGCCGGCGCCTACGCCCGGCGGATGGCCACGGAGGACTTCTTCGACCACGTCTCGCCCGGCGGCTCGACCTTCGTCACGCGGATCAAGCGCGCGAACTACCTCGACGGCTCCGTGCGCAGCTGGTCCGCGGGGGAGAACATCGCCTGGGGCACGGGCCGTCTCGCGACGCCGGAGGCGATCATCGCGGCCTGGATGGCTTCGGCGGGGCACCGGCGCAACATCCTCACGCCCAGCTTCACGGAGCTCGGCCTCGGGATCTCCGCGGGCGCGCCGCAGCGCGGCGTCGCCGACAGCCGCGCCGCCACCTACGTCAACGAGTTCGGGCAGCGCCGCCGCTGATAGCGTCGGCCGCCGATGGCCGACCTGACGCCGCTGCGCGCCCTGCACTACGACCTGGACGTCGCCGGTCCGCTGCAAGGACTCATCGCCCCGCCGTACGACGTGGTCGACCCCGCGCAGCGCGCGGAGCTCGCAGCGCGCTCGCCGTTCAACATCGTCTCCGTCGACCTCCCGCACGGCGAGCCCGACCCGTACGAGCACGCGGCCAAGCTGCTCGCGGAATGGCAGGCGGAGCGCGCGCTGGTCCGCGACCCGGAGCCTGCACTGTGGGCGCTCGAGCAGCGCTACCTCGGCCCGACCGGCGGCACGCTCACCCGCCGCGGCGTGTTCGCCCGGATCCCCGTCACCGACTACGGCGCGGGCGCGATCCGCCCGCACGAGCGCACCCACCCGGGGCCGAAGGAGGATCGGCTGCGCCTCACCCGCGCGACGAAGGCGAACGTCTCCCCCATCTTCGTGCTTCACGCCGGCGACGCGCACGGCCCGCTGACCGCCGGGCTCGGCCAAGCGCCGCCATGGGGCGAGGCGACGGACGACGAGGGCACCGTGAACCGCCTGTGGCGCATCACCGACCCGGAGCGGATCGCCGCCGCACAGGCGGCGGTCGCCGGCTCGGAGCTGCTGATCGCCGACGGTCACCACCGCTATGAGACCGCACGGGTCTACGCGGACGAGGTCGGAGGCGACGGCGAGCACCGCTTCGTGCTCGCACTGCTGGTGTCCCTCGAGGACCCCGGCCTGACGATCTTCCCGACCCACCGCCTGCTCGACGGCCTGAAGGACACCGCCCGCCAACAGGCGCTGCGTGACACGCTGATGACGCACTTCGACATCGAGCGCGTGGACGCCGCGCAGCTCGCGCCGCCCGCGGGGGACGGCCCCCTGCAGCTCGGCTACATCGACTCGTTCCACCAGCAGCCCTACCGCCTGACGCTGAAGGACTGGGCCAGCGCGGACGCCGTGCTCGCGGGCAATCCCGAGTGCTACCGGCGCCTGGACACCGCGGTCCTCGAGGCGCTCGTGCTGAAGGGGCCGCTCGGGCTCACCGAGGACGACATCTCCCACCTGCACGGGCTGGGCTACTCGCGTACGGACGCCGAGGCGCTGGAGCTGGTGCGGTCGGGGCAACGCGACGCCGCGTTCTTCCTGCGCCCGACGCCCGTGACGCAGGTGCAGGAGATCGCCGCGGCCGGCGTCAACATGCCGCCGAAGTCCACCTTCTTCTACCCGAAGGTGCCGACGGGGCTGCTGCTCAACCCGCTGGCCTGATCCGCTGGCGGCTCGAATACGATGTCTTCACCATGAAGGCCACATCGTCCCGCGTCGGCAGCTTCAAGCAAGTCGTCAAGGTCCGCGACCACCAGCTGACCGCCGACGAGCCGTCGAGCATCGGCGGCGAGGACGCCGGGCCCAGCCCGCAGGAGCTGCTGGCCGCCTCGCTGGCCTCGTGTACGGCGATCACGATGGAGATGTACGCCCAGCGCAAGGGCTGGGACATCGGCGACGTCGAGGTGGAGTGCGACTACACGCCCGCGGAGCGTGGCTGCCCCACCCGCTTCCACCTGACCCTTCGTATCCCGACCACGATCGACGACGCGACCGTGGAGCGGCTGCGCATCATCGCTGCGAAGTGCCCCGTGCACCGCACGCTCGACGGCGAGGTCATGTTCGACGAGCGCGTTGAGCGCGTCAGCCTCGCCGGCTGAGCCCGCCGGCCGCGCGGCGGTCGCCGCCGCCCTGGCCGAGGTCCTGCTCACCCCGGGCGATGCCGCTGCGCTCGAAGTCCACGGGCGCAAGGCGGCCGCCGTCCTCGTGCCGTTGTTCCTCGGCGCGGACCACGGGCTGCACGTCGTGCTCACCCGGCGCCGCGACGACCTGCGCCGCCACGCCGGGGAGATCTCGTTCCCCGGCGGCCGGCGTGATCCGTCCGACCCAGACCTGCAGGCCACCGCCCTGCGCGAGGTCCACGAGGAGATCGGGCTGCCGGCCGCGGCCGTCGAGCTGGTCGGCGCGCTGCAGCCCACCCCGACGATCGCCACCGACTACGCCGTCCACCCCTTCGTCGGGCTCATCGAGCCAGGCTTCGCCTGGGCGCCGTCGGAGCGCGAGGTCGCCGACGTGCTCGAGCTGAGCCTGGCCGACCTGCGCGCGGGCGCGGGGCGCCGGCGCATGCTGCGCCGCGGCGTGCCGTTCCTGACCGACGTCTACGTCGTCGGCGAGGACCTCGTTTGGGGCGCGACGGCGCGCATGCTCGGCGATCTGCTGGATCGCCTGCCCGCCGGGCTCTGACCGGGCGCGGAGCCCCGCGTTCAACGCACGGCGCGCTCGGATGCGGTAGGAACATGACATGTCCCCCTCCGTCGGCGCCGACGAGCCCGAGCCCGTGGATCCCGACCAGCCTGCGCCGCTCAAGCGGGGACGCTCGACGCAGGACATGCTCGACGAGCGCAAGGGGCCCGGCTTCGTCGGCACGGCGCTCCGCACGCTGATCGGCCTGCTCGTCGTGGTCGCCTTGCTCGCCGTCGTCTACTTCGGCGCCTCGGCGCTCGAAGGCGACCAGAAGGTCGAGCATGCCCCGTGGGCGGCCAAGTCGGCGCCGGACGACGTCGTGCCGGCCAGCCTCGTCGACCAGTAGCCGCCCGCACGCCGTCGCGGCTCCCGGCCCGTCAGGAGCGGCGCGCGCCCAGCAGCGAATCGACCAGCCCGAGCGCTTCACCGAGCCAGGCCTCGCGTGGACCGCGTGGATCCGCGGTGAGCAGGCGAAATGGGATCTCGTTCTTGCGGTTGGCCTCGCGGACCTCGTGCTCGCCGGCGGCCAGCACCGTCTCGCCGACCGGCCCGGACGCTTCGTAGACGACGCCGCGCACGGTCGAGTCGGTCACGCGCTCGAGCATCATCGTCAGCCGAGAGCCGTGCAGTGCGGCGACGTCCCCGCCCTCCGCGGTCCCGAGCAGCCAGAGCAGGACCGTGACGTTGTCGAGCGCGTAGCGCAGCGTGCCGATCGCGTCAGGGGTGCCGATCCAGCACTCGCCACCCGCGTCCTCGATGGCCGCGCGCCCGGCCTCGGTCCGGCTGACGACGCGCACGGCGTGGCCGTCGGCCGCGAGCGCGCGCGTGAGGTCGAGACCGCGGCACGAGCCGCCGCCGACGACGAGGGCCCTCACAGCGGGCCCTCGACCGTGCGCCGGTAGTCGTCGAGCGAGATCGGCGGCAGGCCCTTGCGCAGGCGACGGGCATTCTTCGCGTCGAGCGCTTGGGCGAGCTCGAGGTCGCCGACGTAGGCGTTCCGGCGCTTGTGTGCGAGCCGTGTCTCCTCGTTCAGCGAGAGGGCGATGGAGTCCTCGGTGAGCTCCGGCTTGCCGCGGGCCCGGCGGCGGCGGTTGGTCGCCTCGAGCATCTGGTCGAGGTCGTCGATCTCGTTCTGGACCTCCTGCTCGGCCGAGCGCGTCGGCCGCCAGTCGAGCTGCTCGGCCCCCGATCCGGGGTAGAAGCGCCCGAGCGCGAGCAACGCGATGACCAGGCCCGCCGTCCCGCCGACGATGATGACCACGAACGGGTCCATCGGCCGAGTCTACGTGGCGGCCGTACCCCTCTATGCCCATGACCCTGCTGCTGCTCGTCCTCCTGGCCACCGCGATGATGGCCGGCCTTTCGTGGTTCGTGTCCGTCGTGCACTACCCGCTCTTCGCCGCGGTCGGCCCGCATGAGTGGGCCGCGTACCACGCCGCCCACACCCGGCGCACCGGATGGGTCGTGATCGCGCCGATGGTGGTCGAGCTGGCGGGCAGCGCGCTCGTGCTCCTGCGCCGGCCCGATGGCGTCGGGCCGCTCGCGGCGGCGGCCGGCCTGGCGCTCGCCGCCGGGGCGTGGGGCGTCACGTTCGCGTGCTCGGTGCCGGACCACGGCCGCCTCGCGGCGGGCTACGACCGCCGGACGGGCCGGCGCTTGGAACGCTTCCACCACCTCCGCACCGCGCTGTGGAGCGCGCACGCCGTCCTGCTCTGCGGGATGGTGGCAGCCGCAACCTAGGGTTGGAGCAGATGGTCCGACCTCACGGAACCCGGGTTCAGGGCGACCCACACCCGTGACGCCTTTCCAGCGCTTCTTCGAGGAGCATCGCACCGTGGTGTGGCGCTACCTCGTCGCGACGGTCGGGCACACCGAGGCCGATGACGTCTTCCAGGAGACCTTCCTGGCAGCGCTGCGGGGCTACGACCGGCGCCGTGCCACGGCGTCCGGGCAGGCGTGGGTCCTCACGATCGCCCACCGCCGCGCGATGGATCACCACCGCGCGACCGCCCGCCGCCCGGTGCCCGTCGCGGCCCCGCCCGAGGTCGCCCACCACGATCCCGAGGCGGGCGTCGGCGAGACGTGGGCCCGCGTCCGCGACCTCCCGCCGAAGCAGCGCGCCGCCGTGACGCTGCGCTACGCGGCCGACCTCTCCCACGCCGAGGTCGCCCGCGTCCTCGGCACCTCCGAGGAGGCCGCGCGGCGCTCCGCGCACGAGGGCCTCCGCAAGCTGCGACAGGAGCTGCCCGCATGACCGCCCCCACCGCCCCGCACGTCGACCCCGTCGCACTCGACGCGGCGTCAGCGCGCCTGCTGGCCGCCGCCGCGCTCGAGGCCGACGTCGTCTATGCCGAGCTCGACTCGCCCGTCGGCCCGCTCGTCGCCGCCGCGACGCCCCGCGGCCTGGCCCGGCTCGCCTACCGGGACTTCGCCGGTGGCCTCGACGCGGTGCTCGAGGGCCTCGCGACACGCCTCTCCCCGCGGGTCGTCGAGGCGCCGGCCGCGCTCGACGACGTGCGCCGTCAGCTCGACGAGTACTTCGCCGGCCGGCGCCGGACCTTCGACCTCGAGCTGGACCTCGCGCTCGCCGCCCCGTTCGGCCGCGAGGTCCTGCGCGCCTGCGCGGCCGTGGCGTTCGGCCGGACCTCCACCTACGGCGCGATCGCCGCGGCGGCGGGCAACCCGCGCGCCTCCCGCGCGACCGGCAACGCCCTCGGCGCCAACCCCGTCCCGATCGTCGTCCCGTGCCATCGCGTGCTGCGCACGGGCGGCGGGATCGGGGGCTACACGGGCGGCCTGGCCATCAAGGAGCACCTGCTCGACCTCGAGGGCGTCACCCGCTGAGGCCGGGCCGGCGCCCGCGTGCGCCATCGCACGTTCGTCCATTTCCTTGACAAGCGACGCAGGATCGCATGCGGACGGGACGAAAGATCCTCGACGCCGTAACTCTTCCACCTACCCGGCGTTCCTCAAACAGACATGGCACCGCACCTCTTCACGTACCCCAAGGTCACCCCCGTCACCCCGAGCACCCCGCGTCCGACGCCCAGCGGCTCCGCCGGCCAGGGCGACGGCGCCCCCGCCCGCTCCTAAGACCGCCCCGCAGAAGCCGGGCAGTCACCTCAGGCGACGGGCGCCTCCTGCGTCACAGCCGGGGCTGCCCACTGCGCCTCGGCCAGGTCGCCGGCCGGCATGCCCTCCGGCGTCGGCACCTCGGGCGTGTCGCGCAGGTACCACTCCGCGTCGAGCGCCGCCTGACACCCGGAGCCGGCCGCGGTGACGGCCTGGCGATAGGTGTGGTCGACGAGATCACCAGCGGCGAAGACGCCCGGCACGCCCGTGCGGGTCGAGCGGTCCTCGGTGCGGACGTAGCCCTCGTCGTCGATCGGGACTTGGCCCAGAACGACCTCGGACTGCGGCTCGTGACCGATGGCGATGAACGAGCCCGTGTCGGGCAGGTCGAGCGCCTCGCCCGTCTCGACGTGGCGGAGCTTCAGCGTCGGCAGCCGGCCGTCGACGGCGGCGAACTCCTCGACGACGTAGGGCGTCACGAAGTGGATGTTCGCCTCGGCCCGGGCGCGCTCGATCATGATCTTGGAGGCGCGGAACGCGTCGCGGCGGTTGACCACGCTGACCTTCGCGCCGAACTTGGCCAGGAAGATCGCCTCCTCCATGGCGGAGTCGCCACCGCCGATCACGGCGATGTGCTTGTCCTTGAAGAAGGCGGCGTCGCAGGTGGCGCAGTAGGAGACGCCGCGGCCGCCGAGCTCGTCCTCGCCGGGTACGCCGAGCTTCTTGTGCTCCGCGCCCATGGCCAGGATGACGGTGCGGGCGAGATGGACCTCGTCGTCGACGTGGACCTCGTGGACCCCGCCGGGCTCGGTCGCGAGCTTGACGCCCGTCGCCACGTCGGTGACGAAGCGGGTGCCGAAGCGCTCGGCCTGGTCGCGCATCGTCTGCATGAGCGCCGGGCCCATGATGCCGTCGCGGAAGCCGGGGTAGTTCTCGACCTCGGTGGTCTGCTGCAGCAGACCGCCCCAGACGAATCCCTCGATGACAAGCGGGCTGAGGTTGGCGCGCGCGGTGTACAGCGCCGCGGTGTAGCCCGCCGGGCCGCTGCCCACGATGATGACGTTCTCGATCTCGGCCATGCCTTGCTGATGCTCCCCGTCCGTGTCTGGGTTCACTTCACTTCGTATAGTAACGCGCTTCACGGCGCCTTGAGGGCTCATCCGGCGGCTGCGCGCTCGAGCCGCTGGACCCGCCGCCCGACGGCTCGCAGCGCTGGAGCCGCCGGGCCCGCCGCGCGCCGCACGCCCTCGGTGAGCGCGAAGCCCACGAGCAGGTCGACGACGTAGTGCTCGCCGAGGTAGACGAGCGCGAAGCCGAGCGTGGAGGCGTACGTCCAGCCGATCGCCCCGTGAACGCGGCCCTCGTCGGCCAAGAGCCGCGCGGCCATCACCGAGGTCGCGAAGTGCAGGGACGGCATCGCGGCCAGGGGGTTGCCGGCGAGCGCGCCGTAGAGCGCCGGCCAGCGCTCCTTCCAGAACGCGGTGCCGTGCTCCACCATCAGCCGGCGCAGCTCGGGCGCACGACCCTCCTGCGCGGCGAACCACGGCGGCGCGGTCGGGACCGCCCAGTAGCCGACAAGCCCGAGGTCGAAGACCGCGTAGGTGTGCAACGCCGCCCGCTCGAAGCGCCCGCGCCGGAACACGAGGAACCAGGCGACGGTCCCGTGCGGGATGAGGAACCACAGCCAGTGGCACCACACGAGCACCTGCTCGGCGGGCCGCAGCGCCAGGCCGGGCCGGCCGAGCGCGCGCTGGAGGCGGACGCCGGGCAGCTCGCCGAGCCCGAGGACGCGGTCCACCCTCACGGGGTAGTCCACCCGTACGCGCGCGCGCAGGTGCTCCGGATCGTCGTTGGGCATCTCGTAATGCGCGAGGTAGCCCCACATCTGCAACACGCAGGTCGCGACGTCGCGCGTGCGCGTGCGCGGGGCCGCCACGCAGAGCGCGACGGGCCCCGCGACGGATGCCGCCGTGACGACGCCGACCGGCAGGCGCAGGCGACGGCGGGCGAGCGGCACGGCGACCCCCGCGGCCACGAGGCCCCAGGCGGCCGCACGGATGGGACGGCTCGAGGCGGGCAAGGCGGCGGCGAGTCTAGTCGCCGGGCCCGGCGACAGCTCAGGCGGTCGCGGCGCGTGCCGCTTCGACCAGGGCGCCGATGACCCGGGAGGCCTCGTCGGCCTCCGGGTGCCACTGCACGCCCAGGGCGAAGCGGCGACCCGCGTCCTCGACGGCCTCGGGCAGCTCGTCCATCGTGGCCCACCCCGTGACGGTCAGGCCGTCGCCGAGGCGGTCGATCGCCTGGTGATGGTGGGACTTCGTCGGGTGCACCTCCTCGCCGGCGGCGCGCTCGGCCAGCGAGCCCGGCGTGAGGCGGACGGGGTGGTCGTTGCCGTCGAAGGTCCCGGCGGTGCGGCGGTGGTCGTCGTGGCCCGCGACATCGGGCACGTGCTGGAGCAGCGTGCCGCCCCGGGCGATGTTCAACACCTGCATCCCCCGGCAGATGCCGAGCAGCGGCAGGTCTCGCTCGAGAGCCCGGGCGGCGAGCGCGAGCTCGAAGGCGTCGCGCTCGGGCACCCAGCCCTTCGTGGCGGGGTGCGGCGCCTGGCCGTAGGTCGCGGGGTCGACGTCGACACCGCCGGCGAGCACGAGGCCGTCGAGAAGGTCGAGCAGCTCGTCGGGCTCCCGGGTGAGGCGCGGGTCGGGGGCGAGCAGGAGGGCGACCCCGCCGGCCCGCTGCACGGCCTGCACGTAGGAGTACGGGCTGAAGGCGGCGAGTTCGTTCCACACGCCGAACCGCACCGGCTCGAGGCTCGTGCAGATGCCGATGCGCGGATGGTCCATACGCTCCAGCCTAGGCAGCAGCGCTGGCCGTCGCCCCACCGCCGGGGACACCGTGGCGCCTCGGCACGGGCGGAGGTGGCAGGATGGGCCGCCCTCCGGCTCGAGTAGGGGCGTCGCAGGGCGCCAAGCCGGTCCGCGAGGGTCGCTGACGTGCCGCATTCGACCGATTCGGACCTCTTCGTGAATACACTTCGCCGCGCTTTGGGTCTCCACCGCACCACCTCCCCGCACCCGTCCCGTCGGCCCCGCCACGTCGCGGCCGGCGCTCTGGGTCTGGCCGTCGCTGCGAGCCTCGTCCTCGCCGGACCGGCCGCCGCGTTCTGGACGCCACAGAGCGGCGGCTCGCCGAACGCCGACTCGATCGACAACCTCTACAAGTTCACGCTGGTCATCGCCGGCGTCATCTTCTTCGGCGTCGAGGGCGCGCTCCTCTACTCGCTGCTCAAGTTCAAGGCACGCAAGGGCGCGGTGGCCGCGCAGATCCGCGGCAACACCCGCTTGGAGATCGGCTGGACCATCGGCGCCGCCGTGATCCTCGTGGTCCTCGCCGTCGCGACGTTCACGCAGCTGCCCGGCATCCGCAACCCGGACCAGTCCGGCCAGGGCGGGCTCAACCTCGCCTCCAGCGGCGTCGCCAACGGGGTCCTCGTCGCCTCGGGCCCCAACAAGCGCCTCCCCCCGGACGGCAAGTCGCTGAACATCAAGGTCAACGGGCAGCAGTACCTCTGGCGCTTCACCTACCCGGACGGCGACAAGAACCAGCTGAACAACCCCTTCGCCTACGAGGAGATGGTGGTCCCGGTCGACACGACGGTCACCCTCGACATCAACGCCCAGGACGTCGCCCACTCCTGGTGGATCCCGAAGCTCGGCGGAAAGTTCGACGCCATCCCGGGGTACACGAACTACACCTGGTTCAAGATCCCGGCGAACATGGCCGGCCAGACGTTCCGCGGCCAGTGCGCCGAGCTCTGCGGGCGCAACCACGCGAACATGATCGCTCAGGTGAAGGCCGTCACCCCCGCGCAGTTCGAGCAGTTCATCGCTCAGCGCAAGAAGGACACGAAGGCCGCCGACGACGCCGCGGCCCAGCAGCGCAAGCAGGTCGAAGCTCCGGCCGCCACCGCCACGCCGTAAGGACTCAGACCCAATGGCACCCCCCGAGACCCTCATCGCCCCGACGACGTCGCCGGTCGCCGCCGTCGGGCTGCCCCAGATCGTCGCCCACCGGGTCGAACGCCCGAACACCGGCTGGGCCTCGTGGGTGACCACGACGGACCACAAGAAGATCGGGATCATGTACCTGGTCCTGACGTTCGTGTTCTTCGTGCTCGGCGGCGTCGAGGCGCTGCTGATCCGGCTGCAGCTCGCGCAGGCCAACAACACGCTGCTGACCCCGCAGACGTACAACGAGCTGTTCACGATGCACGGGACGACGATGATCTTCCTGTTCGTCGTGCCGATCATGGCCGGCTTCGGCAACTACCTCGTGCCGCTGATGATCGGAGCCCGGGACATGGCCTTCCCGAAGCTGAACGCGATGAGCTTCTGGATGCTGCTCATGGGCGGCCTGGTCTTCTACGGCTCGATCTTCTTCTCCCCGCCCGAGTGTGGCTGGACCTGCTACTCGCCGCTGAGCTCGTCGAACTACCTCCCGACGGCCGGCGTCGACGCGTGGATCTTCCTGATCCACCTCACCGGCATCTCGTCGCTGGTCGGCGCGGTGAACTTCTACGCGACGATCGCGAACATGCGCGCCCCCGGCATGGGCTGGGGCCGCCTGCCGCTGTTCTGCTGGGCGATCCTCACCTACGCGGTGCTGCTGATCCTGGCGCTGCCGGTCATCGCGGGCGCGGTGACGCTGTTGCTGACCGACCGCCACTTCGGCACCCACTTCTATGACCCCTCGTCCGGCGGCTCGCCGCTGCTCTGGCAGCACCTCTTCTGGTTCTTCGGGCATCCCGAGGTCTACATCATGGTGCTGCCCGGATTCGGGATCGTGTCGGAGGTTCTGCCCGTGTTCGCCCGCAAGCCGATCTTCGGCTACAAGGCGATCGCCGCCTCCACGGTGATCATCGCGTTCCTCGGCCTGCTGGTCTGGGCGCACCACATGTTCTCGACGCCGTCGCCGACGATCGTTCTCGTCTTCTTCATGATGAGCTCGTTCCTCATCGCGGTTCCCACGGGCGTGAAGATCTTCAACTGGATCGCAACGCTGTGGCGAGGGACCATCGAGTACAAGACGCCGCTGCTGTTCTGC
>JBBQZE010000033.1:0-17492 GCA_038207985.1 Solirubrobacterales bacterium
CGCTCCAGCGCGGAGTCGCGCTCGAGGTACTTGCGGAACTCGTCGAGCGTCGTGGCGCCGATCGTCTGCAGCTCACCCCGCGCGAGCGCGGGCTTGAGGATCGACGCGGCGTCGATCGCGCCCTCGGCGGCACCCGCGCCGACGAGGTTGTGGATCTCGTCGATGAACAGGATGATGTCGCCGCGCTGGGTGATCTCCTTCATCACCTTCTTCAGGCGCTCCTCGAACTCACCGCGGTACTTCGAGCCGGCGACCAGCGCGGCGAGGTCGAGCGTGTAGATCTGCTTGCCCTTGAGCAGCTCGGGCACGTCGGCGTTCGTGATGCGCTGCGCGAGCCCCTCGACCACGGCGGTCTTGCCCACGCCGGGCTCGCCGATGAGGATCGGGTTGTTCTTCGTGCGGCGGGAGAGGATCTGCATGATCCGCTCCACCTCGTTCTCGCGCCCGACGACCGGGTCGAGCTTGCCCTCGGCGGCGAGCTTCGTGAGGTTGCGGCCGAACTGGTCGAGCAGCTTGGAGGACTTCTTGCCCTCGCCGGACTGGCCGGAGCCCGTGCCGGACCCGGCCGAGCCGGAGCCCGCGCTGCCGGACTGGCCGCCCGAGCGGCGGCCGCCCGGGCCGGAGAGCATGCGGATGACCTCGTTGCGGATCTTCTCGGAGTCCGCGTCGAAGTCGAGCAGGATGCGGGCGGCGACGCCCTCGTTCTCCCGCACGAGCCCGAGCAGGATGTGCTCCGTGCCGATGTAGTTGTGGCCGAGGCTCAGCGCCTCGCGGAGCGCGAGCTCGAGGACCTTCTTCGCCCGGGGCGTGAAAGGGATCTGCCCCGAAGTGACCTCTTCGCCGGAGCCGACGATGCGCACGACCTGCGCGCGGACGCGCTCGACGGTGATGTCGAGGCTCTCGAGGACGCGGGCCGCCAAGCCCTCCTCCTCGCGCAACAGACCCAGGAGGATGTGCTCCGTCCCGATGTAGTTGTGCTTGAGCGTGCGCGCCTCTTCCTGCGCGAGAACGACGACCTGCCGGGCCCGCTCTGTGAATCGCTCGAACATGCTGCTGGTCCTTCCTGGTGACGCCCGGGGGTCGTCAGCGGTGGGGTCGTTCGTGGTCTCGGCTCTGCGGCTTCCTACCGGGTGCCCGAAGCAACCGGCCTCCCATCATGTTCGGCCGCGAGCGGCAAACGGATGAGCGGACGGTCCCGGAACAGCGGCCATGGGTCACTCTACCAACGCCCTCGGGCGTCGGAGGCAGGCCCGGCGGCCAAACCCGCAGGGTCCGGGATCGCCCGCCGGGAGAAGCTCAGCACGACGGTTCAGCGGCGCCGGAGCTCCCATCTGCGGGAGGCCAGGACGCCCAGGACGACCCCCGCCAGCAGCGCCGGGAAGGCTGCCTTCGCGCGCTCTTGCAAGACCCCGATGACGAGCCCGCCGCCGTCGAGCGGCTCCGACGGCGGACGTGGCGCGCGCGGGGGTACGGGTGCGGGAGGCGACGGCGGTCCGGCGGCGGGCGGCGGCGCGGGGACGTCGGCGGCCACCGCGGCGGGGGCGTCCTCGGCCGGCGCGGGCGTCTCGCCGGAGAGCTCGTCCTGCAGGTTCGCGGCGAACTCGCGCAGCAGCCGGTTGGAGACGTCCTGGATCATCCCGCCGCGCCCGAAGCGCGCGAGCTTGCCCGTGATCGAGAAGTCCGTCGCGACGTCGACGCGGGTGGTCCCCCCGCCCGCCTCCTCGACCGAGGAGACGATGGTCGCGGTCGCGCCCCCGTTGCCGCGCTTGTCGGTCCCCTTGGCGCTCATGGTCGCCACGCGGTGCACGGCGTCGAGGTCCTCCATCTTCAGCGCGCCGTTGTAGGCCGCGGTCGTCGGGCCGATCTTCACCTTGAACTCGCCCTTGAAGACGCCGTCGCCGGAGTCTTCCGTGATCGCGGCCCCGGGGAGGCACGGCGCGACGCGCTGCACGTCGGTCAGCGCCTCCCAGACCGCGTCGGCGGGGGCCTGCACGGTGAACGTCTGGTCAAGCTTCACGAAGGGACTCCAGGTGGTCGGGGGTGTCGACGTCGACGGGATCGGCGAGGTGGCCGGCCTCGGCGCGCCGGGTGGCGGGGCCGGAGAGCAGGTCGCGGGCGCCCGCGTCACCGCGCAGGGCGGCGACGGCCGGGAAGAGCGCGCGCGGGAGGACGGCCGGGTGGCCGTCGGCGCCCGCGTACGTCGCGCGCGCCGGGTGGACCGGGCGGCCGACGTCGTCGCAGGCGTGGTCGAGCACCATCGCGATGACCTGCGGCGTCACCCGCGGCAAGTCGGCGAGGTGCACGAGCACCGCCTCGGCTCCCGCGGCGTCGGCGGCGGCGACCCCCGTCCGGAGGGACGCGGCCATCCCCTCCTCCCAGTCCGGGCAGTCGACGACGCGCACACCGGGCCACTTCGTGGCCTCGACCGCGGCGGCCACCTCAGCGCCGTGGGCGCCGACGACGACGACGACCTCCGCGAGCGCGGGGACGTCGAGCAGGTGCTCGAGGGCGTGGAGCACGAGCGGCTCGCCCTCCAGCTCCGCGAGCTGCTTCGGCGCGCCGAAGCGGCGGGCGGCGCCTGCCGCCAGCAGCACGCCGACGACGAGCGGCTCGTCGGCCTCGGTCACGCGAGGCCCTCCTGGAGGAGCGCCGCGAGCTCGGCGACGCCCCGGAGCGAATTGCCCGCGAGGAAGTGGTCGGTGTGCGGGAGCGCCGCCGCCATCCCGCGCGCGAGCGGCTCGTAGCCCGGCGAGGCCTTCAGCGGGTTCAGCCAGATCGTGCGGTGGGTCGAGCGGCGCAGGCGGGCCATCTCGGCCGCCAGCAGCTCGGGCTCCCCGCGGTCCCACCCGTCTGACAGCAGGACCACCACGGCGCCCCGGCCGAGCCGCCGTCCGTGGGTGCGCGACAGCTCGCCGAGCGACGCGCCGATCCGCGTTCCGCCCGACCAGTCCTCGATGGCGGCCGACGCCCGCGCGAGCGCCGCGTCCGGGTCGCGCCCGCGCAGCTCCCCGGTGATGCGCGTGAGCCGGGTGCCGAAGGCGAAGACCTCCACCTGGCGCCGCGCCGCCGACGCGGCCTGCGCGTACTGCATGAGCATTCGCGCGTAGGGGGCCATCGAGCCGCTCACGTCGAGCAGCAGCACCAGCGGGCGCGGGACGCGGACGGGACCGCGGCGCGCGATCGCGATCGGCTCCCCGCCCGTTCGCAGCGACGCGCGGAGCGTGCGCGGGAGGTCGACGTGGGTGCCGCCGGTGCGCACCGGGCGCGTGCGCCGCCCGAGGCGCTCGGGGGAGTGCCGGGCGAGCTCGCGCAGGACCGCGCGGGCCGCGGCGAGCTCCCGGTCGGAGTACAGCGCGAAGTCCTTGTCGTGGAGCAGCTCGACCTCGGAGGCGGCGGCGGGCACCGACACGGGCTCGGCGTCGGGCGGCGGCGCGGGCGGCGCGTCCGGGTTCGCCGTCCGTGGCAGCGCCAGGCGCGCCTCGGGCCCGAGGTCCACGCCGCCACGGGGGCCCTCGACCTCGACGCCGCCGAAGACCTCCTCGAAGGCGTCGTCGAAGCGCGGGAGGTCCTCCCGCCGGGAGCACAGGACCGTGCGCAGCGCGAGGTGGGCGTCGCGGCGGCGCCCGGGGTCGACGGCGGCGAGCGCGCGGGCGCTCGAGGCGACCTCTCCGGCCCCGACGCGCACCCCGCGGTCGCGCAGCGCGTGCGCGAGCGCGACCAGCCGCTCGGCGACGGCGGCACCTGCGTCCGCGGTCGCGGTCTCAGACACCTTCGAGCACCCCCGAGGCGCGGACCCGGTCGAGGTCCTCGCGCACCTTGAGGACGGTCCCCAGCGCGTCGCCGGGCGCAGCGCCCTCACCCAGCGCCGTGAGCGCCTTCGCCCACGCGATCGTCTCCCCCACGCCGGGCAGCTTGTAGAGCTCCTCCTCGCGCAGCCGCGCGACCCCGGCGACGACGCGGCGGGCGATCGACTCAGGGACCCCGGGCGCCTGCGCGGCGAGCACGGCCAGCTCGCGCTCGCGGTCGGGGTAGTCGATCCAGTGGTAGAGGCAGCGGCGCTTGAGCGCGTCGTGCAGCTCGCGGGTGCGGTTCGAGGTCAGGACGACCGTCGGGTGGCCCTTCGCCGTCACCGTTCCGAGCTCGGGCACCGTGACCGCGAAGTCCGACAGGAGCTCGAGCAGGAACGCCTCGAACGCGTCGTCGGCCCGGTCGACCTCGTCGATGAGCAGCACCACGGGCCCCTCGGCCTCCAGCGCGGCCATGAGAGGGCGGCGGATCAGGAAGCGCTCGGACCATAGGTCGACGTCCTCGGCCCCGGACCCGCCGAGCTCGGCGGCCCGCAGCGCCAGCAGCTGGCGCGGGTGGTCCCAGTCGTAGAGCGCGTGCTGCACGTCGATCCCCTCGTGGCACTGGAGGCGCACGAGCTGGGCGCCCGTGGCGGCGGCGAGCGCCCGCGCCACCTCCGTCTTGCCCACGCCCGCCTCGCCCTCCAGCAGCAGCGGCTGGCCGATCTCCCGTGCGAGGAAGACCGCCGTCGACAGCGCACGGTCGGCGAGGTACCCCTGGGCCGCCAGGGCCTCGCCGACCGCGTCGATGCCGTCCATGCGCGACGCGGCTACTTGATGGCGCTGGTGAGCGCACGGCGCGTCAGAACGCCGGCCAGATGGCGCTTGTAGGCCTCGGAGGCGTTGCGGTCCGCGGGCGGGTCCGTGCCGTCCGCGGCGTGCCCGGCGGCCTCCGCGATCGCCGCGGCGTCGAGTGCCCCACCGCGCAGGGCGTCCTCCGCGGCGCGTGCCCGCAGCGGCGTCGAGCCCATGTTCGTCATCGCGATCCGGACGTCCTCGCAGCTGCCGTCGGCGGCGCGCTTGACGAGGGCCACGACGCCGACCATCGCCCAGTCCTCGGCGCGGCGGGTGAACTTCTCATAGCCCCACCCCCAGCCCTCCAGCCGCGGCATGCGGACCTCGGTGATGACCTCGTCCTCGCTGAGCGCGGTCGTCAGGTAGTCCTGGAAGAACTCCGTCGCCGCGATCTCCCGCGGGCCGTCCGGCCCCGTCGCGGTGAGCGTCCCCTCGTAGGCCAGGAACGCCGTGGTGAGGTCCGACGCCGGGTCACCGTGGGCCAGCGAACCGCCGATCGTCCCGCGGTTGCGTACCTGCTGGTCGGCGATGCCCGCGGCGACGGCGCCGATGGCGCCGAGCCCGCGGTCGTCCTGCAGCACGACGTGGTTCGTCATCGCGCCGATCCGCCAGTGCCCGTTCTCCTGCTGCACGCCGGACAGGCCCGGCACCTTGCGGAGGTCCACCAGCAGGGTCGGCGCCGCGAGGCGCAGCTTCATCAGCGGCAGCAGCGAATGCCCGCCGGCGAGGAACTTCGCGTCCTCGCCCCCGGCGGTGCGGGCGACGATGGCCTCCTGCAGCGTGTCGGGTGCCACGTAGTCGAACTCGGCGGGGATCATGCCCGGCCCCCTTCCTGGATCGCGTCCCAGACCCGCTCGGAGCCGAGCGGCATGTTGAGGTAGGTGACGCCGAGCGGGCGCAGCGCGTCCACCACGGCGTTGACGACGGCAGGGCTCGCGGCGATGGTGCCCGCCTCACCGATGCCCTTGACCCCCAGCGAGTTCACCGGCGACGGCGTCTCGGTCCGGTCGGTCTCGAAGCTCGGGAGCTCGGCGGCGGTGGGCAGCGCGTAGTCCACGAACGTCCCCGTGACGAGCTGGCCCTCCGCGTCGTACATCACGTGCTCGTAGAGCACCTGGCCGATGGCCTGCGCGATGCCGCCGTGGACCTGCCCGTCGATGATCGTCGGGTTGATGGCGGGGCCGCAGTCGTCCACCGCGACGTAGCGCACGACCTTGACCTTGCCCGTGTCCTCCTCCACGTCCACGACGCAGGCGTGCGCCCCGAACGGGAAGACGAAGTTCTCCGGGTCGTAGAACGACGTCTCGTCCAGGCCGGGCGCCATCCCCTCGGGCAGCAGCTCCGGCCGGACGTGCGCCAAGCCGCTCACCTCGGCGAGCGTCATCCCCTTGTCGGGCGAGCCCTGCACGGAGAACTTGCCGTCGGCGAGCTCGATGTCCTCGGGCGCGGCCTCGAGCGCGTGCGCCACGATCGCCCGTGCCTTCTCGGCGACCTTGTCCGAGGCGCGCGCGACCGACTCCGTCCCGACCGCGGTGGTGCGCGAGCCGTATGTGCCCAGCCCCATGGCGCCGGTGCTCGTGTCGCCGTGCATGATCTCGACCTGCTGCGGATCGACGCCCAGCTTGTCGGCGACGACCTGGGCCATCGTCGTCTCGTGCCCCTGGCCGTGGGGCGAGGTGCCGGTGTAGACGGTGACCGCGCCCGTGACCGTGACCCGGACGATCGCGGACTCCCAGAGCCCGGTCTGCAGGCCGAAGCCCGCGGGCCCGGTCACGCGCGACGGCGCGAGGCCGCAGATCTCGGTGTAGGTGGAGAAGCCGATGCCCCGGCGGATGCCCTTGGCGGCGAGCTCGGCCTTCTGGCTCTCGACCTCGGCGGGGTCGATCATCGTCATCAGCTTGTCGAGCGCCCCGGCGTAGTTGCCGGAGTCGTAGACGATGCCGAGCGCCGTCTCGTAGGGGAACTGGTCGGCGGGGATGAAGTTCTTGCGCCGCAGCTCGAGGCGGTCCATGCCCAGCTCGTCGGCGAGCTGGTCCATGCAGACCTCCATCATGTGCGTCGCCTCGGGCCGACCCGCGCCGCGGATCGCGTCCGTGGCGCACTTGTTCGTGAAGACGCCGGTGATGTCCGTCGTGATGGCCGGGATCTTGTAGACGCCGCCCATGACGAACGCGCCCAGGGCCGGAATGGTCGGCGTGAGCAGCATGAGGTAGGCGCCCATGTCCGCGAGGATGTCCGCGTGCAGCGCGGTCAGGGTGCCGTCGCGCTTGGCCCCGAGTCGCACGGTGGCCACCTGGTCGCGCCCGTGGTGGCAGCTCGCCATGTGCTCCGAGCGGGTCTCGATCCACTTGACCGGCTTGCCGGTCTTGCGGGAGGCCCAGGCGCAGAGCATCTCCTCGCCCGTGACCTGCAGCTTCGCGCCGAAGCCGCCGCCGACCTCCGGGGCGATGATCCGCACCTGCTGTTCGCTGATGCCGAGGATCAACCCCATGAACAGGCGCACGAAGTGCGGCACCTGCGTCGAGGTGTGCACCGTGATCGAGCCCGCCCGGTAGTCGGCGAGGACGCCCCGCGGCTCGATCGGCGCGCCGGAGACGCGGTGGTTGACCACCCGGCGCTCGATGACGACGTCGGCCTCGGCGAAGCCGGCCTCCATGTCGCCGCCGCCCAGCGACCACTTGTGGACTTGATTGGTCCCGAACTCCTCGTGGACGAGGTTCGCGCCGTCCTGCAGCGCGGTCTCGATGTCCGTCACCACGGGGAGCGCGTCGTACTCGACGACGACGTCCTCGGCCGCGTCGATGACCGCGTAGCGGTCGGTGGAGAGCACGATCGCGACAGGGTCGCCGACGTGCTTGACGACCCCCCGGGCCAGTGGCCAGTGGGCGGGGTTGTTGACGTCGACGCCCTCCGGCGCCCAGGCCATCGGCAGCGGCGCGAGCAGGTCCGCCATGTCCTCGCCGGTGAAGACCGCGAAGACGTCGTCGCGGGCCTCGGCGGCCGAGGTGTCGATGGAGACGATCGTGGCGTGGGCCTCGGGCGAGCGGATGATGGCCGCATGGAGCGTGCCCGTGATCGTGATGTCGTCGACGTAGGTCGCCTGGCCGGTGATCAGCCGCGGGTCCTCCTTGCGACGCAGCGCGCGCCCGACGTGCCCGCTGGTGCGGTCGTCCATGAGCGTCATGCCGACACCCCCGCCGCGCCGGCGACGCCGGCCGCGGCCGCCGACTGCACCGCTTTGACGATGTTGTGGTAGCCCGTGCAGCGGCAGAGGTTGCCCTCGATGCCCTGACGGATCTGCTCCTCGGTGGGGTTGGGCGTGCGCTCGAGCAGCTCGGCGGAGGCCATGATCATGCCCGGCGTGCAGTAGCCGCACTGCAGCCCGTGCTCGGCCCAGAACGCCTCCTGCAGCGGGTGCAGGTCGCTCTCCGTGCCCATGCCCTCGATCGTGGTGATCTCCGCGCCGTCGGCCTGGACGGCGAGCACGGTGCAGCTCTTGCAGCTCGCGCCGTCCAGGTGGACCGTGCACGCCCCGCAGTTGCCCGTGTCGCAGCCGACGTGGCTGCCGGTGAGCCCGAGCTCGTCGCGGAGGAAGTGCACCAGCAGCATCCGGGGCTCGACCTCCCGCCGCTCGACCTGTCCGTTGACCGTGACCTGGACCGGGACCGTGCTCATGCGCTCTCCTTGGGACACCCGACTTGACGTCGACCGACCATACGCCCGTGCCCCCGCGGACCGCAATCGACGGGGTGTCAGAACGCGGGGCTTCTCGCGCCCAGGCCGGGCAAGCTGGCGCCCGAGCGTTCTCAGGAGCGCGGCACGCCCCCGGCCTTCACCGCGACCGCGTCAGCATCGCCCGAACGAGCCGCGCGGTCGTCACCTCGTCCCCCGGGCCGAACTGGTCCCAGACGAGCCGCAGGACGGCCAGCCCCGCGAGCTGCAGGTCGGCGTCGCGGCGGCGGTCCGCTGCCATCTGCGCCCGCCGCTCGTGGTAGGCGCGGCCGTCGAGCTCGACCGCCAAGCGCTCCTGCACGTAAAGGGCATCGACGGCGTAGCCCGAAACGCGGGCGTTCAGGCCGTCGGGCCGGCGCAGCCCGTTGCCGTCGCAGTGCCGCAGGAACAGCCGCTCGAGCTCGGACTTGGTGCGTGGGTCGTCGCGCTCGAGCAGCCGCGTGAGCTTCGCCGCACCCCGGCGGTTCGGCGAGCGGCGCTGGGCCGCCCGGATCGCCGCGGGGTCGATGCCGCGCTGGCGATCGGCGAGGCGACGCAGGCCCGCGTAGTCGAGGCGATCGGCCTCGTCGACGTAGGTGCGCGGGATGCGCGTGACGCGGATGAGCCCGTTCCAGGCCACGTCGGGTGCGTCGAGGTGGCGCACGCGGTGGACCTCGATGCGGACCTCGTCGTCCGGTCGGGGGTGGACGGACCGGGTCGTGCTGACGTGCACGACGCCGCGGTCCTCCTCCTCGCCCATGCCGGCGTGCGCGACGGCCGACGCGTGGCTGAGGACGGCCCCGTCACCGCAGGCCCACACCGCCGCGACCCACCGCGCCAAGTCGGTCAGCGGCCCCGGCCCGAGCGTGTACACGCCCCGGTGGAGCGCGACAAGCCGCCCCGTGGACAGCCGGTGGGAGATCGCCTTGGCCCCCAGGCCCAGCGCAAGGAGCTGCTCGCGGGTGACGATCCCGTGCTGGCGGCGGGCCAGCGCGGCGACCTTGATCTCTAGTGCTCGCATACCGAGCACTAGGGCGCAAGGTCCCCTGGTTCGCCCCCCTCAGTCGCGCAGGGCGGGGAAGAGCACGACCTCGCGGATCGAGCGCTTACCGGTCATCGCCATGACCAGGCGGTCGATCCCGAGGCCGAGGCCGCCGGTCGGCGGCATGCCCTGCTCCAGCGCGAGGACGAAGCCCTCGTCGTAGGGCTGCGCCTCGTCGTCGCCGCCCTGGGAGAGGCGCACCTGCGCCTCGAAGCGCCGGCGCTGCTCGTCGGGGTCGTTGAGCTCGGTGAACGCGTTGGCGAACTCCATGCCGTAGGCGAACGCCTCGAAGCGCTCGGTGAGCCCCGGGTGCTCGCGGTGCTCCTTGGCCAGCGGGGAGATCTCGATGGGGTAGTCGAAGAGGAACGTCGGCCGCTGCAGGGTGGGCTCGACGAACTTCGAGAGCAGATCGTCGACGAGCTGTGGCCAGTTGCGGCCCTCGGTCGGCAGCTTGTCGCCGACGGCGGCCGCCAGCGAGGTCGCGTCGCGGTTGGCGAGGATGTCGACCCCGGACTCCTCGAGGATCGCCCGGGCGAGCGTCGTCCGCCGCCACGGCTCCGTGAAGCTCACCTCCGGGTCGTCGTGGGAGACGGTGCGCGCGACGGACGCGACGAGCGCTTCGAGTCGGTCGGCGGTGTCGTAGACGTCGGCGTAGGCCTCGTACCACTCGAGCACCGTGAACTCGGGGTTGTGCTTGAAGGACACCCCCTCGTTGCGGAAGTCCTTGCCCAGCTCGTACACGCGCTCGAGTCCGCCCACGATGAGCCGCTTGAGGTAGAGCTCCGTGGCGATGCGCAGGTACAGGTCGCGGCCGAGCGCGTTGTGGTGGGTGACGAACGGGCGCGCCATGGCGCCGCCGTACAACGGCTGCAGGATCGGCGTCTCGACCTCGACGAAGCCGTCCTCGTCGAGCGCGCGCCGCACGGCCGAGACGATCCGCGCCCGCGTCACGAAGAACGCGCGGCTCTCGGGGTTGCCGATGAGGTCGAGCTCGCGGCGGCGGTAGCGCTGCTCGACGTCCTGCAGGCCGTGGTGCTTCTCCGGTGGCGGCCGCAGCGACTTGGCCAGGACGGTGAGGTCGTCGACGCGGAGCGACAGCTCGCCGCGGCGCGACATGAAGGCCGTGCCGTCGATGCCGACGAGATCGCCCAGGTCGAGCTCGAGCAGGCGGTCCATCTTCTCTTGACCGAGGACGTCGAGCTTGGCCTGCAGCTGCAGGCGCCCAGAGCGGTCGTCGAGGTCGAGGAACGCCATCTTGCCCTGGCCGCGCCGGGCGTGAAGGCGACCGGCGACGCGGTAGGCGGCTTCGGTGTCCGTGCCGGGCTCGAGGTCGCCGTGGGCCTCGCGGACGGTCGCGATCGGCACCACGCCGTCGAAGGCGTGCGGGAACGGTTCGATCCCGTCGGCGCGCAAGCGCTCCAGCTTCGCCCGCCGGACCGCGAGCAGGTCGTCGCTCACGGGGTGACCACCCGGCGGCGGACCAACGGGCTCCTAGAGCCCGACGTCGATCTTGGTGATCTTGAGCTTGCGCGTCGACCCGTTGGGCAGGTTGACGGTGACCTCGTCGCCCTTCTTGCGGCCCATGAGCGCCTTGCCCACCGGTGACTCGTTGGAGAGCTTCTTCTCGCCCGGGTCGGCTTCGGCGGACCCCACGATCGTGTAGGTGTCCTTGCCACCGCCGACCCAGGACAGGCCGACCTGCGTGCCGATGCCGGCGACGTCGGTCGAGACCTCGTCGGGCTGGACGACCGACGCGGAGCGCAGGCTCTCCTCGAGCTGCAGGATCCGCGTCTCGAGCATGGCCTGCTCGTTCTTGGCGTCGTCGTACTCGGAGTTCTCGGAGATGTCGCCGAACTCACGGGCTTCCTTGATGCGCTCGGCCACTTCGCGGCGCCGGACCGTCGAGAGCTCCTCGAGCTCCACCTTGAGCTTCTCGAGGCCTTCGGGGGTGAGGATGACGTCCTTCGGCATGCGCTTCTTCCTGACAGACGGGGTGTCTCGGGGCGGGAACGGCGGCGGAGTGTAGCCGACCCCTCCGGCGGCGCCGGGGAGGACCGGTCAGGCGGCCGCGGCCGCCGGCACCGCGCCGAGGACCTCGCGCGCGTGCTCGACGTCATCGGTCTGCTGCAGCGCCGCCTGCAGCGCCTTCGAGCCGCCGAGCCGGTCGACGTACCACGGGTAGAACTTGCGCAGGAAGCGCCCCGCGCGCTCGGCGCCGAGGTGCTCGACCGTGCGCGCCATCACCCACTCGAGCTCGGCCACGACCTCGTCGGCCGGCGGCGGCGAGCCGGGGTCGCGGGTCCCGAGCACCTCGCCGAACAGCCACGGGTTGCCGAGCGCACCCCGCGCGAGCATCACGGCCGCGGCGCCCGTGTGCTCGTAGGCGCGCCAGGCGTCCTGCGCCGTGTGCAGACCGCCGGTCAGGATGACGGGCGCCGGGAGGCTCTCCACCAGCCGGGCGGCGAGGTCGTAGTCCGGCGTGCCCTTGTGCTGGACCTTCGCCGAGCGCGGGTGGAACGCGATCGCCGCGACGCCGGCCTCGGCCACGAGGCGGTGGGCGAGGTCGTAGCCGCTCGTGGTGTCCCCCGGGACGAGGCCGGAGCGCAGCTTCACGGTCACCGGGAGGCCCGAGCCCTCGCCGGCGGCCCGCGCGACCGCCACGGCGGTGTCGGGGTCCTTGAGCATCGCGGCGCCCGCGCCGGTCTTGGCGACCTTCGGGACCGGGCAGCCCATGTTCAGGTCGATGACGTCGGCGTCGGTGTGCGCGCGCACGTGGGCGGCGGCGGAGCGCATCACGTCCGGGTCCTGGCCGAAGAGCTGGATGGAGACGGGCCCGCCGTCGCGCTCGTCGGGATGCAAGCGCAGCATCTCGGTGCACGTCTTGTCGTTGCCGTGGTGGATGGCGAAGCTCGAGACCATCTCGGAGACGGCCATCCCCGCCCCGTAGCGCTTGGCCTGCAGGCGCACGCACCAGTTCCCGATCCCGGCCAGCGGCGCGAGCAGCACGCGGTTCGGCACCGTGAGGTGGGCGAGCTGCCAGGGGCTGTCGAGGGCGGGGCGCGTCACTCACCCGGGAGGGTAGCCCGGGCCCCGCGCCAGGCCGCGAGGCGCTCGATCGCCTCGGCGACCGACCGTGGCGCGCGGCGGCCCGGCTCGTGGTGCAGGGCGAGGACGTCCAGGACGCGCGCGCCGCGGTCGAGCTTCAGGTCCGCGCGGGCGACGAAGCGCTCCCCGTGCAGAATCGGGAGCACGTAGTACCCCCAGCGCCGCTGGGCGGGCGGCGTGTAGATCTCCAAGCGGTGATCGAAGCCGAAGAGCTCGGCCGTGCGCGCGCGATCGCAGAGCACGTTGTCGAACGGCGAGAGCGCGACCGTCCGCCGGCCCGGCGCCAGGGCGGCCGCGCCGTCGAGCGACTCCGTGGTCACCCACCACGCTCCCCGGCAGCCCTCGACCTCGACCCGGCTGAGCTCGCCCGTGGCGGTGAGGTCGTCGAGCACCGCCGCCAGACCCGGGTAGCGCCCGCGGGTGAAGTGCTTGGTGATGTGCGTCGCCTTGGCCACGCCGAGCATCCCGAGCGCCCGCCGCAGCGCCCGCTCGGTGACCTCGCGGTCGGTCAGCGGCGCCGCGTCGGCGGCCTCGAGGGCGTCGGCGGGGACGCAGCGCTCGAAGACGTCCCACAGGCGCTCGATGCCCCGCCGACCACCGACGCCGACCCGCCCGCTGAGCCACAGCACCCCGAGCATCCGCGCCACGGTCTGCCGCGAGGAGACCTCGTCGGTCCAGTACCCCCAGCGCCACGGCTCGGCGGAGTGGTCCTCGAGGTCCTGAGCCCGCAGCGGGCCGTGCTCGCGCAGGTCGGCCACCAGCGCGTCGGCGAAGTGTGCGTTGGCCGCGAGCCACTCACGCACACGCGCCCGGCCGACCGACTCGACGGACAGGTGGCGCCGCTGCTGCCAGCGGTGCAACGGGAGGTCGGCGAGCGGGACCAACGACGCGTCGTGGGCCCAGTAGTCGAAGCACGAGCGCTCTCGGTAGACGGCCGCGTCGAGCGCCTCTTCGGAGAACCCCGCGCCGAGGCGCGCGTGGAGGACCAGCAGCGGGGAGCGCGCCACCGCGGCGATGGGGTCGAGCTGCACCGCGCCGAGCCGCTCCACCGCCGCGGCGACCTCCGCCGGGCTCGGGCGCCCACGCGGCGGCGGGCTCGCGAGGCCCTGCGCGTGGAGCGCGAGGCGACGGGCCAGGGCGATCGGGAGCGCCGGGGTCAGCGGTTGCGCTCGTAGAGGAGCTTGAGGCCCTTGAGCGTGAGGTCCTCGTCGATCCGGTCGACCACGGTGGTGAACGGCACGATGTGCGAGGCCAGACCGCCCGTCGCGATGACCTCGGCCTCGTCCCCCAGCTCCTCGACCAGGCGGTCGACCACGCCGTCGACCTGGGCGGCGAAGCCGTAGATGATCCCCGAGCGGATCGCCTCCACCGTCGACTTGCCGATCACCGAGCGCGGCGCCAGCAGGTCGATCTTCGGCAGGCGCGCACCTCGCGTCGTCAGGGCGTCCAGGGAGACGGCCACGCCCGGCGCGATCACGCCGCCGAGGTACTCGCCCTTGCGGGAGACGACGTCGTAGGTCAGCGCCGTGCCGAAGTCCACGGAGATCACCGGGCCGCCGACCTGCTCGAAGGCCGCCACGGCGTTGACCAGCCGGTCCGCCCCGAGCTCGCGGGGGTTGTCGATGCGGATCGGCATCGCGGTCCGCAGGCCGGGCCCTACGGCGATGGTCCCGTGGCCGAGGTAGCGCCGGCCCATCTCGATCCATTCCGGCTCGAGCTGAGGCACCGTGCTCGAGATGATCGAGCCGTCGAGGTCGTCAAGGCCGATGCCGCGCAGCTCGAGCAGGGCCCGCAGGGCCGCGCCGAGCTCGTCGGCCGTCGAGGTCCGAACCGTCGCGAAGCGCCAGCGCTCGACGAGCTCGTCCTCGCGGTAGGCCCCGAAGTGGGTCTGCGTGTTGCCGACGTCGACGACGAGGAGCATCGGCGCCGATGATCGCGGATAGCCTGGCGGCGTGCCCACCGCCAAGCTCTACGTCGTCCACGGCTCCCACCCCTGCCTCACCGTGTCCCGGGCGCTGGAGCTCAAGGGGATCGCGTTCACGACCGTCGAGCTCCCGCCACCGGCGCACGCGCTCGTGATGCGCGCCCTGTTCGGCCGGCGCACCGTGCCGGGGATCCGGTTCGGCGACGGCGAGAAGCTCCAAGGCTCCCGGGCGATCCTGCGTCGCCTCGACGAGCTCGCGCCCGACCCGCCGCTCCTGCCGGCAGAGCCGGAGCTGCGCGAGCGCGTGCTCGACGCCGAGCGCTGGGGCGACGAGGTGCTGCAGTCCGCAGCGCGCCGCATCCTCTGGCCGACGCTCCTGGCCAACCCGTCCGCGGCGCCCTCGTTCTCCGAGGGCGCCAAGCTGCCGCTGCCCGCCGTCGTGCTGCGCGCCGTCATGCCGGTGGTGGCGCGGGTGGAGCTGAAGTTGAACGCGACGGGCGACGACCAGCGCGCCGCGGACCTGCAGGCCCTCCCGGGCTGGCTGGACCGCATCGACGGCTGGTTGGCGGACGGCACGCTCGGCGGCGAGCCGCCGAACGCCGCCGATCTCCAGATCGCCCCGTCGCTCGCCCTGCTGATGCGGATGCGGGACGTCCGGGCGCTGATCGGCCCCCGGCCGTGCGGCCACTGGACCGAGCAGCTCTTCCCGGACGTGGCCGGCGACGTGCCCGCGGGCGCGATCCCGGCCGGGCTCATCCCGGCCACGGGCTGACTCTTAGGAAGCTGCCAACAGATCGGAAGGTCCCGCTCAGGCTGCGCTCACCTGCGGCCAAGCCCGCAGCGCCACGCTGCCTGCATGCCTTCCTCCAAGCCGCTGCTCGCCGCCTTCGCGGCCACCGCGTTGATCGGCGGCGCCGGCGGCGCCGCGGTCAGCAGCCAGACCTCCTCCGGGAGGACCACCACCGTCACGCAAGCCCCGGCGGCCGGGGCGCCCGCCCTGGCCCCCGTCGCGGACACGGGTACGGCGCTGACGCCGGGGCAGGTGTACGAGCGCAGCAAGGACGCGGTCGCCTACATCACCGCCCGGTCCGCGGGCGGCATCGCGACCGGCAGCGGCTTCGTCGTCTCGGCCGACGGCTACGTCGTGACGAACGACCATGTCGTCGACGGCGCCTCCTCGGTGCAGGTGGCGATCGGTGACGGCGTCAAGCAGGTCGCCCGCGTCGTCGGCGTCGACGCCTCGACCGACCTCGCACTGCTCAAGGTGGATCCGGGCGACAAGCGCCTGGCGACCCTCCGCCTCGGCGACTCCGACGGCGTCGCGGTCGGTGACGCCTCCTACGCGATCGGCAACCCCTACGGCCTCGACCGCACGCTGACGACCGGCGTGATCTCCGCGCTCGACCGGTCGATCAGCTCGCCGAACGGCTACGCGATCGCCAACGTCCTGCAGACCGACGCGGCGCTCAACCCGGGCAACTCCGGCGGACCGCTGCTCGACGCCGCGGGCGCCGTCATCGGCGTCAACTCCCAGATCGAGACGTCCAGCCGGTCGGCCGACGGCTCGACGGGCTCGAACTCGGGCGTCGGCTTCGCGGTTCCGTCGGCCACCGTCAAGCGCGTGATCGAGCAACTGCGCACGGGCGGCAACGCCACCCACGCCTACCTCGGCGTCGCGTCCGCCGACGCCACCGGCGCGGTGCGGGGCGCCAGGCTCGGCGCCATCGCCGCCGGCGGGCCCGCGGCGGGCAGCGGCCTGGCCGCCGGGGACATCGTGACGGCGCTCGACGGGAAGGCCGTCACGAGCGCGGAGGAGCTCTCGCGCCTGCTCGACGGCCACCGGCCGGGCGAGACCGTGACGCTCACGGCCTCGCGGGACGGCAGCTCCCGAGCCACCTTGATCAAGCTCGGCACGCGCCCGGAGCGCGCGACGACCACGACGCCCTAGGCGGCGCGCCGCAGCCGCTTGCGGACGTAGTGGTACGCGACTGAGGCGAGCGCTCCGCGGACCGCGACCCAGTAGGTCCGCACCCAGGTGCGGACCGACGGGTCGGGGTGATGCCTGCGGTGGTAGCGGTAGGAGATCCCGACGTGGAAGAGCGACCGCGTCGAGAAGAAGACGTCCCAGTAGAAGCGCAGGTGCGGGTCCCGCCGCTGGCGCGCCAGCCAGTTGGACTCCACGTCGGAGTAGAGGACCGCCTGGCCGCAGACGAGCAGCTCGTAGCCCTGCTCCTTGGCGCGCAGCGAGAAGTCGCTGTCGCCGTAGTACTGCGGGAAGCGCACCTCGTCGTACAGCCCGACGTCGGCGAAGGCCCGTGCGGGGACGAGGACGCCCATCCCGATCAGCCAGTCGGACGACCGCAGCTGCTCGTCGGAGCCGGAGCCGGGCACCGCCACCGTCCCGCCTCCGAAGGACTCGCCGAAGAAGACGTCCTCATGAGGCGGGGCGTCGGAGCACACCTTCGCTCCGATCAGCGCTCGCGGGCGGGTGGCCGCGGCGGCGACCAGCGCGCCCACCGCGCCCGGATCGAGCTCGAGGTCGTTGTTGATCGTCAGGACGAAGTCGGCGCCCTGGCTCAGCGCGTGGAGCACGCCCCGGTTCGTCGCCCCCGACCACCACAGGCTCCCGTCGCCGGCGAGGATCTCCACGTCGGGGAACGCCTCGTTGACGCGACCCGCAGTCCCGTCGGTCGAGCCGTCGTCCACGAGCACGACGCGGACGTTCGTGTAGCTCTGGCGCCGCATCGACGCCAGGAACGCGAGGGTGTGCTCCACGCCGTCGTGGACCGGGACCACCGCCCAGACCGACGCGGTGGACCCGGGCGCGGGTGGCACGAATGGGACGCTACAGCAGGCCGTCGCCGACTGGCGCCGACCGTGGCGCCTGCGACGCTTGGGCCAATGGACCGCTTCTGGAAGGGTCGGCGGACGCTGGTCACCGGCGCCAGCGGCTTCCTCGGCTCCGCCCTCGTGCCCCGCCTCGAGGCGCTCGGCGCACGCGTGAGCACGCCCTCCCACCGCGACTACGACCTCGTGCACGAACAGGACGTCCGGCGGATGTACACCGACC
>JBBQZE010000034.1:0-17490 GCA_038207985.1 Solirubrobacterales bacterium
CCTCGTCGGCTGCCACGTGTCCCACCTCTACCCCACCGGCGCGTCGCTCTACTTCAGCTTCCTCGCCCGCCAGGAGCGCGGGGACGAGCTCGCCCAGTGGTACGCGGCGAAGTCGGCCGCGTCGGACGCCATCGCCGCCGCCGGGGCGACCACCACCCACCACCACGCCGTAGGCCGCGACCACGCGCCCTGGCTCGAGGGCGAGGTCGGCGCGCTCGGCCTCGCGCTGCTGCACGCCGCCAAGGCGACGCTCGACCCCGCGCAGATCATGAACCCCGGCAAGCTGCTGGCGCCGGGGCCGCTTCCCGGCTCGGCGGAGTCCTAGGCCGTCCAGCGGCCTTCCGCGCGGCGCAGCACGACGTCGTGCTCGTGTCCGCCGCTGCCGTGGACCCGGTAGACGGCCTCGTCGGCGTCCGTGCCGGGCTTGTCGACCACCTGCACGAGCTGGAGACGCTCGATCGGCTCCCCGGCGTGGTGGCCCTGCTCCCAGGCGGCGCGGGCCGCGGCCTCCATCTGCGCCGGGTCCCACCCCTGGTCGCCGGCGCGCGCCGCGGCGAGCTCCTCGTCCGCCCGGGCGACCTCCGCCTTCAGGCGTGCGTCGGCGGCGCGGGCAGCGCGGCCCGAGGCGATGACGCCCCCCAGCACGAGCAGCGCGAGGAGCACCACGACGACGAGCAGGACGACGCCGAGAACGCTGACGGCGAGCAGGACGGGTGGCAAGGGCACGCGGCGCAGGCTAGACGAGCACGTTCCGGCTGGTGAGGTGGGCGCCGACCTTGCGCTTGACGCGCTGGAGGGCGTTGTCGACGGTCTTCGTGTCGCAGCCGACGCGCTCGCCGACCTGCTCGTAGCTGTGCCCATCGAGGTACAGCGACAGCACTCGGGACTCGAGCCCCGACAGCGCCGAGGACAGGCAGGCCACCAGCGAAGTCAACTCCTCCGTGGAGATGACCTGATTTACGGGGTCGTTCACCGAGGGGCCGGCGATGATCTCGTCGAGGGTCGGCTCCCCCTCCGACGCCGAGGCGGGGGTCGAAGAGAACGAGACGTACTGGTTCAGCGGCGTGTGCTTGTTGCGCGTGGCGGTCTTGACCGCCGTGATGATCTGGCGCGTGATGCAGAGCTCGGCGAAGTTGCGGAAGCTCGACTCGCGGTCGGTCCGGTAGTCGCGAACAGCCTTGTAGAGGCCGACGAGGCCCTCCTGGATGAGGTCGTCGCTGTCGCCGCCGGCCAGAAAGTAGGACGAGGCCTTCAAGCGGACGAAGCCGTAGTACCGGCGGACGATGCGGTCGTAAGCCGTCGGGTCGCCTTGCTTGGCGAGGGCGATCAGGTAGTAGTCCTCAACCTGGGGTTGAGACTGTCCGTACGTGGAGATTCGAGCCACGAGCTTCCTCTTCTCCTGCGCCTTGCAGGGGTAAGTAGCTCAGTGGCGCACTCCTCCCCTGGCGCCATCTGAAGTGTCGAGCCGGGCCGCACACCGCGATGTGAAGCTCGACTTGACCGTTATGTGGCGCCAACCTAGACCCCTGCGTCACGGCATGTCAAGCGATCTGTCCCGACCGCGTGCGCTGCAACCCGCGTTGCGCCCGCCGGGGCCCCGCGCGACGCCTCACCGCCGCGCGCGGACGACCTCGTAGACGAGCACGGCCGCGGCCGCGGAGACGTTCAAGGAATCGACGCGACCACGCATCGGCAGGGCGACGAGTTGGTCGCAGGCTGCCGCGACGCGGGGCCTCAGGCCCTTACCCTCCGCACCGAGGACCAGCACGACGCCGCCGCGGTAGTCCGGCACGTCCCAGGCGACGGCGCCCTCCATCGCCGCCCCGTAGCACCAGGTGCCGTGGTGCTTGGCGGTGGCGAGGAAGTCCGCGACGTTGCGCACCTGCGCCACCCGGAGGTGCTCCACGGCGCCGGCGCTGGCCTTGCAGGCCGCCGGGGTCACCAGTGCCGACCTGCGTTCCGGTATCACGAGGCCGGTGGCGCCGGCGCACTCGGCCGTCCGGCAGATCGCGCCCAGGTTCTGGACGTCCTGTACCTCGTCGAGCACGACGAGGAACGGGTCCGCCTCCGCCAGCAGCACAGCGGCGTCGGCGTAGGGATACGGGTCGGCCAGCGCGCACACGCCCTGGTGTCCGGCGCTCCCGCAGCGCCGCTCGACCTCGTCGGCCTCCACCCGGAGCGCTGACGGCCGTCCGGGCCCCCCTGCCAGCCAGGGCTCGCGGAGCGCCGCCTCGGTCGCCCACACCTGCCTGATGCGCCGGCGGCCGGCCCGGAGCGCCTCGTGGACCGCGTTGCGGCCGTAGAGCACGTCGCCGCCCCGGTGCTCCTCCGTTGTTCGGTGCTCGATCACAGGTCGTCGCCCGGCGCCTCCGGACCGCGGACGCGGGCTCATGCCGACGGCACGAGCTCGGGGCCGCCCGGCCCGTCGCGGACCACCCACCCGGCGGCGGCGATCTCGTCACGGAGGCGGTCGGCCTCCGCCCAGTCCTTGGCGGCGCGGGCCGCCTCGCGAGCCCCGGCGACGGCGACCAGGGCAGCGGGCGGGCCGTCCGCTGCGTCGAGCAGCCCGTCCAGCCCCAGGACGTGCAGCATCTCGACCAGGCCGTCACGGCCGACCGGCCCGTCCGCCCGGTTGGCCTCCCCCACCCACTCGGCCACCACGGCGAGCGCCGCCGGGGTGTTGAAGTCGTCCGCGAGCGCCTGCCAGAAGCGCTCCTCGAGCGCGGGCGACCACGAGGGCGACGGGCCGTCGCCCAGCCGCCGGCCCGCCTCGCGGATGCGCCGGGCGCGCCCGGCCGCGTCCGCGATGGTGCCGTCGTCGAACTGGAGCGGCTGGCGGTAGTGCCCGCCGGCGAAGAACGCGACCAGCGCGTCGCGGCCGTGCTCCTCGAGCGCCTCGGGCAGCCGGGCGATGTTCCCGACGGACTTGGCCATCTTCTCCCCGCCCATCTGGAGCATCCCGTTGTGCATCCAGATCCGCGCGAGCTCCACGCCCCGCCCCGCGCGCGTCTGCGCCGCCTCGTTCTCGTGATGGGGGAAGAGGAGGTCGTTGCCGCCACCGTGGATGTCGAAGCCCACGCCCAGGAGCTCCTCGGCCATCGCCGAGCACTCGATGTGCCAGCCGGGCCGCCCGCGCCCGAACGGCGCCTCCCACGCGGTGTCCTCGGCCGGCTTCTCCGCCTTCCAGAGCGCGAAGTCCAGGGGGTCCTCCTTCAGCGACGCGCCCTCGACGCCCTCACCCTGATCCATCTGGTCGACATCGCGCCCCGAGAGCTGCCCGTAGCGCTCGTCGGCGCGCACCCGGAAGTAGACGTCCCCCTCGACCGCGTAGGCCGCTCCGCGGTCGATGAGCGCAGATGTGAGTTCAACGATGGAGGGGATGCTCTCGGAGGCCAGCGGCTCGTGGTCCGGCCGTCCGAGTCCGAGGGCGTCGGTGTCGGCCACGTAGTGGCGCGTCATCTCCGCGGCCAGCTCGGTCGACGGGACCCCGCGTGCACGGGCCGCGTCGTAGATCTTGTCGTTGACGTCGGTGACGTTGACCACGAGCGTGACCACCAGGCCCTCGTGCTCCAGGAAGCGCTTGAGCAGGGAGAAGACCACGAACGGCCGGGCGTTCCCGACGTGGATGCGGTCGTAGACCGTCGGGCCGCAGGCGTAGATGCCCACGCGCCCGGGATCACGCGGCTCGAGGACCACGAGGTCCCGGGACGCGGCGTCGTGCAGGCGGATCGTGCGCATTCGCGGCCAAGCTACCGTGCCGCATCGCACTGGTGAACGGAGCGTCCCGTGGGTAGGGACCTCGCGATGCGCGACGACGTGACCCGCCGGGAGGCCCACGAGGCGTTCCGGACCCTGCCCGCCCGCTACCTGGGCGCCGACCCCGGCTTCGACGCGACCTACCACGTCCGCCTGGGCGATCTCGGGCTCACGTACGAGGTCCGCTGCACCGAGGCGGTCGCCCGCGTACGCCGGGGGACGAGCCGCCGGGAAGCCGACGTCGTCATCGATACGGACGCCGCGACCTGGCTGCGCCTGCGCGCCGGCGAGCTCTCCGGCCTCGAGGCGTTCCGGGAGCGCACGCTGGCGGTCCGCGGGCAGGTCGACCGGGCCTTGGCCTTCGAGGGGCTGTTCCGCCTGCCGAACGGCCGCGACCCCATCATGCGCGTGCACGACGTCCGCCTGCCGGGGCGCTGCATCTCCACGCTGACGCTCGGCGACGGCCCCGACGTCCTGCTCCTCCACGGCCTCGGCTCCGCCAAGACGTCGTTCTTCGACACCGCCGCGGCGCTGCGCGAGGAGGGCTACCGCGTCCACGTCATCGACCTCCCGGGGTTCGGGACCTCGACGGGGAAGGCCACCGCCCCCTACTCGGCCCGCTGGTTCGCGGAGACGGTCATCGACTGGATGGACGCGATGGGCATCGACCGGGTCCACCTCGTCGGCAACTCGCTGGGCGGCCGGGTCGCGCTGGAGGTCGGCCTCCTGGCGCCCGAGCGCGTGGGCGCCCTCGCGCTCCTCTGCCCTGCCGTCGCGTTCGTGAAGCGGGGGCTGCACCCGGTCGTGCGAATCCTGCGGCCGGAGCTCGGGATGCTCCCCCACCGCATCGCCCGGAAGCTCGTGGCCCGCCAGCTCTTCTCGATGTTCGCCGACCCCGACGCGCTGGACCCGAGCGTCGCGGAGATCGCCGTCGACGAGTTCCAGCTCACCTACTCGAGCGCGGGGGCACGCCTCGCGTTCCTGCGGTCCGCCCGCAACATCTACCTCGACGAGCCGTTCGGCGACGCCGGGTTCTACCCGCGGCTGTCCGGCCTGCAGCCGCCGGCCCTCTTCGTGTGGGGCACCGAGGACCCGCTCATCCCGGCCGGCTTCGCGCGCCACGTGCGCGAGTGGCTGCCGTCGGCCGAGCAGGTGGTCCTCGAGGACTGCGGCCATGTCCCGCAGATCGAGCGCCCCGAGGAGACGACGGCGATGATCCTGCGCCACCTCCGAGCCGTCGACACCCACCGCGACGCCCCCGGCGTGCGCCTGGTCGCCTAGGCTCGCGCCATGACCCCCGCGGGACGCACGGCGCAGGACGAGGCCACAGGCCGGGCTCCGAAGCGGGTCAACGGGCACGCGAAGGCGTCCACGCCGCCCGCGGCCGAGCCCACGGCGGAGCGTGGGCGCTCGCTCGGCGGGCTCGCTGCCGCCCTGGCCCGCGGCGTGACCGGTCAGGTGGCCCGCCGGATCCCCACCGCCGACCTCGACGAGCGCGACCCGGACTACATCCGGGACAACCTGCCGCTGCTGTGGCTGGCCTCGAGCCTCTACTACCGCGGCGAGGTGCGGGGGCTGGGCAACATCCCCGAGGACGGCCCCGTGCTGCTCGTCGGCAACCACTCCGGCGGGAACATGACGCCGGACACGCTGGTGCTGACCCTCGCGTTCTCCACCTACTTCGGGGTGGAGCGGCAGTTCTTCCAGCTCGCCCACAACCTCGTGCTCTCGATGCCCGGCCTGGGCCGGCTGCGCAAGTTCGGGACCGTCGCCGCGTCGCCGGAGAACGCCGAGCGCGCGCTGGCCTCCGGCGCGGCGCTGCTCGTCTATCCGGGCGGCGACTGGGAGGTCACCCGGCCGAGCTGGCAGGGCGGGCGCATCGACTTCGCCGGGCGCAAGGGCTGGGTGCGCCTCGCGCTCGAGCACGACGTGCCGATCGTCCCGGTGGTGGCCGTCGGCGGCCAGGAGACCGCCTTGTTCCTCACGCGCGGCGAGGGTCTCGCGAAGCTGCTGCGCCTCGACAAGCTGTTCCGCCTGAAGGTGCTGCCGATCTCGTTGGCGATCCCGTGGGGGCTGAACGTCGGCGACTTCGCCGGGCACGTCCCGCTCCCCGCGAAGATCACGGTCGAGGCCCTCCCCCCGGTCCACCTGCGCGAGGAGTTCGGCCCCGAGCCCGACGTCGACGAGGTCTACGACCATGTCACCCGGCTGATGCAGGAGACGCTCGACGCCCTTTCGGCGGAGCGGCGCTTCTGGGTGCTGGGCTGATGCGGGTCGCCGCGAGCACCGAGGTCGGCGCCACGCCGGCGGCCGTCTGGGCGTTCGTCGCCGACCCCAGCCGCGTGCTGGGGTTCATGTCCGGCATCACGCGCTGGGAGGTCGTCTCCGACGAGCCGGCGGGCCTCGGGGCGCGGTACCGGATGCTCATGCGGGTCGGGTCGGCCGAGGTCGGGTCGCTCATCGAGGTCGTCGAGTTCGACGAGGGCCGCGACCTCGCGTGGACGTCGGTGACCGGGATCGATCAGCGCGCCCGCTGGCGCTTGCGCGACCGCTCGACCGATCCCCGACGGCCGCGCACCCACGTCGAGTTCCGCCTCTCCTACGGCGTCGCGGGCGCCGGCATCTCCGGCTGGGTCTCCGAGCAGTTCAGCGCCCCCCAGGTCCGCGGGCACCTGCGCGGCTCGCTGCAGCAGCTCAAGCGCCAGGTCGAGCACGAGCAGCTGCGCGCGGACGCCGCCCGGCGCCGCGCGGCCCGGGCCGCGTCGGCCTGAGCGCGACGGGGGGCCGGGCCCGGGTCGCTCGGTAGTCTCGGGCGAGCACGTGCCTCCCGCCCCGCTGGACATCCTGATCGTCGACGACGACGAACCCGTCCGCGAGATGCTCACGCGCTCATTCACCCGCGAGGGCCACCGCACGACGGCCGTGGCCGACGGCGACCAGGCGCTAGAGCTTGCGGAGTCCGGGCGCTTCGACGTCGTGCTGCTTGACGTCGCGCTCGGCCCGGGCCCGTCGGGCTACGACGTGTGCCGCGCGATCCGCGACCGCCGCGACGTGACGCCGATCATCATGCTCACCGCCCTGGACTCCGAGGCCGACGTGGTGCTCGGGCTCGAGGCGGGCGCCGACGACTACGTCACCAAACCCTTCGGCCTGGCCGAGCTGCGCTCGCGCATCCGGGCGGTGATGCGCCGGGCGAACGGGCGGGTGGTCGACGACGGGGTCCTGCGCATCGGGGCCGTCGCGCTCGACCGCCGCAACCGCGCCGTGGAGCGTGACGGCGAGACGGTGAAGCTCACCTTCAGCGAGTTCGAGCTCGTCTCGTGCCTGATGGCGCGGCCCGGGCGGCTGTTCAACCGCCAGGAGCTCCTCCGGGCGATCTGGGGGGACTCGGCCTACCGCGACCCGCGCGCGATCGACGTGCACATCCGCCACCTGCGCGAAAAGCTCGAAACCACGCCCGAGGAGCCGTCGCTGATCCTGACGGTGCGCGGCGCGGGCTACCGCTTCCGCGAGGCCTGACGCGGTGGGCCGCCGCGGGCTGCGCCCGTTCGGCCTGCGGACCCGGCTGCTGCTGGCGCTGGTCGCGACCGCGTCGCTGACGCTGCTGGCCGCCGCGCTGGCCCTGTTCTCCCCGCTCCAGCAGCGGCTGCGCGACCAGCAGAGCGCGGGGCTGCGGTCGACCGCGCTGGCGCTGCGGCCGGCCATCGACCGTGCGGTGCGCGCGGACGACGGCACCCTGAGCCTGAACGCGTTCGCCCAGCTCGCGAACCTGCGCGACCGGACGGGGGCGCTCGTGGTCGCCACGGACGGGGCCGGCCAGATCGCCTACCCCTACGAGGGCTACTCCGACGAGCTCGACGACGTGCGACGAGTGCTGACGACCGACCTCACAGACCAGTCGCAGGTCGGCAGCACGATCCGCTTCGCGATGCCGCTGAAGTTCGTCCCGACCGCCAACGCGCGCGACCCGGTCCCGCCGTACATCGTCGTGGCGCTCCGCCAACCGGACACGCAGGTCGCCCGGACCGTCTCGGCAGTCCGCCGGGCGTTCATCACCGCGGCGATCGTCGGCCTGGGGATCGCGCTGGTCCTCGGGCTCGTGCTGTCCACCACGCTCACTCGCCGCCTCGCGCGGCTGCGCGACACCGCGCAGCGGATCTCGACCGAGGGAATGGACGCGCCGGCCCAGATGGACGACGGCGCGGACGAGATCGGCGACCTCGCACGTGCCATGGGTCGCATGCAGGCGGGGCTGCGGCGCCAGGAGAAGGCGCGACGCCAGTTCGTCGCCACGGCGTCGCACGAGCTGCGCACGCCGCTGACCTCGCTGAGCGGGAACCTCGAGCTGCTCGGCGAGGACCTGGCCGAGCCCGACTTCGACCGCGGGGACGCGCGGCGGCAGATCGTCGCCGCTCAGGGCCAGCTGCGCCGCATGCGCAACCTGGCGACCGAGCTGCTCGACCTCTCCCGCCTGGACGCCGGGGTCGAGCTGCGCTCAGAGCCCGTGGAGCTCGGGGAGATCGCCCGGGCCGTGGCGGCGGAGTTCGCCCTGCAGGCCCACGAGCGGCGCACGCTTCTCGAGGTCCTGCCGCCCCGGGGGCCGTGCTGGGCGCTCGGCGACCCGGACGCGGTCGCCCGCGTCGGGCGCATCCTCATCGACAACGCACTGCGCTACACGCCGCCGGGCACGGCGGTCCGCGTGGCGACGGCCTACGCGGGCGACGGCGCCACCCTCGCGGTGATCGACGACGGCCCGGGCCTGCCCGCGGCGGAGCACGACGCGGTCTTCGAACGCTTCCGCCGCGGGGCGGCCACCCGCGGCGAGGGCGGCTTCGGCCTCGGCCTCGCGATCGGCCGCGAGCTCGCCGAGCGCCTCGGCGGCCGGCTCGAGCTCGAGCCCCCCCGGGAGGCGGGCGCGCGCGTCGTGCTCACGCTGCCGATCGAGATGCCGAAGGGCGGCGGCTGACCCGGGGCGCGCGCTCCGCGCGCCCCCCGTGCGCCCCCCGCGCACCCCTCGCGCACCCTGGGCGTAGATCGGCGACGAACCCCCGCGCCACCCTCGGCGCATGCCCCGCCACGGAAGCGAACTGACCCGTGTTGCGCATGGTGAGCGACGACAACACGGGTCGATTGCCATCGGGAAGGCGATCGCCGCGTTGGCTCGGCGGCAGCGAGGGATCGTCGCCCGGTGGCAGCTGCTCGCCATGGGCATCACCGACGGGGCGATCCGGCACCTCGTCCTCACCGGCAGGCTGCATCCGCTGCACCGCGGCGTCTACGCGGTGGGACACGTCTCGCTCACGCGCCGGGCGGAGCTGCTGGCCGCGGCGCTGGCCTTCGGGAGCCGCACGGTCGTCAGCCATCGGTCGGCCGCCGAGCTCCACGGGCTGCTCGAGCCGGCGCCCGGGCCGATACACCTCACAACGGCGACCACGGGCGGCGGTCGCTGTCCGTGGGTCGTCGTGCACGAGACCAAGCGCCTGGCGCCGGCCGACACGACCCGGGTCGGCGGGATCCCGGCCGCGTCGATCCCCCGGGTGCTCGTGCAGGTCGCGGGCACCTGCTCGCAGGCGACGTTCACTCACATGTTCGACGCGGCGGACCGCAGACGCCTGGTTGATCCGCTGGCGATCGCCGGCCAGCTGCGGCGCGGCCGAACGGGCAGCGCCGCCGTGCGAACGCGCCTCGCGGTCTACACCGGGAGCCCGCCACCGGAGTCCGTGCTGGAGGCGCGCTTCCTCGACCTCTGCGCCGACCACGCGATTCCGAGGCCGGTTCCGCAGACCTCCCCCCTTCCCCAACGCGTCCAGCGGGTCGACTTCTGCTGGCCCGATCGTCGTGTCGTCGTCGAGGTCGACGGACGCGCGTGGCACGCGATCCAGGGCACGTGGGGCGAGGACCACGACCGCGACCTGGCGTTGCGGCTCTCGGGCTTCGTCCCGCGCCGTTACACGTGGGCGCAGATCACGCGGTCGCCCGGGCGGGTCGCTGCGGACGTGCTCGACGCCCTGGGCGTCGGTCGTGCCCGCGCGAACTGACCCGTGTTGCGCATGGTGAGCAACGTCAACACGGGTCAGAACAGCGAGCGGCGGGCGAGCGGGCGAGCGGGCGAGCCGGGCCGGGCCGCTGCGCGCAACCCTCAGCGCGTCTCGAGCGGCTCCTGCATCGCTGCCGTCTCGGGCGCGGACTTGTACGGGTTGACCGAGTCCGCGTCGGTCTCCTCCTCGTGGTAGGCCGACTCCACGTTGACGTCCCAGATGTTGTGGCCCGTGTCGTGCAGGCAGTTGTCCACCGCGCGCATCGCCGACAGCATCGAGTGGTCGGAGTTGTTGTAGCGGTGCAGTCCGTTGCGGCCGACCTGCTGGAAGCCCTCGAGCGGGTCGAGCCAGGTGCGGATCGTGTCCACGCGCTCGGCGTAGTGCTCGTCGTACATCGGGTAGGCGAGCGGCACGCGCGTCACGTAGCCGCGGCGCACGGCCGAGGGCTTGGCCAGGCCGAGCTTCTCGAGCTCGGAGGTGGCCAGCGCGACGAGGTCCTCGTCGTCCATGTCCCAGAGGTGGTCGCCCTTGAAGCAGAAGTACTCCATGCCAATGCACGAGGCGTCGGGGTCCGGGACCATCCACGGCGACCACGAGCGGAAGTTCTGGATGCGACCGACCTCGACGCCGTCCTCGTGGATGTAGATCCAGTTGTCGGGGAAGAGGTCCTCGCCGTCGAGCACGATCGACACGGTCAGGAAGTCGCGGTAGCGCAGCCCCTTGGCGGCCTCGACGATCGCCGCAGGCGGCGCCGGGTCGGCGATGCCCGCCGTGGCGCGCAGCGGCAGCGACGAGATCGTGTACTTCGGCTCGATGCGCTCGCCGCCGGCGTGGATGGCGACCACGCGCTGGCCGTCGAGCTCGATCTCGGTGACCGGCGTCTCGAGGCGCACCTCGCCGCCCATCTCCTCGATGCGCTCGGTCATCATCTCCCACATCTGGCCCGGGCCGTAGCGGGGGTACTGGAACTTGTCGATCAGCGACTTGATCTCGTCGCCCTTGTTGCCGAAGAACGCGGACTTGGCGGCGGAGTAGAACGACAGGCCCTTGATGCGCTGGGCGGCCCACTCGGCGCGCAGCTCGGTGGTCGAGACGCCCCAGACCTTCTCGGTGTAGCCCTTGAAGAAGTGCGAGTAGAGGCGCCACCCGAAGCGGTTGACGACCCACTGCTCGAGGTTCTCCTCGTTGCCCTTCTTGCGCATCGACGCCCGCAGGTAGGACAGCCCGCAGAGCGTGAGCTCCCAGGGGCCGAGCTTCTTGACGACGTCCATGCCCTGCAGCGGGTAGTCGAGGTACTTCCCGCGCCAGAAGATGCGCGACATGCGCGGGCGCATCAGGAACTCGTCGCCCATGATCTCCAGCCAGAGGTCGTTGACCTCCTGGTTCTTCGTGAAGAAGCGGTGGCCGCCGAGGTCGAAGCGGAAGCCCTCCGGGTCGACCACGGTCTTGGCGATCCCGCCCACCTGGTCCTCTGCCTCGAAGACGATGACCTTCTTGCCCGCCTTGGCCAGCAGGTACCCCGCCGACAGCCCGGCCGGACCGCCGCCGATGACCACGTAGGGCTTGTCGCTGCCGTCGTCGCCGTCGTAAGCAGACGTGTCGTCGGAGCGGGTGGTGAGCGTCATGCCTGCATGGTTGCCCGCCGCGCGCGGGAATCGGCACCGCGCTAACTCGCGCTAACAGTCCCTAATCGTTCCCGCGAGATCAGGGAGAGCCGGGCACAGCCGCGCCGGGGACGACCGCCACGCTGCGGTCACGCGGCGCGGCCGTCTTGCGGTACAGCGTCGCGCGCACCCCCCGGGGCAGCGCGCGGTGCGCGAAGCGAGGCTGCACGCCGATGCGCACGAGGGCCGGGTTGCGATCGGCCTGGCGCTGCCACTGGGCCGAGCGCTTGCGCACGAGCTTGGTCCACGGGGCGCCCCAGCTCGCGGTGCGGATGATGGGGTTGACCAGCAGCAGGGTCTGGCCGGGCCGCATCGAGGAGACGTAGGAGGCGAGGACCCGCTTCGGCTTCGCGTCGCGCAGCCGCTGCAGCGCGTCGCGCCAGTCGAAGACCTGCGGGTCGCGCACGGACGAGATCGAGTCGGCGTAGCGCAGGCCGTCCGGCAGGTAGTAGTGCAGCACCGGGACCTGCTCGGGGTGCACGGAGACGACGAGATCGCCCGGGTAGAGGTCGGCCTTGACGCGCGCCGCGACCAGGCGGACATCGCTCTTGTGGTTGATCGCGTCCGTCCGCGGGTCGAACCAGAGCGCGATGATGATCGCCAAGGCGACGAGCCCGAGCCGCCCGGCGTGCGCGAGGCCGATCCCCGCGAGCAGCAGGAGCGGCCCGACGAAGACGGCGAAGTAGCGCCCGGTGAAGGCCGGCGAGATCTGCGACGCGGTCCACGCGATGACCAGGCCGGCCGCGGGCAGCGCCACCAGGACCCAGATCGCGGTCCGGCGCGCCGCGGCGCCGGCCGGCGGCGCGACGGCGCCCGTCCCGTCCGACGCGCGCCCGGCCTTCGCGAGCGTCGCCAGCCCGGCCCCGCCCGCCAGCAGCAGGGCAAGCGGGACGGTCGGGCCCCCGAGGATCCCGGTGATCGGGCCGAGCACGTCGCTCACGTTCGGCCGCTCGCTCCACGGGGCGCCCGTGTGCTTGGCCTGGAACAACAGCGAGGGCAGCCACGGCAAGTAGACGAGAGCCACCAGGCCGTAGGCGATCGCGGCGTCGCGCAGGACCGCGCGGCGGTCGGCGGCCGCCAGCCACACGGGCACGAGCGCCACCGCGGTCCCGACCGCGAGGAAGAGCCCCCAGTTGTGGGTGTACATCAGCGCCACGACGAATGCGGAGAACGCGGGCAGCAGCCGCCGCTGCCCGAACACGAAGGCCCGCACGATGGTCGCGGTGACCCCGAGCGCGAGCAGCGCGACCAGCGCGTACATCCGCGTCTCCTGCGCGTAGTACGTCAGGAACGGGTTGACCGCCGCGAGCACCGCCGTGATCGCCGCGGCGCGCCGTCCGAACGGCGCCGCCGCCCATGCTGCGAGCGGCACCGTGAGCAGCGCGAAGCCGAGCGATAGCACATGGGTCGTCGCCTGGCCGTCGCCGAAGACCGCCATCCACACGTGCAGCACGAGGTAGTACAGCGGCGGCGAGCCGTCGAGGCGCAGGACGCCCGGGATGTCGAGGAAGCGGTGGGAGGCGATGCCGACGGACAGGCCCTCGTCGATCCAGAACGGCGCGTGGAGTGCTGTGGTGCGCAGCGCGAGCGAGACCAGCACGAGCGCCGTCAGCCCCGCGGCGACCGCAACGCGAACCGGGACGGCGCGCAGGCGCGGCACGGCCCCGACGCGCAGCCGACGCGGGACGGCGGGGTCAGGCATCTTCGTCCCGCGAGGCGGCACCGCGCGCGGGTCGAGGGTGCTCACGCGCAGGCCCCCAGAAGCCGCCAGTGCCCTCGGAGGGCCAGCAGGTCGACGGGCCCCGGCCCGAGTGACGCCAGTGGCGGAACCGCGTTCGATCCCGGCACGGTGCTCACGCGAAAGACGACGCCCGGACGCTGCGGGCGCAGGGCGACCTCGCGCGCGTGGACCCCGAGCTCCCAGGCGACCGCGGGGACGAGGAAGGCGCCGGTGCTCGCCGTCCCGCACGCGCGGATCCTGGCGGCGCCGCCCGCGTCGGCGATCGAGCGCTTGAGGTCGCCGCGCAGCTGCGCCTGGTAGCCGAGGTTGTCGAACATGCCACCGGCACCGCCCCAGTAGGGCGCGGTGAACGCGACGGCGACCACGACCGACGCCGCCGCAAGCACGATGGGGCCCGTCCGCCGCAGCTCCGCCGCGAGCCAGCCCACGCCCGCGGCCGCGACGACCACCGCGAGCGTCACCGGCATCACGAGGTAGCGCTGGTTGCCCGAGAAGCCGTGGCCGGTCATGTAGGCGACGATGCCCAGCCAGAGCAGGGCCACCGCGGCCAGCACCAGGATGGTGCCGCGCCGCCCCACCGCCGCGGGGCGGCGCAGCACCAGCCCGAGCACGACGAGCACGAAGCCCGCGACCACGGGCCAGGTCACCATGTCGCCCGCGTCGCGGAGGACCTCGACGACCGGATGCTCGGCGAAGGCCGGGGAGTTCGGGTTCGGGTTCTGCGCCCGCTCGGAGGCCCGGTTGAGGTTCCCCGAGCCCCAGAGCTCCGGGCCGAACCAGAGGAGCGGCAGCGACAAGAACCCCGCGGCCACGAGGCCGAGCGCGGCACGTTCGCGCCAGACCAGCCAGGCGCCGTAGAGGCCGAAGAACGGCCACGCCTCCGGCCGCAGCAGGGCCGCGGCGAGCCCGAGCGCGAAGGCCTGCCGCCGCGCGCCCGCGAGGTGCCGGTCGATCGCGCCGAGCACACAGGCGGCCATGATGCCCTCGGAGTTGCCGAGGGCGGAGTTCTTGAGCAGCCACGGCGCGATGGCCAGCGCGCTCACCGCCGTCACCCCCGCTACGGTGCCGCCCAGTCGGCGGGCCACCCGGAACGCGAACACGAGGCCGAGCAGCCCGCCCGCCCGCGCCACGACGAGCCAGAGGTCGGGCGCCGCCCGACCGGCGAGCGCGAAGACGCTGGTGAAGAGTGCCGGCAGCGGCTTCCAGGACGGCCCCGTGGTCGTCACGAGGTCGAGGTGGACCACCTCCCTGCCCCACGTGATCCAGGCCCACGGGTCGTACGTCGGGGTGCTCGGGAGCAGGAGGCTCAGCGCCGCCAGGGCGAGGCAGCCAGCCGCGAGCCACCACGTGGTGCCCCGGGCGGTCGCGACCGGCGCGTCGGATGGTCGGGGCTCGAGCAGCATCGCGCCGTGCCGAAGGTACCCCCTCCCCCGGCCCTTCCGGGCTTGCGCTGGCATGAACAGTGGTTCATGGTTCATGATCATGGACCGCGAGGAGCGCCGTGCCGCCGCCCGCGAGGGCATCCTCGCCGCCGCACACCGCCAGGTCGCCGAGGGCGGGTGCGCGTCGGCCTCCGTGGTCGCCGTCGCCGCCCGGGCCGGGGTGGCGGCCGGGTCGCTCTACCGGCACTTCGACTCCCGCGCAGAGCTCCTGGCCGTCGTGCTCGGCGACGCGCTGCGGGCCGAGCACGCGCTCCTGGCCCGCGAAGCCGCCCGGGACGCGCTGACGCCGCCCGAGCGCCTCGAGGCCTGGGTCCGCACCGCGGTCGCCCGGCGGCTCGCGGCGCCGACGCTCGCGCACGCCCTCCTGGCCGAGCCCGTCGACGAGGAGGTCGAACGCGCGCGCCGCCGCGAGGTCCTGGCCGCCACCACCGCGCTCGCCGAGCTCCTCGCCGCCGGTGCCGCGAGCGGCGCCTGGCCGGCGGCCGACCACCTTCTCCAGGCCGTGGCGATCAGCGGCGCGGTGCAGGCCGCGACGGTGGGGCCGCTCGCCGGCGTGGGCGGGGTGCCGGATCCCGAGGCCGTCGCGGCCAAGCTCGTCGCCGTCGCCGCCGGCGCGGTCGGCGTGGCGCGACGCCCCTAGGCGGGGTGGTCCACAAGGCGCGCCGAGCCGCGCGACGCCGCGTCTAGGATGCGGCGATGCCCGACGGCTTCGTGGACTGGGACGGCCACCGCACCTGGTATCGCCTCGACGGCGCCCTGGACGCGGGCGACCCCGAGGCGCTCGCGCCGCTGGTGGTCCTCCACGGCGGCCCGGGGGCCTGCCACGACTACCTCGAGTCGCTCGCCACGGTCCACGGGGAGACCGGGCGCTCGGTGGTCCTCTACGACCAGCTGGGCTGCGGGAACTCCGAGCACCTCCCGGACGCCGACCCCGGCTTCTGGACCGTCGACCTCTTCAAGCGCGAGCTCGAGCGCGTCCTCGAGGACCTCGGCGTCGCGGGCGGCTACCACCTCCTCGGCCAGAGCTGGGGCGGGATGCTCGGCCTCGAGCATGCCTTCGACCAGCCCGCCGGGCTGCTCTCGCTCACCGTGGCGAACTCCCCGGCAAGCCTCCCCCTCTGGGTCAGCGAAGCCAACCGCCTGCGGGCCGCGCTGCCCGAGGACGTGCAGGCGACGCTCCTGTCGCACGAGGCCGCCGGCACCACGGACGACCCCGCGTACGAGGAGGCCATGATGGTCTTCTACGAGCGCCACGTCTGCCGGCTGCCGCAGCCGTGGCCCGAGGAGGTCACCCGCAGCTTCGCGAAGCTCGCCGAGGACCCGACCGTCTACCACACGATGAACGGCCCCTCCGAGTTCCACGTCATCGGCACCCTCGCGGGGTGGGACGTCACGGACCGCCTCGGGGAGGTGGACGTCCCCTGCCTGGTCATCTCGGGCGAGTTCGACGAGGCCACACCGGCGGTGGTCGCGCCGCTGGTGGCCGGGCTCGGCGACGTACGCTCCTACGTCATCGACGGCACGAGCCACATGCCCCACGTGGAGGCCCCGGAGCGCTTCCGCCGGATCGTCACGGCCTTCCTGGCCGAGCAGGACTGAGGCCCGTCAGACAGGCTCGACGGTGACCACGGCGAGGGCGGCGACGCCCTCCTCGCGGCCCACGAACCCGATGCCCTCGGCCGTCGTGGCCTTCACGTTGACGGCGCCGGCGTCGATCCCGAGCGCCCCGGCCAGGTTGCTGGCCATCGCGGCCTTGTGCTGCTTGAGCTTCGGCCGCTCCATCACGACGGTCGTGTCGGCGTGCACGGGCCGCCAGCCCGCGGCGGCGCACCGCGCGACGGCCTCGCGCAGCAGCGCGATGGAGTCGGCCCCGGCGAAGGCGGCATCGGTGTCGGGGAAGTGCTCCCCGATGTCGCCGAGGCACGCGGCGCCCAGCAGCGCATCGATGACCGCGTGGGTCAGCACGTCGGCGTCGGAGTGCCCGTCGAGGCCGTGGGTGTGCTCGAGCTCCACGCCCCCGAGGATCAGCCTGCGGTTGCCCGCCAGGCGGTGGGAGTCCCAGCCGATGCCGCTGCGCGAGCTCATCCGAGCGGCTCCAGGTGCAGCTCGCGCCCCGTAAAGACGCCGATCTCGGTGACCCCGAGGCGCTCGAGCTCGGCCAGGGCGCGGTCGTAGCCGTAGCCGAGGAGGTCGGGGGTGTGGGCGTCGGAGGACAGCACGATCGGGTTGCCGGCGTCGACGACCATCTCCAGGAACGCCGCGCTCGGGTACAGCTCGCGCACGGGCTTGCGCAGCCCGGCGGTGGAGAGCTCGACCGCGATGCCGGAGTCGGCGATCGCCCCCATCGCGATGTCGTAGTAGAAGCGGCGGTCGCGCTCGGGCTGCGGGCGCTCCGCCCCCCAGTGCTTGACCAGGTCGGGGTGGGCGAGCACGTCGTAGAGGCCGCAGGTCGCCGCCTCCGCGAGCCACTCGAAGTACGTCCGCCACACCTTGTCGGCGGAGTCGGCGCGGGTCCACACGTCGTACTTGTCGTAGTCCAGCGCGCCCTCCCCGAGGAAGTGGATCGAGCCCACGACGTAGTCCCACGGGTGCGGCTCGAGCAGCGCCGCCATGCGGTCCTCGCGCCCGGGGATGAAGTCCGCCTCGATGCCGAGCTTGAGGTCGGTCTCCTCCTTGACGAAGCCGCAGTAGGCCGTCAGGTCGTCGCGCGCGTTGTCGCGCCAGAGCTCGTGGTCCCACACCGAGAGCGCGTCGGTGAAGCGGTATACGTGCTCGGAGACCCCGAGCTCCGCGATCCCCTTGGCCTCGGCGGCCTCGCGGTAGCGCTCCGCGTTTGAGGCGGTGAAGTA
>JBBQZE010000035.1:0-17376 GCA_038207985.1 Solirubrobacterales bacterium
GGCGACGGTGCGTGCCGCGGTGCCGCGGCTGGTCTACGCGTCGAGCGTCGCTGCCTACGGCTTCCACGAGGACAACCCGCAGCCGCTCGTCGAGGACGTGCCGACCCGCGGCACGAGCAGCCACCCCTACTCCGCGCAGAAGGCCGAACTCGAGGAGGTGCTGCGCGACACGATCGCCGGCACGGGCACCGAGGCCTGGGTCTTCCGCCCCTGCATCGTCGCGGGTGAGGACGCCCCGATGCTGGTCGACGCGATCCCCTTCGTCACTTGGGGCAGCAAGCTCCCGGGCGTGGTCCGTGCGCTCTTCGACCAGGTGCCGATCCTCAAGCCCGTCCTCCCGGATCCGGGCGTTCCGTTCCAGCTCGTCCACCACGACGACGTCGCCACCGCGCTGCGCGCCGGCATCGCCGGCAAGGGCACGCCGGGCACCTACAACCTGGCCGGGCCCGGCCAGCTCACGGTCGCCCAGCTCGCCGACGCGCTGGGCTACTACTCAGTCCCGGTGCCCGACCTGGCCGTGGACGCGACGGCCGAGATCGTCTCCCGCCTGCCCTTCATGCCCGCCGAGGCGCGCTGGATCGACACGTTCCGCACCCCGGTGCTGATGGACACCACCAAGGCGGAGCACCAGCTCAACTGGCACCCCGAGCACGACGCCCGCGACACGCTCCGGCGGACCGTCGACGCGGTCCGCTCAGACCTGGAGCCGAGCGGCTAGGCGGGAGACGGCGCGGCGGGGCGGAAGGCGTCCGTCGGCGGTGCCCCGAGGCGCTTGAGGCGCGCCCGCACGTAGGCGTAGCCACCGAAACCGAGCGCCGCGGTCAACGGATAGCCGAAGGCGACGCTCACCCCGAGCAGCGCCCCGTCGCGGCCGTTGATGATGAGCACGAGGTAGACGACCGCCTTGAGCGCCCCACTCGCGGCCCACACCAGCGTCCACTCCGACAGCGCGGGGCGGACGCGGTCGTGGCGCCACCAGCCCCCGGGGACCTGCAGGACGGTCTCCAGCAGGAAGCCGATGGCCGGCCGCTTGACCGCGACGGACGCCGCGAGCCCCACCGCGATGAGGGTGTTGGTCAGCACCTTGGGCCAGAAGAAGCCGGACGTGGTGCCGGTCTTCAGCGCGATGGCGACCGCGATGCCCGTCCCGAGCACGCCGCCGACCGCGTAGGTGACGTCCTGCTTGCGCGCCAGCCGGTAGGCCATGATCACGACGGCCAGCGCGAGGGCCGCCAGGGCGCCGGCCCTCAGACCGGCGAGGAGGTTCACCCCGACGAAGACGGCGGGCGACAGCGCGGAGTCGACGATGAGGTCCGTGCGCTTGAGCAGCGCGCGCGGGTCGGGCGGCGGCACGGCGGCCGACGGCGGCGCGGGCGCGGGCGGCGCGGGGTCGTGGGCCGGAGCGCTCACTCACCCAAGGGTAGCCACGGGCGGGCTCAGCCCGCGAGAGTGCGCTCCTCGACGGGAATGCCGAAGCGGCGGCCCGCCTCCCCGACGACGTCGTCCTCGCGGTAGCGCTGCGCGTCCTCCGCCCGGGTGAAGACGAGGATGCGGTCGGCGGGGAAGGTCGCCAGCGCGTCCTGCAGCGCGAGCAGCGGCTCGCTCTCCCCCACCTCGCCGCGGACCTGCCCCGACGCCTCACGGAGCGCGGCGACGCTCTGCTGCGCCGCGGAGTCGGCGTCCGCGATCGCCTCGTCGGAATCCGAGACCCAGAACGCCAGGGCGCTCTCGTTCAGCGCGGGCGAGACGACGAGCACGTCGGCGCGGTCCAGCGGCTCGTCCGCGCCGAGCGCTGCTCGCACGGCGTCGGCGTCGACGGGATCGGCGGAGAGCACGAGCAGGCGCATGGGGTGCTGCTTGCCCGCGCGCCCGCCCGGGGGAACGCGCCGAGTCCCACCGGCCGCGCGCCGGGCCCGTGTGCGCGCGCGGCCGCGAGGCGTCAGCGCCCGCTCGTGTAGACCCCGGTCGGCTCGGCGTGGTAGCCCTTCGCGCCGACCGCGAGCGCCAAGGGGCTGCGTGGGTCCTCCCCCGCCCGCAGGCGCTCGAGCGCACGCGCGAAGTCGTACTTCGGCGCCCATCCCAGGACCGTGCGAGCGTGATCATTGACGTACACGCGCTCGATGCCGTCGAGCATCCGCCACCCGCGTGCGTCGAACACCGGCTCCCAGCCCGGAACACGGCGGCTGACGACCGCAGGCGTGTCCGTGCGCAGCTCGGCGAGGTCGTCGCGGGTGAACGGCGTGGTCGCGCTGATGACGAAGCGGCCGAAGCCGAGCGCCGGCGCCCGCGCGGCGGCCACGCGGTGGGCGGCGACGACGTCCTCGAGGTCGACCCGGCGGTAGAGCAGCTCGCACACCTTCAGGTTCAGCGGGTCGTAGCGCGCGCGCACGTCGTCGCGATCGTCGTCCTCGGGGAAGAACCGGGACGTCCGCAGCACCACGACCGGGAGGCCGTGGTCCCGGTGGACGAGCTCGGCGAGGTCCTCCGCCGCGACCTTGGTCGCCCCGTACACGTTGCGCACGACGGGCGCGACGTCCTCTGTCACCCAGGCCGCGGGCTCCCCGGCGGGCGGCGTCAGCGCGCGCCCGAAGGCGCTCGTGGTGCTCGTGAGCACGAACGCGCCGACGCCTGCGGCCACCGACGCCTCCAGAAGGGTGAGCGTCCCGGTGACGTTCGTGTCCACGAATGCGTGCTTGGGGTGCGAGCCGACGTGCGGCTTGTGGAGCGTCGCGGTGTGGAAGACCGCCTCGACCCCCTCGACGGCCTGGCGCACGAGGCCGTGGTCGGCGACGGACCCGACCAGGGTGGTCGTGGGCGAGGCCACCAGATCGAGGCCCACCACGTCGTGGCCTTCGCCGCGCAGCACGCGCACCAGGGCGTCACCCAGGTGGCCCGCGCTGCCGGTGACCAGCAGCCGCACTGCGTCAGCAGCCGTCGGGTCCGCAGGCCTCGCCACCGGTGACGACGGGAATCCGCGGCTTGGCGTCCCACCCCTGGCGCAGCAGCTGCAGCATCGCTTCGGGCGGGTGCGCACCCGAGGCGGCCACCGCGCGGTCGACCACGAAGAACGGGACGGCGGAGGCGCCGAACGACGCCGCGAGCTGCTCGTCCTCGTGGACGTCGGCGGCGAACCGGTCGCCCGCCAGGACGTCGGCGACCTCGGCCTCCGGCAGCCCGGCTTCGGCCGCGAGCCGGCGCAAGGTCGCGTGGTCGCTCATCAGCTCCCCCTCGGTCAGGTAGGCGCGCATGAAGCGCTCCTTGACGGCGTCCTGACGGCCGTGCTCGCGGGCGAGGTGCAGGACGCGGTGCGCGTCGAAGGTGTTCCCCGACCGCAGGCGCTCGAAGTGGAAGTCGAGCCCGTCGCCGGCCGCGGTCTCGGTCATCCGCTGCTCCATGGCCCGGGCCTCGTCCAGCGACGTGCCGTACTTCGCCGCCAGGTGCTCGGCCCCGGACTGCTCACGGGCGGGCGGCGCGGCGGGGTCGAGCTCGAACGAGCGCCAGCGAACCTCGACTTGGTCGGCGTGCTCGAACTCCTCGAGCGCCGCCTCGAAGCGGCGCTTTCCGACGTAGCACCAGGGGCAGGCGATGTCCGACCAGATCTCGACGTCCATGGAGCCTCAGGCTAGCCCGGCGATGAGTTCTGAGGACCCTGCGAGTCTCCATGGGCAATGAGCACCCCCAACGCGATCGAGGCGCGAGGCCTCGTCAAGCGCTACGGCGGCAAGGCGGCCCTGGACGGGGTGGACCTCGACGTCCCCGCGGGAGCGGTCTGCGCGCTGCTCGGCCCGAACGGCGCGGGGAAGACGACGGCGGTGCGGATCCTCACGACCCTCACCGAACCCGACGGCGGCACGGCGAGCGTCGCAGGCCACGACGTCGTCGGCGATCCCGTCGCGGTCCGGCGCAGCATGGGCCTGGCGGCGCAGGACGCCACGGTCGACGGCCTGCTCAACGGCCGCGAGAACCTCGTGATGATCGGCGAGCTGCACCACCTCGGGCGCAAGCGGGCCAAGGCGCGGGCGGCAGAGCTGCTCACCCAGTTCTCCCTCGACGACGCCGCCGACCAGCTGGCCAAGCACTACTCGGGCGGCATGCGGCGGCGCCTCGACCTCGCCGCCACGCTGGTCGCCGCCCCGCAGGTGCTGTTCCTCGACGAGCCCACGACCGGCCTCGACCCGCGCGCCCGCAACGAGCTGTGGGCGGTGCTCGAGGGCCTGGTCGACGGTGGCGTCACCGTCCTGCTGACCACCCAGTACCTCGAGGAGGCCGACCGCCTCGCCGACGAGATCGTGGTGGTCGACCACGGGCGGGTGATCGCCCGCGGGGACGCCCGCAGCCTCAAGCGCCAGGTCGGCGGCGACCAGCTGCACGTCGTGGTCGCCGACGCTGCCGACCTCGCCCGCGCCACCGCGCTGGTCGAGCGCATCGCCCGTGCCGCGCCCGCCGTCGATGTGCCCGCCCGGGCCGCGACCGCCCCCGCCGCCGGCGGCGCGGCCGACATCGCCGCGCTGGCCGCCGCGCTCGTGGACGAGGGCATCGTCGTCGAGGACCTCGGGCTGCGCCAGCCGACCCTCGACGACGCGTTCCTGATCCTGACCGGGCGCGCACCCGAGCCGACGACCGACGCAGGTGCCGATGCCGCCACCCTCGAGGAGGTCCGATGAGCACGCCCGCCACGAGCGCCCCCGCCCGCAGCACCTTCGTCAGCGACACCTGGGTGATCGCCCGACGCGGGCTCGTCCACATGCGCCGCCAGCCCGAGGCGCTGACGGACGCCACGATCCAGCCCGTGATGTTCGTGCTGCTGTTCGCCTACGTCTTCGGCGGCGCGATCGCGGTGCCCGGGGGCGGCTCCTACAAGGAGTTCCTGATCGGCGGGATCTTCGCCCAGACGATCGTCTTCGGGTGCTTCGGGGTCGCGCTGGCCCTCTCGCAGGACCGCAACAACGGCGCCATCGACCGCTTCCACTCGCTGCCGATCCCGCGCGCGAGCTTCCTCGCGGGGCACGCGGTCGCCAACCTGTTCCGCTCTCTGCTGCCGATCGCGTTCATGACCGCGACCGGGCTGGTCATCGGCTGGCGGATCCACTCCGGCGTGGGGAACGTCCTAGCCGCTTACGGCCTGATGATCGCCTTCTCCTTCGCGATGATCTGGGTGGGGGTGCTCATGGGCAGCCTCGTCGCCACGCCCGAGGGGGTGCAGGGCGTCGCCTTCACGGTGATCTTCCCGATCACCTTTATCGCCAGCACCTTCGTGCCGACCAGCACCCTGCCCGGGGTGCTGCGGACGTTCGCGGAGTGGAACCCCACCTCCTCGCTGGCCAACGCGCTGCGCCACCTCTTCGAGAACCCCGGCGGTGTCGCGCCGCCGGGGGCCTCGTGGCCCGTGGCCCACCCCGTCAGCTACACGCTCTTGTGGGCCGTCGGGATCGTCGTCGTCTGCGCGCCGCTGGCCGTCCACCAGTACCAGCGCTCGATCCGCTCCTAGGAGTCGACGCGCTGAAGCAGCATGGCGATGCCCTGCCCGCCACCGATGCACAGCGACACGAGGCCGAGTTCGTGGTCGGAGCGCTCCATCTCGTCCATGATCTTGGCCGTGATGATCGCGCCGGTGGCGCCGATCGGGTGGCCGAGCGCGATGGCGCCGCCGTTCGGGTTGACCTTGGGGTCCTCGTCGTCGATCCCGAGCTCCATCATCACCGCGATCGCCTGGGCGGCGAACGCCTCGTTGAGCTCGATGACGCCGATGTCGTCGAGGGCGACGCCCGAGCGGGCGAGCACCTTCTGGATCGCGGGGACCGGCCCGATGCCCATGTACTTCGGGTCCACGCCGCAGGAGGCGTTGGACAGGATCCGCGCGCGGACGGGGGCGCCGAGCTCGCGGGCGCGCTCCTCCTCCATGAGGACGACCGCCGCGCCCGCGTCGTTCATGCCGGAGGCGTTGCCGGCGGTCACCGTGCCGCCCTCCTTCTTGAAGACGGTGGGCAGCTTGCCCATGCCCGCGGCGTCGATGCCGTGGCGGATGTGCTCGTCCTTCAGGAAGTCCACCGTCTCGCGCTTGACCTTGACGGGCACGCCGACGACCTGCTCGTCGAAGAGGCCGTCGGACTGGGCCTTCGAGGCACGCTGGTGGGAGAGCACGGCGAAGGCGTCCTGGCGCTCGCGCGTGATGCCGTGGCGCTCGGCGAGGTTCTCCGCCGTGACACCCATGAGGATCTCGTGGAAGGGGTCGGTGAGGCCGCCCATCACCGGGTCGACCATCTTGCCCGGACCCATCTTCGCGCCCCAGCGCGCCTCGGGCAGCCAGTACGGCCCGCGGCTCATCGACTCGGCGCCCCCGGCCAGCGCGACGCGCGCCTCACCGGTCTGGATCTGCTGGGTGGCCGAGACGATGGCCTGCACCCCGGTGCCGCAGAGGCGGTTGACGGTGAAGGCGGGCGTGTCGGTCGGGACCCCGGCGTTCACGCCGACGACCCGCGCCATGTACATGTCCTTGGACTCCGTGTGGATGACGTTGCCGAAGACCACGGCCTCGACGTCCTCCGGCTTGGTGCGGCCGCGCTCGAGCGCCTCCACGGCGGCGATCCGTCCGAGCTCGGTCGGCGGCACGTCCTTCAGGGACTTGCCGTAGGAGCCCACGGCAGTGCGGGCGGCGGAGGAGATGACGACGTTGACCATGGCGCGGGAGTCTAGGTCGACCCCGCGCCACAGCCCACCTTCCTCGCTCAGCCTGCCACGCGGATGAGCTTCTTGTTGACGAACTCGTCCGCGCCGTAGCGGCCGAGCTCGCGGCCGAAGCCCGAGCCCTTCACGCCGCCGAAGGGCAGCTCGGCACCCTCGGCACCGACGAGGTTGACGAACACCATCCCGGCCTGGATCTGGTCGGCGACGCGCAGCGCCTGGTCGGGATCGTCCGTGAAGACGTAGGACCCCAGACCGTACGGCGTGTCGTTGGCCAGCGCGACGGCCTCCTCCTCCGAGCCGACCCGGAAGACCTGGGCGACCGGCCCGAAGAACTCCTCCCGGTAGGCGGGGTTGTCCGGCGTGATCCCGGTCAGGACCGTCGGCTCGAAGAAGTTCCCGTCGCGGCCGCCGCCGGTCACGAGCGTCGCGCCCCCGTCCGTGGCGAGCTTGACCTGCTCCTGGAGGCGCTCGGCAGCGCCCGCTGACGAGAGCGGGCCCATGGCGGTGTCCGGCGAGGACGGGTCGCCTCCCTGCACCTGCGTCAGGGCCGCCGTGAGCTTCTCGAGGAACGGCTCGTAGAGCTCGTCGACCACCACGAAGCGCTTGGCCGCGTTGCATGCCTGCCCCGCGTTCTCCATCCGGGCGCCGACCGCCGCCTCGACCACCGCGTCCATGTCGTCCGTGCCCAACAGGAGGAACGGGTCGGAGCCGCCGAGCTCGAGCACGACCTTCTTCAAGTTGCGCCCGGCGATCTCGGCGACGGCGGCCCCCGCGCGGCCTGAGCCCGTCAGCGACACGGCCTGGATCCGCGGGTCGGCGATCAGCCCGGCCACCTGGTCGTTGGTGGCGTAGATGTTCACGTAGGCGTCCGCGGGCACGCCGGCGTCGCGGTAGAGCTGCTCGATGGCCGCCGCCGACTCAGGGCACTGCGGCGCGTGCTTGAGCACCACGGTGTTGCCGATGGCCAGGTTCGGGCCGGCGAAGCGTGCCACCTGGTAGTAGGGGTAGTTCCACGGCATGATCCCGAGCAGCGCGCCGATGGAGCCGCGGCGGATCAGCGCGGAGCCGTCGCCGTCGAGCAGCTCGATCGGCTCGTCGGCCATCAGCTTCACGGCGTTGTCGGCGTAGTAGTCGTAGATCGCCACGCAGAAGTCGACCTCGCCGAGCGACTGCTCGACGGGCTTGCCCATCTCGCGCACGATGATCGCCGCCAGCTCATCCCTGCGCTCGCCGTGCAGCTCGCCGATGCGCCGGACGATCGCTGCGCGCTCCTCGACGGTGCGCGCGCTCCACGCCGCGTGGGCGCCATGGACCCGGGCCGCCACGGCCTCGAGCCCGGCGGCGTCGATGGTCGGGTACTCCTTGATGGTCTCGCCCGTCGCCGGATCGACAACCGCGTACTCAGCCACTGCAGCCCCCTGGGTCGTTGTGCTCGCAGTATGCAGCGCCGGGAGGGGTCCACGGCGGACAGCGCGGGCACCCGAGCCTGTCCGCGCCGACCAGCGCCGTCAGGCCGGGACCGCGACCTCGCCCGCGTCCAGCGACACGGCGAGCAGCTCCCAGGTGCAACCGCAGTCGCACGCGAGCGCGTGGAGCGCCTCGAGCGAGCCCACGACCTCGTCGACGCGCTCCGCGCAGACGGGGTCGGAGCAGACGAGGCGGACGAGGAAGTGCACGCCCTGATGGTCGGGCGCGGGCCGGACGGACTGACAGACGGCGTTCAGAGCCGGCGGTCGGCCTCCTCGATCGGGGTGTCGTTGATCGACGCCTCGCGGCGCCGCATGTACCCGTCGTCATCGAACTCCCACTGCTCGTTGCCGTAGGAGCGCCACCACTGGCCGCTCGCGTCGCGGCACTCGTACTCGAAGGCCACGGAGATCCGGTTACCGCTGAACGACCAGAGGCGCTTTTCGAGCTTGTAGTCGCGCTCCTGCTCCCACTTACGCCGCAGGAAGGCCACGATCGCCTCCCGGCCCTCGAAGTGCTCGTCGCGGTTGCGCCACTTGGAGTCGGGGCTGTAGGCGCCGGCGACCCGATCGGGGTCGCGGCCGTTCCACGCGTCCTCGGCGGCTTGCACCTTCTGGCGCGCGGTCTCCTCGGTGAACGGGGGCAGCGGCGGACGTGGCTCCATGGGCGGGGTGTACCCGTTCGGACAGCCTCGCGCAAAAGATCTGTAACCGGACCGAAGTCCGCTACAGTGCGTGACACAAGCGGACTCCGGTCCGCATCATTCGACCGACTGGAGTCCCCCAGCATGTCCACCCCCACGCTCGACACCGCAGTCCCGACCGGCACCTGGCAGCTCGACCCGATCCACTCGTCCGCCGGCTTCGCCGTCAAGTACATGGCGGTCACCACCTTCCGTAGCGAGTTCAAGGACGTCTCCGCGACCCTCGACGCCGCGGGCGACGGCACCGTCACGCTGACCGGCACCGTCTCGGTCGACTCGATCGACATCGACAACCCGGACTTCAAGGGCCACGTCATGTCCGCTGACTTCTTCGCCGTCGAGGAGCACCCGGCGCTGACCTTCACCTCGACCTCGTTCACCCGCACCGGCGAAGAGGTCGCGATCACCGGCGACCTCACGATCAAGGGCTCGACGCAACGCGTCGAGGGCCGCGGCGAGATCACCGAGGCCACCGAGGACGCCATGGGCAACACCCGCATCGGCATCACGGTCGAGACCACCGTCGACCGCACGGCCTTCGGCCTGAACTGGAACGCCCCGCTGCCCAAGGGCGGCTTCGCGCTCGCCGACAAGGTCACGCTCACCCTCGACCTCGCGTTCGTGCAGGCGTAGGCGATGCGCGTCCTGGCCATCTCCGGGAGCTTGCGCCGGGACTCGTGGAACACGACCCTCCTCCGGGCGGCAGCGGACACGCTGCCGGCCGGGGTCGAGCTCGTCCTCCACGAGGACCTGGGCAGCATCCCGCCCTTCTCCGAGGACGACGAGCACGACCCCCACGGGTCGGTGCGCGCCCTGCGCGACGCGGTCGCCCGGGCCGACGCCGTGCTCATCGCGACGCCGGAATACAACCACTCGCTGCCCGGCGTGCTGAAGAACGCGCTCGACTGGGTCTCGCGGCCGTCGGCCACGAACCCCCTACGGGGCAAGCCCGCCGCAGTCGTCGGGACCAGCACCGGACTGTTCGGCGCCGTCTGGGCCCAGGCCGAGGTCCGCAAGGTCCTAGACGCGATCGGCGCGGACGTCGTGGACCGCGAGCTGCCCGTCGGGCAGGCCGCCCAGGCCTTCGACGGCGAGGGCCGCCTCGTCGAGCCCGCCCTCCACGCGGAGCTCGTCTCGATCGTGGCGGAGCTCGTCGCCGCGGCGCAGCCCTCGGCCGTGGCGGCCTGAGGTGCTCGGCCATCCCGGGGGCAGCGGGACTACGCTGCCCGTCGAGATGGTCGACCGCCGCCCCATCGAGCTGACCGTCCTGCAGCCGGCGGGGCGCGTGGAGCGCTCGGACGCCGCCCGCAACCGCGAGCGGATCCTCTGCACGGCGCGCCGGCTGTTCGCCGAGCGCGGCGTGCAGAACGTCTCGATGGACGACATCGCCGCCGACGCGCAGGTCGGCAAGGGGACGCTCTACCGGCGCTTCGGCGACCGCAGCGGCCTCGCGCTCGCGCTCCTGGAGTCCGAGGACACGACCCTGCAGGAAGACCTGCTGCGCGGCCCGCCGCCGCTCGGCCCCGGCGCGCCTCCGCGGGAGCGCCTGCTGGCCTTCTTCAGCGCCCTGAGCTGCTTCATGGACCGCCACGGCGAGCTCATCCTCGAGGCCCAGCGCATGGCCCCACCCGGGGCGCGCTTCGGTGGCGGTCCGTACAGCGCCTACCACACCCACGTGCGGCTGCTGCTGCGCGAGCTGGACCCGGAGCTCGACATCGACGTGCTCGCCCATGTGCTGCTGGCGCCCTTCCGCGCCGAGGACTACTCCCACTTCGTGCGGGGCGAGCGGGCGGCGGGCCGCGAGCGCCTGCTGGGGGTCGTCCAGGCTCTCCTCGCCGGCCTCGGCTGACGGCCTGTCAGCAACTCCGCAACCCTCGCCCCCCGGCGCCGTTAGTGTCCCGAACGGGCATGGAGGTCGCGTCTCTCACAGCACCTGCGTCTCTGGCCGCCCCGCGTGGCGGCCGCCTCCTGCGCCTGCGCTCCGACGACCAGCTCGTCGTCCTGTTCCGGCAGGGCAACGACGATGCGTTCCGCGTCATCCACGACCGCTACCGCCTCCGCCTGCTCGCCTACACGCGGCAGATGCTCGCGGGCTCGCACGCCGACGCGGAGGACGCTCTGCAGGACGTCTTCCTGCGTGCCTACGGGACCCTGCGCGCCGACGGGCGGCCCGTCACCCTGCGGGCCTGGCTCTACCGCGTCGCGCACAACCGCTGCATCGACCACATGCGCCGGCCCGCCAACCAGGCGTGCGCCGAGCTGCAGGACGGCACGCTGGCCGGGCCCAGAGGCGACCCGTGGACCGACCTGCAGCACCGCGACGACCTGCGCCAGCTCGTCGCCGACGTCCGCCGGCTCCCGGACCAGCAGCGCTCGGCGCTGCTCATGCGCGAGATGGAGGGCCTCGCCTACGCGGAGCTCTCCGACGCGCTCGGCGTCTCCCTGCCCGCGGTGAAGTCGCTGCTCGTCCGGGCCAGGATCGGCCTCGTCGAGGCGCGCGAGGCCCGCGACACGGCGTGCGTCGAGATCCGCGAGGACGTCGCCGCCGCGCACGACCGCGGAGTGAAGGTCAGCGCGCGTGCCCGTCGGCACCTCCACGAGTGCTCGGGCTGCGAGGAGTACCGCAGCGAGCTGCGCCGCGTCCGCGAGGGCTTCGCGGCCCTCGGCGCCCCGGCGTCGGGGTGGGGGCTCGTGGCCAAGCTGCTCGGTCTCGGCGGTGCGGGCAGCGGTGCGGCCGCGACCGCAGGTGGCGGCGGGGGCGGCGCCGTGGCCTCCGGCCTCCTCGCCGCGGGCGGGACGGCGAAGGTCGCCGCGCTGGTGTGCTGCGCAGCGGTCGTGGGCGGCGGCGCGATCGGCGCCTCGCGCGAGCTGTCCCACCTGGCGCGACCTGCCGCTGCTGCCGCGGCACAGGTGCACCGCGCCGGCCGCGCTCGCCCGCAGGCTCCGCGCCTGCTCCCCGCTGCGCTCGTGGCGCGACGCGTCGAGGGTCCCGTCGCGGCGACAGCGGTGGTGCCACCCGCCGCCGCCGTCACCGCCGGGCTCGTCGAGGCCCCGGATGCCGTCGTCGCCCCGGACGAGACCGCGGGGTGGGGCGACGCCGGGAGCGGCACCGTGCTCGAGGGCGCGGACGGCGGCGACGCACTGACCGCGGACACGGCAGGCGGCGCGCTCGCGCCCGCCGACGCCGCCGACCCCGAGCCCCTCGCCCCGGCCGGCGGGCCGCAAGCCGGCGCCCCGGCCACCGGCACCCCGGACCACGCCGGCGCCACGCCGGTGCCGGCCGGCCCGGCCCCAACCCCTCACGGCACGAGCTCCGGCCCGGTCGCCGCCGGGCCCGGCACCGCGCCGCAGTCGGGCGCCGCCGGTGGTGCGACGGGCGCCCCCCCGCCGCACGCGCCGTCCTTCGCCACCGCGGGCTGAGCCCGGGGGTGCGCCGCCCGGCCGTCAGCCTGACGCGTGTGCGCGCGCGGTCTCGAGGAACGCGTCGAGCACGGCCGAGCGGTCGGCCGTCCGCCACGCGAGCGCGAGCGACACCGTCGGCGCCGGGTCGGCCACCGGCCGGTAGGCGATCCCGGCGTGCGCGTCCGCGCCCACCGAGGCCGGAACGAGCGAGACGCCGAGCCCCGCGGCCACCAGGCCCACCACGGTCTGCATCTCGCGCACCTCCTGCACGACGCGGGGCGCGCCGCCGGCCTCGGCGAGCGCCCGCAGCAGGGTGTCGTGCAACCCGGGCGTCTCGCGCCGGGCCAGGAGCACGAAGCCCTCTCCCAGCAGGTCCCCGAGGGCCACCTGCTCGCGAGCGGCCAGCCGGTGCCCGTCGGGCAGTGCGACGACGACGGGCTCGGAGTGGATGGTCTCCACCGTGAGGTCGGGCTCATCGACCGGCGGGCGGATGACGCCGACGTCGATGCGGCCCGCGCGCAGCGCTTCGGCCTGGCCGCCCGTCGGCAGCTCGCGGAGGGCGAGCTCGACCTGGGGGAACGCGAGCCGGTGGGCCCGGAGCACCGCGGGCAGCGCGCTGTGCATCGCGGAGCCGACGAAGGCGATCGAGAGCCGCCCCGCGGCGCCGCGGGCGACGCTGCGAGCGGACTCCGCGGCGGTGTCCACGGCCGCGAGGATGACCCGCGCCTCGGCGAGGAAGACCGACCCGGCCGGGGTGAGCGCCACGCCACGCCGGTTGCGCTCGAGCAGGACGACGCCGAGCTCGGCTTCCAGCGCGCGCACCTGCTGCGACAGCGGCGGCTGCGAGATGTGCAGCCGCTCGGCGGCGCGTCGGAAGTGGAGCTCCTCCGCGACCGCCAGGAAGTACCGGAGGTGCCTGAGCTCCACGTGGCGACCCTAGCGAGCGGGCGCCGACGCGACCAAGGGCTCCGGAACGAGCAACGCCCCCGAGGAGGAGAGAGCGGGGGCGCTGCGGGACTGCATGGGTGGAGCGGAGAGAGTCTGAATGTACGACGGGTGCTGTGAGCCGTCCAATACTTGTCCGGCTGCGCTGTGATAGCTCGTGCGACCTACGGCTGCTCGTCCCCTGCAGGTCGCGAGACGTACTGCAGGGCGATTCCGCCGATCAGGATCCGGTCGCCGGAGGCCAGCGGCGCGCGCTCGACGCGCTCCCCGTTGAGCCAGACGCCGTTGACGGACCGGTCGTCGAGCACGTACGACGTGTCGCCTTCGCGGACGACGAGCGCGTGCCGGCGGGACACGGCGGCGGCTTCGAGGCGGATGTCGGCCGAGAAGGCCCGCCCGATGCGCGTGACCTCTTGGGTGAGGGGGACGACGACGACTTCCCCGCCGTCGTCGATGGCCAGGTACTCCCCCGGCGCCAGCTGCGGGACGTGCAGGGCTCGGCTGCGGGTCGCGTGCCCGACGAGCGGGATCGCGGCGATCTGCGTGGTGTCACCGGCGGCTGGACTGCTGACGGTCGATTCCATCCGCCGATGACACCGCGTCGAGGTGAAGGCGGGCTAAGCGCGTGCCACCCAGGCGTCACGATCCGCCACGCGTCAGCCGCCGAGCGCCGGGCGCTCGACGCCGACGGGCAGCCGGTGCTCCTCGGCGAGCTTGTCGAGGTGCGCGGCGAGCGTGACCGCGGCCGCCGGGCGCAAGCCCGCGGGGACCTCGCTCCACGCCCGGTCGAGCAGCTCGTCGACGCCGCGCGCGCCGTCCGCGAGCGCGGCGAGCAGGCGCTCCTCGCGCGCGCGCCGGTGCCCGAGGTACTCCGCGAGCTTGGCCGGCGCGTCCTCCACCAGCGGGCCGTGCCCCGGGTGGATCCGTCGCAGGCCCATGCCCTGCAGGCGCTCGAGCGCCGCGAGGTAGGAGCGCAGCGCGCCCGGCGACGGCCAGACGAAGACCGACCCGCGGCCCAGGACCGCGTCGCCGCTGAGCAGCGCGTCGTCCAGCACGAAGGCGAGGTGGTCGGGTGCGTGCCCGGGGGTCGCGACGACCACGAGCGGGCCGACGCGGTCGCCGTCGGCGAGCAGCACGTCGACCTCCCCCCGGGCGGCGTGGACCGGCGCGGCACCGGTGCGTTCCAGCAGCCGCCCGACACCCTCCGCGTGGTCGGCGTGGTCGTGCGTCAGCAGCACGCCGCGCCACGGGCGCCCGGTGGCCGCGACACGCGCGGCGACAGCGTCGAGGTGGCCGGGCGACGCGGGGCCCGGGTCCACCACCCAGGCGCCTTGGTCGTCGTCCACGACCCACGTGTTGGTCCCCTCGAGGGTGAACGGCCCGGGGTTGTCGGCGCGGACCAGGTGGACGGGCACGCTCGACATCATGCACGGGACGCGCGGCCCGCGGGCATGGGAGGATGGAGAGGACCCGGTGCCCCGTTCCGACCACCTCAGCGCCCTCGACGCCTCGTTCCTCGCGCTCGACACCCCCACCGCACCGCTGGTGGTCGGCTGGACGATGCGCTTCGGGGGGACACCCCCGCCGCTGGCCCAGCTGCGCCGGCACCTCTCCGCGCGGCTGCACCTCGTCCCCCGCTTCCGCCGCCGCGTCGTCCGCCCCGCCCTCGGACTCGGCAGCGCGCGCTGGGAGGACGCTGCGGACTTCGACCTCGCCCGCCACGTCTACGCGGTGAGCCTTCCCGCACCCGGCGGCACGGCGGAGCTCCGCGAGGCCGCCGGGGTCCTGATCTCCGCGCCGCTCGACCCGGACGCGCCGCTGTGGCGGATCGCCCTCGTCACGGGCCTGGCCGGCGACGGCTTCGCGCTCGTCGGGCAGGCGCACCACGCGCTCGTGGACGGCATCGCCGCGATGCAGGTCGCGCTGCTGCTCTTCGGCCCCGAGGCACCCGGCCTCCCTGAGGAGCCGTGGGAGCCGAGCACGCCCGCGCGCTCACTGCCCGTCCCCGGCCGGGAGCTCGCCGCCGGGCTCGGCGGGCGTGTCGCCCAGCCCCGCGCCACCGTCGCCAAGGGCTCCCACGCCGTCCTCGAGGTCGCGCGCGCCCTGCGCGACACGGGCGCGGGCGCGCGGGATGCCGCAGGGGCGATCGAGGCCCTGACGCATCGCGGGCCGTCGACCAGCCTCCAGGCCAACCGCACCCACCGGCGCGACGTCGCGTGGGCGCAGGTCGGCCTCGAGGGGGCCCGCGCGGCCGGGCGCCGGCACGGGGCGACGCTCAACGACACGCTGCTGGCCGCCTGCACGCTCGCGCTCGGCCGGGCGCTCCGCCGGCGCGGGGAGGCCGTGGACGGGCTGAAGGTCGCCGTCCCCGTGAACGTCCGCGGCGCCGGCCCGGCCGACGCGCTCGGAAACCGCATCTCGCTCGTCTACGTCGAGCTGCCGACAGGCGAGAGCGACCCGGTCACCGTCCTGCGCCGGGTGCGCGACCGCACGCGCGCCGTGAAGGCCCGTGGCGCCGCCGCGCCGCTGGACGCGTTGTCCCGCGCCGCCGACGGGCTGCCCGACGTGGCCCAGCGCGGGCTTGCCCGGCTCGTCATGGGCGCGGCCGACTACGCCGCCGTCATCTCGAACGTCCCGGGCCCGACCGTCGAGCTCTCGCTGCTCGGGCGCCCGCTGCGCTCCCTGCTGCCCTCGGTGCCGGTGCCCTCCGGGCGCGGCCTCACGCTCGGCTGCATCTCCTACGCCGAGCGCCTCCACGTCGGCCTGACCGCGGACGCCGAGGTGGTCCCGGACCTCGTCGACATCGGTCGTGACCTCGAGGCGGCCTTCGACGTGCTGCGCGTCGAGGCGCCGCTCGCACCGACCCCCTGGCGCGCGCGGGCGCGGGACCGGCGCGGCGACCGCGTCCCGGCGGCCGCTGTCACTAGCGGGCCGCCAGCCGGTAGACGGGCCCGCTAGTCGACACGACGTAGATCCGGCCGCGGGCGTCCTGGCCGAACGAGGACAGCGAGTCGACCTTCTTGAGGGCCAGCCGGCGGTCCCCGGTGGCGGTGCCGGGACCGAGGCGCGCCGCCCTGATGCGGCCCTGGCAGAAGTCGCCGTAGAGGTACTGCCCGGCGAGCGACGGCAGGGCCGGGTCGCGCACGACCTCGCCGCCGGTGATCGAGCACCAGCCGTCGGCGTGGCGCTTGGTGATGACCGGAGCGACGGCGCCGGACGCGCGCTCGCCAGGGAAGTTGACCCGCTTGCCCTCCAGGGGGCGCCAGCCGAAGTTCGCCCCGCGGCCGCCGCCGCGGCCGACCGAGTCGACCTCCTCGATCTGGTCCTGGCCGACGTCGCCGATGCTCAGGGCGCCCGTGCGGCGGTCGAAGGAGAAGCGCCAAGGGTTGCGCAGGCCGTAGGAGTAGACCTCGCCGCGCGCGCCGGCGCGCCCGACGAACGGGTTCGACGCCGGCACCCGGTAGGGCGCCGAGCCCGCCGCGCGCGGGTCGATGCGCAGCAGCTTGCCGAGCAGCGAGGAGAGGTCCTGCGCGTTGCCCCGCGCGCCGTGCTGGTCGTTGCCCCCGCCGCCGTCCCCGGTGCCCACGTACAGCAGCCCGTCGGGTCCGAAGCGCATCAGCCCCCCGTTGTGGTTCGCCTCGGGATCGTCCATCCGCAGCACGGTCCGCGCGGACGCGGGGTCGGCGCGGTCGGCGCGGTCACGCCGGTACTCGACGACCCGCTGCTTGTCCTGCTTGTCGGTGTAGTAGACGTAGAAGCGGCCGCTCTTGGCGTAGTCCGGCGGGAAGGCGACGGACAGCAGCCCCTGCTCGCCGCCGCTGGTCACGAGCTTGCGGACGTCGAGGAACGGCGTCGCGAGGACCTTGCCGGCGCGCACCACCCGGATGCGCCCGGGCTGCTCGACGACGAACAGCCGGCGCGTGTCGCCGGGCGGCGCGGTCACGTAGAGCGGCTGGTCGAAGCGGCCGACGCCGACGAGCCGTAGCCCGGTCGGCCCCGCGCCCGCGGCCGCCCGCGGGGCCGACGCGGTGGAGGGTTGCGTCACGGCCGCCGTGTCGGCACCCGCGGCGGGGAACTCCCGCGCCGTCCGGCTCTCCTGGTCGCCGCATCCGGCGGCCGTCAGCGCCGTAAGCGCAGCGAAAGCGGTGAGGCGACGACGGGCTGCGACCATGCCG
>JBBQZE010000036.1:0-17140 GCA_038207985.1 Solirubrobacterales bacterium
TCGATGACGTTCGCGGACTCCTCGTCCTTGACGTCCCGGATGCTGCCGGCGTCCTGCTCGGGCGCTTCGGTCTCGGGCATGAACATCTTGGCGATGTACAGCGAGTCGGGCGCGTTCATCAGGCTGGCGGCCAGCAGGTACTTCAGCGGAGCGCCGAGCAGCGAGTAGCCGACCAGGTCCGAACTTCAGCACGAGGAGGGCGAAGGCGACCTGGAGCGCAAGGCCGAGGGCGACGGTGCGCCAGGCGATGCGACGGCGGTCGGCCGATGCGGCCCAGGCCAGCGCCAGGATCGCCGCCAGGCCGATGAGCCCCTGGAGCTGGCTCACAACCGCGCCAGGATGTGGGGCCCGGGGGTGGAGGGCTCTCGGCCGACCTCCAGCGCGCCGCGCAGGTGCTCCATGGCCTGCTCGACGCCGCGGGTGCCGTAGAGCCGCGCGACGGGCTGGCCGCGCTCGACCGCGTCGCCCGGGCGCACGAGCTGCTCGACGCCCGCGCCGAGGTCGAGCGCGTCGCCCTTCTGCTGGCGCCCGGCGCCCAGCGCCAGCGAGGCGCGCGCGACGCCGCGGGCGTCCAGGCGCGCGACCACGCCCTCCTCGGGCGCCTGGAGCTCGCCGGCGACCGCGGCGACCGGCAGGTCGGCGAGCGCCTCCACGTCGCCGCCCTGCGCGCGGACGACCTCCTCGAGCTTGGCGTAGCCCGCGCCGCTGGCGAGCGCCGCGTCGACGGCGGCGCCGGCGTCCGCGACGCCGCCGGGTAGCTCGTGCAGGCGAACGGGGACGTGGCGGCAGACCTCGGCGAGGTCGGCGCGCACGGGCTCCCCGCGCAGGAACGCGACGCTCTCGCGGACCTCCAGCGCGTTGCCGATCGCGCTCCCGAGCGCGGTGTCCATGTCGGTGATCAAGGCGCTGGCGGTGATGCCGAGCTCGCGGCTGAGGCGGATCAAGGTCTCGGCCAGCGCGCGGGCCTCTTCCAGGCTGCCCATGAACGCGCCCGAGCCCGCCTTGACGTCGTAGAGCAGGTGGCCGGCGCCGGTGGCGACCTTCTTGGAGACGATGGAGGAGCCGATGAGCGGGATCGAGTCGACCGTCCCGGTGATGTCGCGCAGCGCGTAGATCGCCTTGTCGGCAGGGGCGAGCTCGCCCGCCTCGGCCAGCGCGAAGCCGATGTCGTCGACCTGACGGCGGAAGCGCTCCTCGCCCAAGGTGACCTCGAAGCCCGGGATCGCCTCGAGCTTGTCGATGGTCCCGCCCGTGATGCCCAGGCCGCGGCCGGAGAGCTTGGCGACCGGCACCCCGCAGGCGGCCACGAGCGGCAGCGCGCAGAGGGTGACCTTGTCGCCGACCCCACCCGTGGAGTGCTTGTCGACGCAGTCGGGAAACGAGTAACGCGGGCCGGACTCGGCCATGGCGCGGGTGAGGTCGAGGGTCTCGCCGGGCTCCATTCCGACCAGGCGGATCGCCATGAGCAAGGCGCTCATCTGGTAGTCCGGGATGTCGCCGGAGGTGTAGCCCGCGACCACCGCCTCGATGACCTCGCGCTCCAGCGCGCCACCGTGCTTCTTGACCTCGATCGCGTCGCGCACCACGCTCATGGCGGTCACCCTTGCGCCTGGCCGGGTGGGTTGCAAGCGGGGTTTCACGCAACGCGGCAGGATGTCCCGCGTGGACGCCGCGCTGCATGAGGAGGTCTCGAGCTGGATCGCCGACGACCCCGATCCCGCCACCGCCGCGGAGCTCTCGGCGCTGCTGGCCGCAGGCAACGAGGCCGAGCTGCGTGCCCGCTTCGCCGCGCCGCTGCGCTTCGGGACGGCCGGGCTCCGCGGGCCGCTGCGGGCCGGGCCGAACGGCATGAACCGCGCGGTTGTGCGGCGCGCTGCGGCTGGCCTGGCCGCGTATCTGGGGCGCGAGGCCGCTGCGCCCCTTCGCGTCGTCATCGGCTGCGACGCGCGCCACGGCAGCGCTGACTTCGCGCAGGACTGCGCAGCGGTCCTGCGGGGCGCCGGGCTGCAGCCGCTGCTGCTGCCCGCGCAGCTGCCGACGCCCGTGCTCGCCTTCGCCGTCCGGCGGCTCGGCGCGGCCGCCGGGGTCATGGTCACCGCCTCGCACAACCCGCCCGCCGACAACGGCCTGAAGGTCTACCTCGGCGATGGCGCGCAGCTCATCCCACCCGCCGACGCCAGGATCGAGGCGCTGATCGCGGCGGTCGGCCCTGCGGCGGCGATCCCGCTCGACGATCCAGGGCCGCGCGTCGGTTCCGAGCTGCTCGAGGCCTATATCGCCGCGACCGCCGGGCTGTCGCTCGTCCCCGACCGGGAGCTGCGGGTCGCCGCCACCGCGATGCACGGCGTCGGCCGCGCCACGCTCGAGGCCGTCTTCACCCACGCGGGCTTCGCCGCGCCGTCCTTCGAGCCCAGCCAGGCCGAGCCGGACCCCGACTTCCCGAGCGTCGCGTTCCCCAACCCGGAGGAGCCCGGCGCCATGAATCGCGTGCTGGCGCACGGCGCGGCGGTCGGCGCCGACCTCGTGGTCGCGCTCGACCCGGACGCCGACCGCTGCGCCGCGGCCGTCGGCGCGCGGGTGCTCACCGGCGACGAGGTGGGCGTGCTGCTCGCCGACCACGTCCTGCGCCACCGGCCCGGGCCCGTGGCCGCGACCCTGGTGTCCTCGTCGCTGCTGGGGAAGGTCGCCGCGGCCCGGGGCGTCCCCTACGCCGAGACGCTCACCGGCCTCAAGTGGGTGGTGCGCGCGTTCGACCCCCTCGCTTTCGGCTACGAGGAGGCGCTGGGCTACGCCTCGGCGACCTGGGTGGTCCGCGACAAGGACGGGATCTCCGCGGCGCTGCTGCTGGCCGAGCGCGCCGCCGAGCTGAAGGCGGAGGGCCGCACGCTGATCGACCGCCTCGACGACCTCGCGCGCGAGCACGGCGTCCACGCCACCGACCAGCTGGGGGTACGGGTCGAGCACGTCGACGTCATCGCCGCCGCGATGGCGCGCCTGCGGGCCGCGGCGCCGCGGCAGCTCGGCGGCATCGCCGTCGAGGAGCTCCGGGACCTGCTCACGGACCCTGGCGACCGCCCTCCGGCTGACGTCGTGATCCTGCGCCTGGCCGGCGGCGCCCGCGTGGTCGTGCGCCCGAGCGGCACCGAGCCCAAGCTCAAGGCCTACCTCGAGGCGGTGGTGCCGGTGACGGACGGAGACCTCGCCGCGGCGCGCGCCAAGGCGGCGGCGACGCTCGAGGCGCTTCGCGGCGCGCTGCCCGCGGTCCTCGGGATCTAGCCTGGGCGCCATGAGCGCACACGTCTGGGTCGCCGGCCCCCACGAGGCGGAGGTCGTCACTCGCCTGATGGTCGGCTTTCGCGACTACCTCGGCTACGACTGGCCGTCGGAGAACGCGTTTCTCGCGGGCATCGAGAAGCTCCTCGACGACGTGGGCACGGACTTCCTGCTCGGCGCCAAGGACGAGGACTCCCCGCCGGAGGGCGTCTGCCAGCTGCGCTTCCGCCACGGACTGTGGCGCGCGGGGACCGACTGCCTGCTGGAGGACCTGTTCGTGGCGGAGAGCGCCCGCGGCAGCGGGCTCGGGCGCGCGCTGGTGGGTGCCGCGCGCGAGCGGGCCATCGAGCGCGGTGCGCGGCGGATGGAGCTCGACTGCAACGAGGGCAACACCGCCGCGATGGCGCTCTACGCCGGGTTCGGCTTCGAGACCAAGAGCACGGAGCAGTACGGCGGCCGCGACCTCTACCTGCGCGTTCACCTCCCGCACGACTGAGCGCGCGGCGGCCGGCTCACGACGGGGGCGGCGCCGCCATCAGCTCGACGCGGTGGCCGGCCGGCGAGGAGACGAACGCCCGCGGCGCGCCCCAGTGCTCGGCGCGCAGCTCCGGGATGCGGCCCGCGGCGGCCAGGCGCGCGCAGGTCTCGGCGAAGGCCTCCGCGACCACCGCGACGTGACCCGCGGACGGGATCACCGGGGCGTCGGCGAAGAGCAGGTGGACCTGGGTCGCGCCGCGCTGCACCCAGCGGGCGCGCTCGCGCAGCGAGGCGGGCGCCGCCACCTCGTCGAAGCCGAGCAGCGCCCAGAACGCGACCTCGGCGCCCGCATCGGCCTCGCCGACCTCGAGCGCGACGTGCTGCAGGCTCACGCGGTGCGCGCGACGTTCTCGGCGTGGATGGCGAGCATCGGCTTGCTGCGCCGGGCGAGCGGGAGCGCCGCCGCGCCCGCCTCGTTCCCGTCGGCGAGCGCCTCCAGGTAGGTGACGTCCTCGCGCAGGAGCGCGAGCGCGCGGACGCCGTCGATCGGGCCGCCGTGGCCGCTGACCACCCACTCCGCCTGCTCGACGTAGGGGCGCAGGCGCTCCAGCGTGGCGAGGTAGGCGGTCCGCGACCCCTGCGCGCCGAGCCAGGGGATCTCGACGGGCGAGAGGTAGTCGCCGGGGACGAGCACCTTCGCCCAGGGCACCCAGACGGCCATGCCGTCGTGAGTGTGCCCGTCGGCGGGAAGCAGCTCGAGCGCCTCGTCGCCGATGTCGAGGCGGCCCGGGACGGGCAGCGCCTGGACGTCGCCCAGGCGCAGCGGGCGCCCGCGCTGGATGTACTCCTCGGCGTCGAACTCGCGCAGCTTGCGGGCCGCCTCTCCCATGTCGCCCTTCAGGCGCGCGGCGGTCGTCTCGCAGACGCCGAGCGCCGCGTCGGGGAACGCGAGGCGGCCGAGCAGGTGGTCCCAGTCGCCGTGGGTGGCCAGCAGGCCGCTCAGCGCCCAGCCCATCTGCTCCAGGAGGGTCGGCAGCGACGCGACCTCCTCCTCGAACAGCGGGGAGTCGACGACGAACGTCTCGTCGCCGTGGTGGATCACCGTGCAGGTCGTCTGCCACTTCGACGACGTGGCGACCACCACGTCGGGGTGGACCGCCAGGACCTGCACCGGCTACGCGCCGAGGAGCTTCGCGGCCTCCAGGAGGTTCTTGACCTCGGCCGTCGGCTTCTTCTGCCCCGGCTCGAGCGCCTCCTTGTGGCGGTTGACCCAGATCACCGGGATCTTCAGCTTCACGCAGGGCTCGACGTCGTGGTAGTAGCTCGAGCCGATGTGGACCCAGCCCTTCTTCGAGCCGACGCGCCGCGCGAACTCGTTGAAGTGCGCCGGGTCCGGCTTGTAGGAGCGCACCTGCTGGGCGGTGACCACCAGGTCGTACTCGCCCGGGATGTGGCGGCGGGTCAGGCCCAGCAGCTTGTCGTCGACGTTCGAGACCAGGCCCGTGGAGTACTTGGCGAAGAACTTGCGCAGCTGCGGGGCGGTCTCGCGGAACGGCGCCCAGCGCATCACGGAGTCGGGGAGGAAGCCCGCGCGCGAGGGCTCGAGCGACCAGCCGATCTCCTTGGCGATCTTCACCGCGACCTGGCGCAGCACCTCTGCGTAGAGCTCGTAGGAGCCGCCCTCCACGACCTTCGAGTACTCGTGGAAGAGCGTGATGATGCGCTCTTGGTCCTTCGGCTCGAGCGTGAAGCCGTCGCGCGTCGCCTCCTTCTTGAAGGCGGCGAAGATGCCCGACTCCCAGTCGATGAGCGTCCCGTAGACGTCGAACGTGACCCAAGTGACCTTCGCAGGAAGCGGCATGTGCGCCAGGCATTGTATGAAGGACCGCCGCAGGGGCTCCTCCCGCATCGATCATCTAGGGTCCGCCGCCCCATGGACCTCCTCGAATACCAGGGCAAGCAGCTCTTCGGCCGACACGGCCTCGCCGTGTCCGACGGCAGAGCCGTCACCACCGTCGAGGACGCCGTCGCCGCCGCCAACGAGATGGGCTACCCCGTCGTGGTCAAGGCGCAGGTGCTCATCGGTGGCCGCGGGAAGGCCGGCGGCGTCAAGCTCGCCGCGAACGAGGACGAGGCGCGCGAGCACGCGACCAGCATCCTCGGCCTCGACATCAAGGGCCACATCGTCCGCACGGTCTGGATCGAGGCGGCCTCGGACATCGCGATCGAGTACTACGCCTCCGTCCTGCTCGACCGCGGCGCCAAGAAGCCCCTGGTGATGTTCTCCAGCGAGGGCGGCGTCGAGATCGAGACCGTCGCCGAGCAGACGCCGGAGAAGCTCGTCCGCGACACCGTCGACCCGCTGGTCGGCCTCACCCGCGAGCACGCCGTCGACATCGCCAAGCGCGGCGGGGCCGACGCGGACGTCGTCGAGGGTGTCGCCGACGCGCTCATGGCGCTCTACGAGGTGTGGATCGAGGAGGACGCGAGCCTCGCCGAGATCAACCCGCTCATCGTCACGCCCGACCGTCAGGTCAAGGCGCTCGACGCGAAGGTCACCCTCGACGACAACGCGATGTTCCGCCACCCGGAGAACGCCGAGCTCGGCGACTCCGCGAACGCCGACCCCATCGAGCTCAAGGCCCACGAGGAAGGCGTCATCTACGTCAAGCTCGACGGCGACATCGGGATCATGGGCAACGGTGCCGGCCTGGTCATGTCCACCCTGGACGTCGTCGCGCAGTACGGCGGCACCCCGGCGAACTTCCTCGACGCGGGCGGCGGATCCGACGCCGCGAAGGTCACCCAGGCGATCGAGCTGATCCTCGCCAACCCGGCCGTCAAGGCCGTGCTGCTGAACATCTTCGGCGGGATCACCCGCTGCGACGAGGTCGCCAAGGGCCTGGTCGAGGCATTCGCCCAGCTGAAGCCGGAGGTGCCGTTCGTCGTCCGCCTGGACGGCACGAACGACGTCGAGGGCCGCAAGATCCTCGAGGACGCCGCCCTGCCCAACGTGCACGCGGCGACGACGATGAACGGGGCGGCCGAGCAGGTCGTCGCGCTGGCGCAGGGGAACTAGATGGCGATCCTGGTCACGGACGAGACGAAGCTGGCGGTCGCGGGCATCACCGGCCGCGAGGGCTCGTTCCACACGCTCAACAACCGCCGTTATGGGACGAACGTCGTCGGCGGCGTCAACCCGACGAAAGCCGGTACGGACGTCGAGGGCATCCCCGTCTTCGCCGACTGGGCCGACACGGTGAAGGAGACCGGCGCCAACACGGCGATGATCTTCGTGCCGCCGCCCTTCGCCGCCGCGAGCGCGCAGGAGGCGGCCGAGGCGGGCGTCGAGCTCATCGTGATCATCACCGAGGGCATCCCGGCCCACGACGAGCTCAAGCTCTACAACACGATCAAGCGCGACCACCCGGGGACTCGGGTCGTCGGCCCGAACTGCCCCGGCATCCTGTCGCCCGGCAAGGCCAACGTCGGGATCATCCCGGCCTCCTTCTTCAAGGAGGGCAACGTCGGCGTCGTGTCGCGCTCGGGCACGCTGACCTACCAGATCGGCAACGAGCTCGCCCTGGCCGGCTTCGGCAACTCGAGCATCGTCGGCATCGGCGGCGACCCCGTCCCGGGCTCCTCGTTCACGGACGTCATCGCGCTCTTCGAGGCCGACGAGCAGACCGAGCTGATCGTCATGTCCGGCGAGATCGGCGGCGACGCCGAGGAGCAGGCCGCCGCGTACATCAAGGACAACGTGACCAAGCCGGTGGTGGGCTACATCGCCGGCTTCACCGCGCCCGAAGGCAAGACGATGGGCCACGCGGGCGCGATCGTCTCCGGCTCCGCGGGGACCGCGACGGCAAAGGCCGAGGCGCTGGAGGCTGTCGGCGTCCGGGTCGGCCGCACCCCGACCCAGGTCGCCGAGATCGCCATGGAGACGCTGGGGCGCTAGCGCTGTTCAGTCGCAGGGCCCGGAGATGACGCCCGGGTCCTTGCGCAGCGACACCAGCGCGAGGGTCCCGAAGATCGCCGGGATGGCGAGCTGGAAGAGGCGGTAGCCCAGGACCGCCGCGGTCGCGCCGGCGGCGGGGGTGCCGTAGAGGACCAGCGCGCCGATGAGGCCACCGTCCGTGCCGCCCAGCCCACCGGGCACCGGGATCAGCCCGCCGAGCTGGCCGAGCACGTAGGCGAGCATGAAGGTCGCGCCGTCCGGCGAGCCCCCCAGCGCCTGGAACGCGGCCCACAGCGCGGCGGCGTCGAACGCCATGTAGCCGATCGCGCCCAGTAGGAGGGCGGGGCTGCGGGAGAGGATCAGCCGCCCTGCGTCGCGGAAGCCGTCGCCGAGCGCCCCGCCGCCCTTGGAGGCCAGCCGGCGCAGGCGGCCCGACGACGGGCCGGAGCCGGCCTCGTCCTGGTGCGGCAGCACGCGACCGAGCACCACCACGACCCCGAGCACGACAGCGGCGGCCGCGGCCGGGCCGAGCGTGTAGACGAGCCCGCGGTCCGTGGGCAGGATCCCGGTCGCCAGCGCGACGCCCACGAGGATCGCGGTGACGAAGTTCACGCCGCTGGTGAGCACGAAGAACGCGACGCTGCGACGCGCGATCCGCTCCGTCGACATGCCCGCACGCCGCAGCGCCCAGGCTCCGAGGGCCAGGCCGCCGGCACCCCCGGTGGGTACGAGCACGTTCGTCCCCTGCTCGGCGAAGCCGATGCGGGAACTCAGCCCCCACCGCAGGCTGCGGCAGAACGTGGGCCGGAAGGCGACGACGTAGCTCAAGCACGAGGCGAGCTCCAAGGCCACCGTGGCGCCCAGCCAGCCCGGGCGCACGTCGCGGAAGGCGGAGCGCACGTCTTCGAGGCCCGGCAGCGACATGACGAGCGCGCCGATCACGACGACGACGGCCGCCAGCGCCAGAAGGCGCGGGCCGAGGCGGGTGCTTCCCGGGCCCGACCCGACCGCCGCGTCCCGGGCGGGAGGTCGTTGGGCTGGCGCGGTGCCGACGCTCATCAAGCGCACACCATAGGTAAGTGGGGGCTGACACACGAGCGGCGCGGCGCCGGTTGCTCCACCATGGTGGGTGTGGGCGTGCTCCTCGCGGTCGTGCTCCCCGTGTTCGCGGGCTTTCTGCTGCGCCGCTTCGGGGCGGTGCTGGCCGCCGTCGGGCTGCCCGGCTGGCTGCTGTGGCAGGCGGTGGACGGCCGGGGCCCGGACGACCTCGGCCTGGCGCTCGCCTTCGCCCTCGTCGGCGGCCTGCTGCTCGGCAGCGCCGGGGCGCTGCTGCGCTCGCGGGCGCGACGGCGCTGATGCCCTTTCAACCCGCCCAGGCGCCCGCGAGGCGCCGCAGGCCCTCCGCGATCTCCCCGGGGTCGTGCGTGGTGAACGACAGCCGCAGCGTGGCGGGGTCGGGCGGCCCGGCGAAGAACGGCGCACCCGGGACGAACGCGACGTCGCGGCGCAGCGCCTCCCGCAGGAGCGCCTCCGCGTCGTGGCCGTCCGGGAGGCTGGCCCAGACGAACATCCCGCCCTGCGGCTCGTTCCAGCTCGAGCCGGGCGGCAGCGCGTCGGCGAGGCCGGCGAGGAGCGCATCACGACGCTCGCGGTAGACCGTCCGCAGGCGCCCGAGGTGCACGTCCATCCCACCCGCCTCGAGCACGGTCGCAGCGGCCATCTGGTCGATCGTGGAGGTGTGGAGGTCGCCGGCCTGCTTGGCGATCGTCAGCGCGTGGCGGAGGGCGGCCGGCGCCCGCAGCCAGCCGATCCGCAACCCCGGCGCCAGGATCTTGGACAGCGACGACACCGCGATCGTGCGGTCCTCCGCGCCCGGCAGGCTCCCGAGCGAGGGCAGCGCCTCGCCGTCGTAGCGCAGCTCTCCGTAGGGGTCGTCCTCGAGCAGCCACAGGCCGAGCTCGCCGGCCAGGAGGGCGAGGCGCTCGCGACCCCGCAGGCTGATCGTCCGGCCCGTCGGGTTCTGGAACGTCGGCACGACGTAGAGGAGCTTCGGGCGGTGCCGGCGGACCAGCACCTCGAGTGCGTCGGGATCCGGTCCGTCCGGCCCGGCGGGGACCGGCACGAGCACGGCGCCGGCGAGCGCGAAGCTCTGCAGCGCGGCGAGGTACGACGGGTCCTCGACCAGCACGACGTCGCCCGGGTCGAGCAACGCGGAGGCGGCGAGCCCGAGCGCCTGCTGGGACCCCGTCGTCACCAGCACGTCGTCGGAGTCGGTGGCCAGCCCGCGGGCGCGCATCCGCGCGGCGAGCGCCTCCCGCAGCGCGGGGTGGCCCTCGGTGGTGGAGTACTGGAGGGCGCGCGCGGCGGTCGCGGGGCCGAGCGCGGCCGCGAACGCCTCGCGGAGCGCGGGAACGTCGAACAGCTCGGGGGCCGGCAGGCCGCCGGCGAACGAGATGACCTCGGCGCGCTGGGTGAGCGCGAGGATCTCGCGGACGGGTGAGGAGACGACCCCCGCCAGGCGATGGGCGGGCGCGGGCGGCACCACGCGTCGGGAGGAGGTCGGCGCCATCGGGCGAAACCGTAGCGACGCACCGTCCAGTTCCATCGCCCCCCACCCGTACCATCGCCGCCATGCGCCTCGCCGACCCCACCCGCCCGGGCGCCCGCCCCGGCCGCCCGGGGGCCCGCACGCGCCAGGCGCAGCGAAGGGCGCGCAGCCGATGACGGAGGACCGGGGAGAGGACCCGCGCCACGAGGAGCCGACCGGCGCCAGCGCCCCAGAGGACGCACCCGCAGACGCCGGGCCGCCCGCGCTGGCGCCGGAGGTCGTGCGCCCGCCGGCGATCCGCGCGACCGAGGTCGTCCCCATCGCCCCGGCCGTGGTGCGCCCGCCGCCGCTGCTCGCCCCGGTGCGCCAGCCCCGTGGCGGCGCTGCCCCGGCACCCGCTGCCGCGGAGTCCACCAACACGGCGTCCCCCGCCGCGGCGGCGCCCGACACGTCTCGGCTGGCCGCCGAAGTCGACCGCCTGGATCGCCTCGTCCACCTGACGGCAGAAGCGGTGGCGGCCCACCTGCGGCTCGTCGCCCTGCTGCGCCTCCACGTCGAGGCCGAGCCGGTCCCGGCCTCCGCACCCCGGCCCGCGCCCGTCGCATCGTCCCCCACGCCCGCCGTGGCGTCCACCGCGCCCGCGCCTGTCGCCGCCGCCGCGACCCCAGCCACGCCCGGACGCGCCGTTCTGGTGGTCGACGGCGCCGAGGCGGTCCGGGAGCTGGAGCGGTCGATCCTCGAGCGGGCGGGGTACGCGGTCAGATCGGCCGCTGACGGGCGCGAAGCGCTCGAACTCGCCGCAATCGCCCACCCGGACCTCCTGGTCACCGACGTCGAGCTGCCTCACGTGAACGGCCTGGAAGTCCTCGCCACGCTTCGCGCGACGCCCGGCATGGCCTCCCTGCCGGTCCTCGTGGTCACCTCGCAGGCCCGCGAGGAGGACCGGCGCCGCGCACTGGCGGCGGGCGCGAGCGGCTACCTGGTCAAGCAGGAGTTCGACGAGCGGCGCCTGCTGGAGGCCGTCGGCCGTCTCGTCGGGGCACCATGATCCGGTCCCACAGCTTGTGCGCAGGGTGCATCGTGGATGATTCCGCCACCGCCACTGGTACGCTCGCGCCATGAAGACGCTCCGCTCGCGGCCGCAGGAGCGCGCGTGACCGACCCCGACGTCGCAGCAGGCTTGAGCGAGCTCGAGCGCAAGCTCGAGGCCCTCGAGCAGGAGCTGCAAGGCAGCCGTCGTGCGGTTCCCGCGGGTGCCGCCGCGAACGGCGGCGACCACGCCATGAGCGCGCTGCGCATCTCCACGGGCTCGTCCCCGAGCCCGGTCACCCTCGCGGCCGTGACCCAGGCGCGCGAGCCTGACCGCTCCGAGCCCTGGTCCGGCGCCCCACGCCCCGACGAGCCGTCGCGGGAACCGCACACCTCCGTCTCCACGCCCCCCGCGGCGTCCGGGGCGCCCGCCCCGCCGCAGCCGGCCGCGCCCGCGGATCCGGTCCCGGCCGGCCCGGTCGACGACGTCACCCGTCTGGTCGCGGACGCGCGGGACGAGCTGGGCGGACTGCACGCCCACCTCGACGAGCTCGAGCGCTTCCGCGAGCAGCTCGAGCGCTCCGCCCAGGAGCTCATCGGGGAGTACGACCGGCTGCTCACCGGCCTGCGCGCCGTGGCCGAGCGCGAGCAGGCGGCACCCGCCGCCTCCACGGGCCTCGACGGCGTGATCCTCGACGGCATGCTGACCGTCGACGCGGGCCCGTTCGAGGACATCGCCAGCCTCGCCGAGCTCGAGCAGGCGCTCGACGGCCTGCCAGGGGTCCGTGACGTCCACGTCCGCACCTTCGAGCGCAGCCACGCCTTGATCGACGTCATCCTCGGCGAGCCGATCGCGTTCGGCTCGATGCTGCGCCGCAGCTCGGCGCTCACCTTCTCGATCACCCGCGCCGTCCCGGGCCAAGTGACCGTCGCGCTGGGATAGCCCGGCCTCCGGTCCCGCGATGCCAGAGCAGCCCCCCTCCGCCACCGCACAGGTCACCGCGCTGGTCGAGTCCCACGTGCGCGAGATCGTCGAGGCCGCCGAGCGCGCGGCTCGCGACCTCGCCGACGAGGTCGAGGCGGCATCCGTCCTGCGGGCCACCGAGGTGCGCCGCGCCGCCGAGCAGGACGCCGCCAGGATCCGAGCGGCCGCGGAGGTTGCCGCCCAGGCGCACGTCGACGAGGCCCGCCGCACGAGCACGACCTGGGCCGCGGAGCGCGTCGCCCACATGGAGGAGCTGTCCGCCGCGCTCGTCGCCGGCGGTGACTCCCTGCGCCGCCGGCTGCCCGAGGCGGAGGAGCTCCACCAGAGCCTGCAGCATCTCGTCTCGGCGCTGGCGGTCGCCGCGCGCGCCATCGTCGCCGAGGCGACGCGCCCGCCTCGCACGCAGCCGTAGAACGCGGGCCCGCGGCTGCGATGATGCGGGAACGATGCCTGACACCATCTCCTTCGCCCGCGGCGCCCCCTCCCTGGACATCGTCGACGTCGAGGGCCTGAAGGCCGCGGCCGCGGCGGCCTTCGACGGCGACCCGGCCGGCACCACCGCCTACGGCACGGCGGTCGGCTACGTCCCGCTGCGCAAGTGGATCGCCGAGCGCCACGGCGTCGCGCCCGAGAACGTCCTGGTCACCAACGGCTCGATGCAGGCCGACGCGTTCCTCTTCGACCACCTCGTCACCTCCGGCGACGCGGTCGTCGTCGAGAAGCCGACCTACGACCGCACCCTGCTCGGGCTCAAGGCCCGCGGTGCGGACGTGCGGATGGTCAGCTTGGAAGGCGACGGCATCTCCACCACCGAGCTGCGCGAGCTGCTCGAGTCCGGCGTGCGCCCGACGCTGGCGCACGTGATCCCGAACTTCCAGAACCCCGCGGGCTACACGCTGTCGCTCGACAAGCGCCGCGAGCTGCTCGCGCTGGCCGCCGAGTACGGCTTCACGATCTTCGAGGACGACCCGTACATCGCGATCCGCTTCGCCGGCGAGGAGCTGCCGACGATGCTCGACCTCGACGAGAGCGGCGACCTCGTCGTCTACGCGTCGTCGTTCTCCAAGACGGTCTGCCCCGGCGTGCGCGTCGGCTACCTCGTCGGCTCCAAGGAGATCATCGCCGCGATCGCGAAGCTCGCGACGGGCACGTACATCGCGCCGAACATGGTCGCGCAGTCGATCGTCTACCGCTTCTGCGTCGACGGCGGCCTCGACCGGTCGATCGCCACCGTGAAGTCCGCGCTGGCCGAGCGCGTGCAGCTGCTGACCACCGCGCTGGACCGCGAGCTCCCCGAAGCCGTCTACCAGGCGCCCGAGGGCGGCTACTTCATGTGGGTCGAGCTCCCCGAGGGCACCGACGTCGACGCGCTCTTCGCGGCGGCGGGCGAGCGCGGGGTGACCTTCGTCAAGGGCACGGACTTCCTCCTCGAGGGCGGGCGGAACACGCTGCGCCTGGCCTACTCCGGCGTGACCGCCGACCAGATCGACGAGGGCATCCGCCGCCTCGCCGAGGCCTACCGGTCGCTGGCGCCGGTCGCCGCGTAGCTCACACTCCGAGGATCAGCTGTGCCGTCTCGAGCGGCACGTCGAGTTGCGGGCAGTGACCGACGCCGTCGAGCTCGACCCAGTCGGCGTGCGGCAGCCAGTCCTTCCGGTAGCGGGCCGCGGCCGACGGCCAAGGCAGCAGCCTGTCCTCGGTTCCCCAGACGATGCGGACCGGGCACGTGATGCGCTCCGCGTCCAAGTCGTACCCCGCGCGAACGGCGTGGTCGATCAGCGGCTCGGCGTCGCAGCGCGCGACCCCGAGCACTTGGTGGGCCAGCAGCTCCGAGGGCAGGTGCTCGTAGGCGACCGTCAACTCGCGGGTGATGCTCCGTCGGCCCGCCTGGGTTGCGAGCGACGCCTGCGCAGCTACCCAGTTCGCTCGGGCGAAGCGGTGGAGCGCCCGCTGTCGGGCGAGCAAGGGGCCCAGCGCGCCGTCGCTGTCGGCCCACCCCCGGCCGGAGCGAGGGCGACCACCGACGACGCCCGACCGCGCGCCGCAAGCTGCAGCGCGACGAAGCCCCCGAGCGAGTTGCCCGCGAGGTGCGCGGTCTCGAGGCCCGCGGCGTCCATCGCCCGCTCGACGGCGTCCGGCAGCGTGTCGCCGGTGATCGCGGCAGGCAGCGGCGGGCCGTCCACGTGGCCCGGGAGGGGAACGGCGAGAACGTCTCGGCGCCGCTCCAGCACGGGCCGCACGAGGTCCCAGACCCGCCAGGTGTCCATGAAGCCGTGCAGCAGGACGAGCGGCGGCCCGAACCCGCGCGGTGCGGTGCCGGGCTCAGCGCCCGTAGCGCTTGACCGCGAGCACGAGCTGCTCGGGCAGCGTGACGCGCGGGGGCGGCGACGGGTCGGCGAGGACCGAGACGGTCGCGGCCACCGACGGGGTGACCTCCGCGCGGACCCCGGCAGCCGTCTCGACGACGACTGCCTCCTCGTCCTTGGCGGCGAGGGTGCCCTCGAGCCCGGGCTCCAGGCCCGTCGCCATCAGGGAGTGCAGCAGGTCCTCCGCCTCGTTCTCGAAGCGCAGCACCGTGATCCTGGCGCCGACGTCCACGTCGGCGAGCGGGACGCCTTCGATGCGGGTGCCGACCTCGATCGGGTGGCCGTGCGGACAGGTCTTCGCGTCCCCGACCGCCTTGCGGATGTACGCCTCGAAGCGCGGCGACATCGCGTGCTCGAGGTTCTCGGCCTCCTCGTGGACATCGTCCCACGGGACGCCGACGACGTCGGTGAGATAGCGCTCGATCAGGCGGTGGCGCGACACGATGCCGCTGGCGTGGTCGAGCCCCTCGGGCGTGAACGAGATCGTCTTGTCGCCGGCCCGCGTGATGTAGGCGTCGCCTTCGAGGCGCCGGACCATCTCGTGGACGGTCGGAGCCGAGAGCTGCATCGCCCGCGCGAGGTTCGCGCCCGTCATCGGCAGGCCTGCCTCCTGGAGCCAGAAGAGGGTCTGGAGGTACTCCTCCTCGGCGACGGTGGCGGTGGAGGTCGACATGCGCGGATGCTATCCGGCGCCGGGGTAGGGTCCGGCCGATGCACCTCCGCCCTGGCATGCGAGCACTCATCACGGGCGCGTCGCGCGGGATCGGCGCCGCCCTGGCGCGCGAGCTGGCCGGGAGCGGGCTCGTCGTGGGGCTCGCAGCGCGCTCGACGGGCGACCTCGACGCGCTCGTGGCCGCGCTGCCCGGCAGCGGGCACGTAGCCCTCGAGTGCGACGTCGCCTCGCGGGCGTCGGTCGAAGCGGCCGTCGCCCGTTTCGTGGCCAAGACCGGCGGCCTCGACCTGCTCGTGGCCAACGCGGGCATCACCCACTACGAGCCCTTCCTGCAGGCTCCGGTCGAGGCGGCCGAGCGGATGACGCAGGTCAACTGGCTCGGGACCGTCTACACGCTGCACGCCGGGATCCCGCCGATGGTCGCGCAGGGCTCGGGGCACGTCGTGGTCGTCTCCAGCGGCGCCGCGCTGCGGTCGTTCCCGAGCGCGGCGGTCTACGGCGCGACGAAGGCGGCGCAGCGCGCGTTGGCCGAGGCGCTGCGCCACGAGCTCGCGGGCACCGGGGTGGGGCTGACGACGGTCTACCCGGGAGAGATCGCTACCTCGCTGCACGATCACGAGAAGGACCGCATGCCCGAGTGGTACCGCGGCGGCCCGAACGCCGCTTCGCCGGCGGGGCTCGCTCACGCGATCGCGGCGGCCATCGACGCGGACGCCCGCGCGCTGCACTACCCGCCGATGGTGCGGGTGCTGGGCGTCCTGAACAACACCGTGCCCCGGGCAGCGGACGCGCTCCTGCGCCGCCTGCGAGGACCGAGCGCCGCGCCGCGCAAGGGCTGAGCGCGCAGGCCTAGCCGCCCAGCGCGCGCTCCAGCAGCTCGAGCCCCCGCGGCGGCCCGGGCCAGTGCTCGGCCAGGACCCCGGGACCGGCGCCGCGCACGACGCCGCGCAGCACGAGCACGACCAGCAGCGCGTCGTCGAGCACCCCGACCACGGGGATGACGTCGGGGACGAGATCGATCGGCATCAGCAGGTACGCCACCAGCGCGAGGAGCGCGAGCCGGCGCCGGCGTGGCACCCGCGGGTCGCGGGCGAGGCGACCGGCCAGGCGGGCGCAGTCGGGGACGAGCCGCGCGACCGCGGCGGCATCGGTGCGTCGCCCGAAGGCGAACAGGAGCGCGAGACCCGTCGCGTAGACCGCGACGAGCGTCGCCGCCGCGATGACCCAGACGCTCATGCGGCGTCGGGGAGGCGGCTGCGCGGCGGGCGCTCCTCGAGCTCCTCGGCCAGAGCGGACAGCCGGCGCTCGGCGACCGCGAGGAACTCGCGCGAGGCTGCGGAGATACGGGCGTCGCGGCGCTGGATGAACGCGAAGGTGTCGTAGACGGGCTCGGCGAAGGGGACCCAGCCGAGGCGCTTGGGCATCCGGCGGCCGAGCGAGTGGATGATGCCGCGGGAGATCAGGGTGTCCCCGAGGCCCTTGGCGGCGAGCTCGATCGCCATCTCGACGTCCTCGACGTCGATCTGCGGCTCGATGGCCACCCCTTCGGCCTGGGCGAGCGCCGCGAGCTGCCGCCGGGTCGGATCTTCGTTGCCATAGGAGGCGTCGGACATCACGAGCGGCGCGTCGGCGAGCCGGCGGATCGTCATCGGCTCGGCCAGCGACGCGGGGTCCGTGCTCGCGTAGACGAGCTCGTCCTGCATGATCGGCTGGACCTCGAGGCCGCGGTCGTCGATCGGCAGCGCGACCATCCCGACTTCGAGCTGCCCCTCGCGGACGGCCTCGGCGACGTCGGCGGAGTTCAGGCCGAGCAGACGGAGGCGGACCAGCG
>JBBQZE010000037.1:0-17041 GCA_038207985.1 Solirubrobacterales bacterium
GAGGCGGTCGAGGCGGCCGTCGCGGCCGCGGGCGCCGCCTCGGTGGTCACGGTCCTCGCCGGGCCGCGGCACCCGGCCTTCGACTCCGTGCTCGCCGCGCAGGACCTCGTGCTCGTCGTGATCGCCGCGGACGCCGAAGCCTCGCTCGCCGAGCTGGCCACTGCCTCGGTCACGGCCGCCGCCGCAACGGCCGCGGTGCGCGTGGTCGCGCTTCCAGCGCGGCTGGCCGCACCGGCGCGGCGCGCGGCCGTCGCCCGCGCGATGGGGGCGCTGCGATGACACCGCACCCGCCCGCCGCCGGGCCTGGGTCGCGCCGGAGGCGACAGGACGGCCAGGCGGTGCTCCTCGTGCTCGCGGGGCTCGGGGTGCTGCTGCTCGCGGCAGCCGTGCTCGCGGCGATCGCCTCCGGTCTCACCGACCGGGGCGATCAGCAGCGCGCGGCCGACCTGGCCGCGCTTGCGGCCGGACGCACGATGGCCCACGATCTGCCGGGGGTGTTCGCCCCCGCCGTGGTCCTCGGCCGCCGCGACCCGGCCCACCTCGAGCTCGAGGAGTACCTCGCGCGCGCACGCCGCACCGCGCAGGCCGTCGCCGCCCGCAACGGCGTCCGGCGGCTGCGGGTGGACTTCCCGGATGCTGGCGCGCTCGCGCCGCTGCACGTGCGGGTCACCGTCCTCGACGGCCTCGAGTCGGGTGGTGGCGACGTCCACGCCGACGCACGCGCCGAGGCCGAGATCGTGACGGGAGCCGCTCCGGCCACGGCGGCGTCGGGCGCAGGCGAGTACCCGGGCCCGTTCGCCGAGCGCCAGGGCAAGCGGATGCGACCCGACACGGCGGCGGGGTTCGACCGCCTGGCCGCCGCGGCCCGCGCGGACGGCGTGGCCGTGCTCATCGTCAGCGCGTTCCGGTCGGACGGTGAGCAGGCGGCGCTCTTCGCGGCGCGCCCCGATCCTCGCTGGGTGGCGCCACCCGGCAAGTCCCTGCACCGCCTGGGGACCGAGCTGGACCTCGGCCCGCCCTCCGCCTACGCCTGGCTGCGCGCCAACGCGTCGCGCTTCCACTTCGTACGGCGGTACGCCTGGGAGCCGTGGCACTTCGGGTGGTCGCTCAACGCCGGGTCGAGCAGCCTGGGCTACCGGGCCGACAGCCGGACGGCGCTGCCCGGCTTCGTCCCGGCGCAGTACGCGGCGGCGATCGCCCGCGCGGCGCAGCGCTGGAACGTGTCGGGCGCGCTGCTGGCCGCGCAGCTCTGGCAGGAGTCGCGGTTCAACCCGTTCGCGCGGTCCGGTGCGGGCGCGCAGGGGATCGCGCAGTTCATGCCGGCCACCGCCCGCGCCTACGCGCTGCACGACCCCTGGGACACCGACGCGAGCATCGACGCCCAGGCGCACCTCATGCGCGACCTGCTGCGCCGGCTGGGTTCCGTCCCCCTCGCGCTGGCGGGCTACAACGCGGGGCCCGCGGCCGTGGCGCGGTGCGGCTGCATCCCGCCGATCCGCGAGACCCAGGACTACGTGACGCAGATCCTCGCGCTGCTCGGCGGCGCGGGCCTCGAAGACGCGGGCTCCTCAGTGCTCGAGGTCCGGCTGGTCGCGTGACCGTCGCCCTCGTCACAGGCGCGCGGACGGCGGGTCGGCCTAGGCCGGGACCGGCGCCCGCACCGGCGCGAGGGTCACCGGGATCCCGTTCAGGATCGCGGTGCCGGAGAGCGGCTCGATCTCCAGCTCGTCGGTGAGGACGTTGGAGTTCACGCCCGCGTGCGCCTCGGCCACCGCCATGCTCGTCCCGGGCGCCGAGTGGCCCCAGCCGTGCGGGATCGAGACGACGCCCGGCATCACATCCTCGGTCACCTGCGCCGGAAGCTGCACGGTCCCGGTGCGGGCGGTCACCGCGACGGGCTCACCGTCGGCGAGGCCGAGACGGGCGGCGTCGGACGGGTGGACCCACGCGGTGCAGCGGGCGGGGCCCGACACGAGGCTCGGGAGGTTGTGCATCCAGGAGTTGTTCGAGCGCAGGTCACGTCGCCCGACGAGCACCATCGCGCCGTCGCGGTGGCCGGCCTCGAGCGCGTCGTGCAGCCGGGCCACGTCAGCGACCAGCACGGGTGGCGCGAGCTCGACCTTCCCGCTGGCGGTCCGCAGGGCATCGGGCAGCCGGGGCCGCAGCGCGCCGAGGTCCACGCCGTGCGGCGCGGCCAGAAGCGCGGCGATCGACAGACCGTCGCACCCCGGCGCGGCACCCACGGCCCCCTCGGGCAGCCCGGGGCCGGGGAACCCGAGCTCCGGGTACCCGGCGCCGTAGGGCCCGCAGCGCAGCAGCACGTCGAGCAGCCGCTCCGGCCCGCGCAGCCCGGCGCGTTCCTCCGCGCTCGCTTCGTAGCGCGCGAGGACCGCCTCGGGCTCCGCGCCGAGCAGCGGCGAGCCGACCGTCGTGGTCTCGCGGCGGATGGCCTCGAGCGCCACGAAGCGGTCGAGGGCCGCGAGATCCGCGTCCGCGCCCTGGCCCGTGACCACGGCGGTGAGCCGCAGGAGGACTTCCCACTCGTCGGGGACGCCGGCCTCGCGCTCCCACACCGGCGGCGAGAAGTTCGCCACGTCGCGGATCGCGAAGGAGTAGAGCGCCAGGTCGTAGTGGGAGCGCTCCAGCGCGCTCGGGGGCGGCAGGATCACGTCGGCGTGGCGCGTCGTCTCGTTGACGTAGATGTCGACGCTGACCATGAAGTCGAGATCTGCGAGCGCGGCGGCCAGCCGCTCGGAGTTCGGCGTCGAGACGACCGGGTTGCCGGCGATGGTGATGAGCGCCCGCACCTGGCCGGGACCTTCCGTCTCGATCTCCTCCGAAAGGGCGGCGACGGGGAGCTCGCCGAGCACCTCGCCGAGCCCGCGGACGCGCGAGGCCCAGCGGCCGAAGCGCGTGCCGCGCCCGCGCCCGGGCTCGCCCTTGGTGTTCGCGCCACCCGCGGCGACGGCGGTGAGCATCGCGCCGCCGGGGCGGTCGAGGTTGCCGGTCACCGCGTTGACGACGTCGACCAGCCAGGAGTTGAGCGTCCCGAACGCCTGCGTGGTCGTGCCGATCCGCCCGTACACCGCCGCGCTCGACGCCCCCGCCAGGCCGCGGGCCAGCGCGCGGATACGGTCCGCGTCGATGCCCGTCGCCCCGGCGACGGCCTCGGGGGTGAAGTCCGAGCACAGCGCCCGGACCTCGTCGGCGCCCGCGTAGAGCTCGGGGTCGAGCGGGGCGTCGAGGCCCTCGGCGAAGAGCACCTGCAGGAGCGCCATGAGCAGGAGCCCGTCGGTGCCGGGGCGGATGAAGAGGTGCTCGTCGGCCTCGGCGGCGGTGCGGGTGCGTCGCGGGTCCACCACCACGATGCGCCCGCCGCGGGCCCGGATCGCCCGCAGGCGTCCGCGGGCGTCCGGTGCCGTCATCAGCGAGCCGTTGGAGGCCAGCGGGTTGGCGCCCATCACCAGCAGGAAGTCCGTGCGGTCGAGGTCCGGGACGGGGACCGTCGTGCTGGTCCCGAACATCAGCGCCGAGGCCATCTGCTTGGGGTACTGGTCGACCGTCGACGCGGAGAAGATGTTCTTGGTGCCGATGGCCTTCAGCAGGACCCGGCCGTACACGAGCGCGCCGACCTGGTGGGCGGCGGGGTTGCCGAGGTAGACCGCCACGGCGTCGCGGCCGCCGGCCTCGAGCACCGCGGGCAGCCGCGCCTCGATGACCGCGAAGGCCTCCTCCCAGGTGGCTTCGGCGAAGCTGCCGTCGGCCTGCTTGAGCAGGGGAGTGCGCACGCGGTCGGGGTCCTCGTGCAGCTCCTTGAGCCCCACGCCCTTCGGGCAGAGGAAGCCGTGGGAGAAGACGTCGTCGGCGTCGCCGCGCACGCGCTCGATGCGCCGCGACTCGTCGTCGACCTCGATGCGCAGCCCGCAGGTCGCCTCGCACAACGGGCAGGTCCGGATGGCGGTGCGCATGCCTGCAAGCATCCCACGCCCGCCTATCCTCAGCCGGAGCAGATGCCCGACCGACTCCAGCGCCTCGCCGAGCAGCGCAAGACCCTTCCCGACGGCCCCGGCGTCTACCTCTTCCGCGACGAGAAGCAGAAGGTCATCTACGTCGGCAAGGCCAAGTCGATCCGCAAGCGGGTGGCCAGCCACTTCTCGAACCCGGTGACGCGCGGGTCGGTGGAGATGACGAGCCTCGTCGAGCGCATCGAGTTCCTCCTGGTCTCCTCGGAGACAGAGGCGCTGCTGACCGAGCAGGGCTTCATCAAGCAGTACAAGCCGCGCTTCAACATCAAGCTGCGCGACGACAAGAGCTACCCGTTCATCGCGATCTCGACGGACGAGGCGTTCCCCCGCGTCTACTTCACCCGCGAGCGCCACCGTCGTGACCGGCTGTACTTCGGGCCGTACTCGAACGCCAAGCGCACCCGCTCGACCCTCGAGCTGCTCGGCAAGGTCTTCCAGTACCGCTCCTGCTCCGGCGTGGACCCCGGCCGGCGCTCAGGCTCGCCGTGCCTGGATTACTACATCAAGCGCTGCGGGGCTCCCTGCGTCGACTACGGCGTCGATCGCGACGAGTACCGCGAGTCGATCGACGGCGTCGTCGCGTTCCTCTCGGGCCGCTACAAGGAGATCGAGCGCGACCTCGAGCGCAAGATGAAGGCGGCCGCCGCCTCTCAGCACTTCGAGGAGGCCGCGCTCCAGCGCAACAAGCTCGGCGCCGTCCAGCAGATCCTTCAGCGCCAGCGTGTCGCCAACGAGGCGGTCGGCACGCTGGACGCGGTTGCCGTCGCGGTGGAGGGCATCGACGCCAACGCGCAGGTATTCCAGATCCGCGACGGCGTGCTCTCCGACCGCCAGTCCTTCTACTTGGAGAACCTCCAGGAGGGCGACGTCGCCGAAGTCGCCACGGAGTTCCTGCTGCAGTTCTACTCCGGCTCGCTGGCGATCCCGGCGCAGATCATCGTCCAGGGAGAGGTCGAGGACTGCGACGTCATCGGCGCCGCGCTGACCGAGCGCCGCGGCGCGCGCGTCGAGGTCCGGCCCGCGGAGCGCGGCGACAAGCGCCGGATCCTCGAGCTCGCCGAGCGCAACGCGGTCCTCGCCCTCGACCAGGAGAAGCTGAAGAACGAGCGCTCGCGCCAGCAGCGCGTCGTCGCGCTCGACGGCCTGCAGGACGCGCTCGCGCTGGACACCCTGCCGCTGCGCATCGAGTGCTTCGACATCTCGAACCTCATGGGCACCCACACCGTCGCCTCCATGGTCGTCTTCGAGGGCGGCGCGCCGAAGAAGTCGGACTACCGGCGCTTCACCATCCGCGGCTTGGAGGAGGGTGTGCCCGATGACTTCGCCGCCATGGAGGAGGTGCTCTCGCGCCGGATGAAGCAGTGGATCGTCCAGCAGGACCTCTCACCGCACGACCCGAACCGCAACGAGTCCTTCGCGGCGCTCCCGAACGTCGTGGTCATCGACGGCGGGCCGGGGCAGCTCGGCGCGGGGCTGCGCGCTCTGGCGGAGTTCCGCGAGCGCGGCGTCGCGGTCATCTCGCTGGCCAAGCGCATCGAGGAGGTCTTCGTGCCCGATGTCCGCGAGCCGATCGTGCTCGCCCACGACACGCCCGAGCTCCAGCTGCTCCAGCGCGTCCGCGACGAGGCCCACCGCTTCGCGATCACCCACCACCGCCAGCGGCGCGACAAGGCGATGACCAGCTCGATCATCGACGGGCTGCCGGGGATCGGTCCGACGCGCAAGCGGGTGCTGCTCAAGCACTTCGGCTCGCCCGAGGCCGTGATGGGCGCCACCCGCGACCAGCTCGAGGCGGTGCCCGGGCTCCCGGGCAAGACCGCCCGCCAGCTCTACGAGTTCATGAATCGGACAGGGACCTGACGTGGCCGACGACGATGTGACCGGGCCCCAGCTGCAGGACCTGGTGGTGATCACCGGCTTCTCGGGCGCGGGGAAGTCCACGGCCCTCGCGGTCTTCGAGGACGCGGGCTACTTCTGCGTCGACAACCTGCCGCCGGAGATGATCCGCGGCCTCGTCGAGCTGTTCGTCCACGAGGGCTCGAAGGTCGAGCGCGCCGCGGTCGTCTCCGACGTGCGCACGGGCGAGTTCTTCGACCAGCTGCTCGAAGTCGTGGAGGGGCTCGACGAGATCGGCGCGCCGCACCGCGTCGTGTTCCTCGACGCCGACGACCAGACGCTGCTCAACCGCTACAAGGAGACCCGTCGCCGCCACCCGCTGGCCCCGGCGGGAGCGGTCGCCGCGGGCATCGCCGCCGAGCGCGGGCTGCTCGGGCCGCTCCGCGCCCACGCCGACGCCGTCATCGACACGACGGGGATCGGCGCGACCGGTCTGCGCCGCCGCATCGCCGACGAGCTCCTGCCGCGTGAGGCCAACCGCCGGCTCGCCGTCACCTTCCAGTCCTTCGGACACAAGCACGGCCCTCCGCGTGACGCGGACCTCTCCTTCGACGTCCGCTTCCTGCCCAACCCGCACTACGTCCCGGAGCTCAAGCCGCTCACCGGCAAGTCGCCCGAGGTGGTCGCCTACGTCGCGCGCGACGGGCACCTGCAGCAGTTCTACGACCACCTCGAGCCGCTGCTGGACTCCCTGCTGCCCCGCTCCGAGGCCGAGGGCAAGGCCCACCTCATGGTCGCGGTCGGCTGCACGGGCGGCAAGCACCGCTCCGTCGCCATCGCCGAGCACCTCGCCGAGAGCTACGGCCACCGCGACGACCTCATCGTGGAAGCCGCGCACCGGGACATCGACAAGCGCTGAGCGCGCCGAGGGCAGGGCGTGCGGCGAGGGTCGTTGGGTAGGGTCCTGGGGCCCCTCCCTGCCCGTCCCCACCCCCCAGGAGCGCACCCGCCACATGCCCGTCCGCGTAGGCATCAACGGCTTCGGCCGCATCGGCCGCAACGTCTTCCGCGCCGCCAAGGCGGCCGGCTCTGACCTCGAGTTCGTCGCCTTCAACGACCTGACCGACAACGCCACGCTGGCGCACCTGGTCAAGTACGACTCCACGCTCGGGCGCTTCCCGGGCTCCGTCGAGGTGAGCGACACCGGGCTGCTGATCGACGGCCAGGAGATCCGCGTGTTCGAGGAGAAGGACCCGGCGAACATCGACTGGTCGGGCCTCGACGTCGATGTCGTCATCGAGTCCACGGGCTTCTTCACGAGCGCCGACAAGGCCAAGGCCCACCTCGGCGGCTCGGTCAAGAAGGTCATCATCTCCGCGCCGGCCAAGGGCGAGGACATCACGCTCGTCCTCGGGGTCAACGACGACAAGTACGACAAGGACGCCCACCACATCGTCTCGCTGGCGTCCTGCACGACGAACTGCCTGGCCCCGTTCGCGAAGGCGATCAACGACGGCGTCGGCATCGAGCACGGCCTGATGACGACGATCCACGCCTACACGGGCGACCAGCGCCTGCTCGACGCGCCGCACTCCGACCTGCGGCGGGCGCGCTCGGCCGCGATCAACCTGATCCCGACCTCGACGGGCGCCGCGAAGGCCGTCTCGCTCGTGCTCCCGGAGCTCGCCGGCAAGCTGAACGGCTTTGCGATCCGCGCACCGGTCCCGACGGGCTCGGTCGTCGACCTCACCTTCCGCGCCGCGAAGGACACCTCCGTCGAGGAGGTCAACGCCGCCGTCAAGGCCGCGGCGGACGGTCCGATGGCCGGGATCCTGAAGTACACCGAGGACCCGATCGTCTCCACGGACATCATCACCGACCCGCACTCGTCGATCTTCGACTCGCTGCTCACGACGCAGATCGACGGCCGCCTGGTGAAGGTCGTCTCCTGGTACGACAACGAGTGGGGCTACTCCAACCGCGTCGCGGACTTCGCTCAAGCGATCCTGTGAGGACCCTCGACGACGTCGAGGTGGGGGGGAAGGTCGTCGTCGTCCGGGTGGACTTCAACGTCCCCATCGACGACGGGGGATCGATCACGGACGACGCGCGCATACGCGCGGCGGTCCCCACGCTCGACGAGCTGCTCGAGCGCGGCGCGGCCAAGCTCGTCCTGCTGTCCCACCTCGGCCGGCCGAAGGGGCCCGACCCGGCGCTGTCGCTGCGCCCGGTCGCCGATCGGCTGGCCGAGCTCATGGACGACGACGTGCACCTCCTGACCGACCCCGAGGAGGCGTGGGGCGACGGTGACCGCCTGCTGATGCTCGAGAACGTGCGCTTCTTCGCGGGGGAGACCGAGGACGACCCGGCGCTGGCCGCGCGCTACGCGGCGCTCGGCGACGTCTACGTCGACGACGCCTTCGGCGCCGCCCACCGCGCCCACGCCTCCAACCACGGCATCGCGGCGCTGCTGCCCAGCGCCGCGGGCCTGCTGCTCCAGCGCGAAGTGGGAACGATCGCGAGCATCCTCGCCGACCCGCCGCGGCCGATGGTGGCCATCGTCGGCGGCGCGAAGGTCACGGAAAAGCTCGGGGTCCTCGAGCGCTTCCTCGAGCTCGCCGACACCGTCCTGATCGGCGGCGCCATGTGCTTCCCGTTCTTCGCCGCCCAGGACATCGGCACGGGCGACTCGCTGTGCGAGGCTGAAGGCGTGGAGCCCGCCCGCCGCGTCCTGGCCGCCGCGAAGGAGGGCCAGCTCCTGCTGCCCACCGACCTCGTCCTCGGCCGCGAGTTCTCCGCCGAGACCGACGTCAAGGCCCTCGCCGGCACAGAGGTCCCGGCGGGCTGGATGGGCCTGGACGTCGGGCCGGAGACCGCCAAGCGCTACGCCGGCGTCGTGAAGGCGGCCGGGTCGGCCTTCTGGAACGGCCCGATGGGCGCCTTCGAGCTCGAGCCCTTCGCCGCCGGCACCCGCACCGTCGCCGAGGCCATGGCCGCAGCCGACGGCACCACCGTCGTCGGCGGCGGCGACTCGGCCGCCGCGCTGGCTGCCTTCGGGCTGGCGTCGCAGGTCACCCATCTCTCGACGGGCGGAGGCGCCTCCCTCGAGCTCATCGAGGGTAAGGCGCTGCCCGGAGTCGAGGTTCTGGCATGAGCACACGCACCCCACTGATCGCCGGCAACTGGAAGATGCACAAGACGGTCGACGAGGCCGAGCAGTTCATCCAGGGCCTGCTGCCGCGCGTGTCGACCACCGACGGCGTCGACGTCGCGCTCTGCGTGCCGTTCACCGCGCTGCAGGCGATGGTCGACTCCACCCGCGGCTCGCGCGTGGAGGTCTACGCCCAGACCATGCACCAGGCCGAGCACGGTGCCTTCACCGGCGAGGTGTCCGCGGCGATGCTCGTCGAGCTCGACGTGCACGGGGTGGTCCTCGGCCACTCCGAGCGCCGGGAGCTGTTCGGCGAGACCGACCGTGCGCTGGCGCTCAAGGTTCCCGCCGCGCTCGAGGCCGGGCTCAAGCCGATCCTCTGCGTGGGGGAGACAGAGGAGGAGCGCGAGCGCGGCGACACCGAGCGCAAGCTGCGCCACCAGGTGCAGGAGGGGCTCGAGAAGGTGCCGACGGAGCGCCTCGGCGAAATCGTCATCGCCTACGAGCCGATCTGGGCGATCGGAACCGGGCTGACCGCCACCGCGGAGCAGGCCCAGGAGGCGGTGGCGTTCTGCCGCCTGCTGGTCGCCGACCGCTCGAAGGAGCAGGCCGAGCTGACGCGCATCCTCTACGGCGGCTCGATGAAGCCCGACAACGCCGCCGAGCTGCTGGCGCTCGCGGACGTCGACGGCGGGCTGGTCGGCGGCGCCTCGCTGGACCCGCAGACCTTCGCCGCGATCGTGGCCGCGGCGGCATGACCGCCTTCCCGGGTGTCTGCCTCGTGGTCCTCGACGGGTGGGGGCTGGCGGAAGCGGGTCCGGGGAACGCGGTATCGCTCGCCGCCACGCCGGTCTTCGACGACCTCTGGGCGCGCTATGAGCACACGCAGCTCACCGCGTGCGGGCGGGCCGTCGGGCTGCCCGAGGGCCAGATGGGCAACTCGGAGGTGGGTCACCTGAACCTCGGCGCCGGCGCCGTCGTCCGCCAGGACCTCACGCGCATCGACGACGCCGTGGCCAGCGGCGAGCTCGCGGGCAACGAGATCCTCCGCGCGGCGCTCACGGCCTCGGAGCGCGTGCACCTCGTAGGCCTGGTGTCGGATGGCGGCGTGCACTCGTCCGACCGGCACGTGGAGGCGCTCATCGCCCTCGCGGCCGAGCTCGATGTCCCCGATCTCGTCGTCCACGCCTTCACCGACGGGCGCGACACGCTGCCCACCAGCGGCGCGGGCTTCCTGGGCGACGTCAAGCGCTGGTGCGCCGACGCCGGCAACGCGCGCGTCGGCTCGATCGTCGGTCGCTTCTTCGCGATGGACCGCGACAAGCGCGAGGAGCGGACGGGCGCCGCGATGGCGCTGCTCGTGGACGGGAAGGCCGAGCACCATGCGAGCACCGCGGTGGAGGCGGTCGAGGCCGCCTACGCCCGCGGCGAGACCGACGAGTTCGTCACGGCGACCACGGTGGGGGAGGAGGCCCTGATCCGTCCGGGCGACGCCGTCCTGGCCTTCAACTTCCGCCCCGACCGCATGCGTCAGCTCACGGCCGCGCTCGCACCGCGGGTCGCGCGCTTCACCTGCCTGACGCAGTACGACGAGCGCTGGGACCTCCCGGTGGCCTTCCCGCCGGAACGGCCGGCGATCACGCTCGCACAGGTCGTCGCGGACACGGGGCGCGGGCAGCTCCACGTCGCCGAGACCGAGAAGTACCCGCACGTGACGTACTTCTTCAACGGCGGGGAGGAGGTGCCCTACCCCGGGGAGCGGCGCGAGGTCGTCCCGAGCCCGCGCGACGTGCCGACCTACGACCTCGAGCCCGCGATGAGCGCCCGCGCCGCCGCCGATCATTTCGTCGCCGCCTGGGAGCAGGACGCTCCCGCCTTTGGCGTCATCAACTTCGCCAACGCCGACATGGTCGGCCACACGGGCGTCATCCCTGCGGCCGTGACGGCCATCGAGACGGTGGACGCCTGCCTCGGGGACGTCGTCGCGGCGGTGCAGGCGAGCGGGGGCGCCCTTGTCATCACGGCCGACCACGGCAACGCGGACCACATGCTCGAGCCCGACGGCTCGCCGAACACCGCCCACTCGCTCAATCCGGTGCCGCTGGTGGTCACCGTCGACGGCATCAGCCTGCGCGACGGCGGGGTGCTGGCCGACGTGGCGCCGACGGTCCTCGAGCTGCTCGGACTCGCGCAGCCCGAGGCGATGACCGGCCGGTCACTCCTCGCGGCGGGGCTGCGCCCCTAGCCGCGGCGACCTCAGGCGGTCACGGAGGCCAGCCAGCGCCCGAGGTCCGGGATCACGCGCGGGTCGATCGTGTGCGGCATCGGCGTCTCGTGGTACTCCACGTCGGCGCCGCCGGCGTCGAGCAGCGCGCGCGCCCGGCGGGCGAAGTCGATGCCGATGACCGGGTCCTGGGTGCCGTGGGCGATCACCACGGGGAGCCCGGGCCGGGAGGCGAGGTCGGGCTGCCAGCCGTCGACGACGGGGACGAAGCCGCTCAGGGCCATGATGCCCGCGGGTACGGGGCGGCCCGCGCCGAGCCCGAGCGCGTAGGACATCACCGTGCCCTGGGAGAACCCGCCGACAACGGTCTGCGACCAGTCGAGGCCGACCTCGTCGTCGAGGGTTCGCGCCAGGAGCCCGAACGTCTCGGTGAACGTGACGGGGTCGGGGAAGCCCACGCGTGGCACGACGTACCAGTGGCGTCCGCCCGGCGGCAGGCTCAGCGGCCCGCCCACCGTGATCCCGCGTAGGCGCCGCTCGGGGTCGAGCGCATCGAAGAGGCCGAAGAGGTCGTGCTCGTCGGCGCCGCGGCCGTGGAGGAGCACCAGCGTGTGGTCGCCGCTGCCCTCGCGGAAGCGGACGGGGAGGCTCGTGGTCACGTCAGGCCTGCCGGGGGTTGACGATGGGCGTGAGCCCAGGTTCGATCTCTGCTCGCCGTGCCTCGTAGCGCTCGGGCAGCTTCAGGCCGGAGCCGAGGGACTCTCGCGGCTCGTCGATGTCGAAGCCGATGTCGCGCGGGGCCAGCTCGAAGAGCACACCGCTCGGCTCGCGGAAGTACACCGAGTGGAAGTACTGCCGGTCGATCACGGGCGTGGCACGGGCGCCGGCGGCGCCGACGACCGCGCGGAACTGATCGAGCTCCGCGTCGTCGGCCACCGACCAGGCGACGTGGTGGATGGTCCCCGCGCCCGGGACGCCGGGCCGTGCGGGCGGTGCCTCGTAGCGCAGGTGCGCGTGCCGTTCGGCGCCGCGGGCGGTCCAGGTGCCGCCTGTGCCCATCGGCGTGCCGGAGGCACCGTCTGGGGTATCCGTCTCGCCGGCCTGCAGCCCGAGGCGCTCCAGGAGGGCCGCGGAGCGGCCGGGGTCGGACGCGTAGGCGCGGATGCCCTCGAAGCCGAGCAGCGCATGCTCGGCGGGGATGCCGTCCGCGGCGGCGCGCAGCGGCGGATCGGCGACGTCGACGGCGAGCAGCTCGTGGCGCAGGCCGTCGGGGTCGAAGAAGGCCAGGAAGCGGTCGTCGTCGGGGCTGCCGGGCGTCCCGCGGTCGGTCAGCTCGGCCCCTTCCGTGGCCAGCCGCTCGCGCCAGAAGGCGATCGCCGCGGACGACGCGACGCGCCACTGGATCGTGTGGACCATCCCGTCCCCGTGGCGCCCGGGAGGGGCGCCGGGGAACTCGAAGAACGTGAGGATCGAGCCAGGCGCGCCGGTCTCGTCGCCGAAGTACAGGTGGTAGACGTCGGGTTGGTCGAAGTTCACGGTCTTCTTGACCAGCCGCAGCCCGAGGACCCGCGCGTGGAAGTCCACGTTGCGCGGCGCGTCGCCGGTGATGGCGGTGATGTGGTGCAGGCCCTCCGGGCACACGCCTGAGGCGGGTCGGGGCATGACGATCTCCTGGCGAGTGATTGCGCGTGCAACCATAACGCACAGACGGTTGCATGCGCAACCGTCCTTGGTAGCGTCCAGGTGACAATGGCGACCGCCCCGACGGACCCGGTTCACGCACGTCTCGACGCCGAGGAGCTCCGCGCCTGGCGTGGGCTGCTTCGCACCTACGCGCAGCTGACCAAGGCCCTCGACGCCGACCTCGAGGCGGCCCACGGCCTGCCGCTGACCTCCTACGAGGTGCTCATGCACATCGCCGACTCCGAGCAGGAGCGGATGCGGATGCACGACCTCGCCAGCTCGATCCTGCTGTCGCGCAGCGGGCTGACGCGCCTCGTCGACCGCTTGGAGCGCGACGGGCTGCTGACCCGGCAGTCGTGCTCGTCGGACGCCCGCGGGTCCTTCGCCTGCCTCACCCAGAAGGGGCGCGACGTGCTCGACGCCGCCAGGGCGACCCACCTCGCCGGCGTCCGCGCGATGTTCCTGCGCCACTTCTCGCCCGAGGAGCAGCAGCTGCTCGGGTCGTTCTGGGACCGCCTCGGGGACGCCCCGCGAGCGTGATCACACCCCGGTCGCGATGAGCGTGGCCGGGTTTGGCAGTCTGAGGGCCATGCCGAAGCCGTCCGCCATCGCCCGCGTCGCCCGCTGGTGCTTCACGCACCGCGCTGCGACGGTGGCCCTGTGGGTCATCCTCGCTGTCCTCGTGAGTGTTCTCGGCGCCTCCGCCGGGACGAAGAAGGCCTCGAGCTTCCGCCTGCCCGGGACCGAGAGCCAGCGGGCCTACGAGCTGCTGCAGCAGCACTTCCCCGCCCAGACCGGCGACACGGACCAGATCGTGTTCCGTGCGAAGACCGGCACGCTGCGCGACGCCGCCAACCGGGCCGCCGTCGACAAGACGCTGAAGGCCGTCGCGGCCAAGCCAGGCGTCGCCGCGGTCTCCTCGCCGCTCGTCACGGGCGGCAAGCTCACCCCGGACGCCAAGATCGGCGTCGGGTTGCTGCGCTACGACGGCACCGTCGGCGACGACGTCGAGCAGAAGCAGCTGAAGACGATCCAGGACGCGGTCCTCGCCGGCGAGACCAGCACGCTGCAAGTCGAGCACGGCGGGCAGGGGGCCGAGTTCGCGCGCCAGGGCGGCGGCAACGCGACGGAGTTCATCGGCGTCCTCGCCGCGCTCGTCGTCCTGCTGGTCACCTTCGGCTCGCTCGTGGCCGCCTTCGCGCCGCTGCTCTCGGCGATCCTCGCCATCGTCACGACGCTCGGCGGGATCAAGCTGCTCTCGCACGTCGTCGACACTCCGGACTTCGCGACGCAGCTGGCGACGCTGATCGGGCTCGGGGTCGGCATCGACTACGCGCTCTTCGTCCTGACGCGCTACCGGGCGGAGCTCGCGACGCACGCCCGGGTGGATGCCGTCGAGCGCGCGATCGACACCGCGGGCCGCACCGTCTGCTTCGCCGCCTGCACCGTCGTCATCGCGCTGCTCGGGCTGCTGCTGCTCGGGCTGAACTTCCTGCAGGGCGTCGCGCTCGGCGCTGCGCTCTCCGTGCTGCTCACCATGGGCGCGGCGCTGACGCTGCTGCCGGCGTTCCTCGGGATCGCCGGCAGCCGTATCAACAGCAGGCGCGCGCGCAAGCGCCTGGTCGCCGTGGAGGCCGGGGAGCGCGAGCCGAAACAAGAAGGTGCCGGCTGGGCGCGCTGGTCGCGCTTCGTGCAGCGTCGCCCCTGGCCTGTCGCGGCCGTCGCGCTGGTGATCCTCCTCGGGCTGACCGCGCCGGTCCTCGGGCTGCGGCTCGGCTCCTCTGACGCGAGCGTCGATCCCCCGGACACGACGACCTACAAGGCCTACCAGCTGATCGCCGACGGCTTCGGCCCCGGCGTCTCGGGCACCTTCCTCGTCGCCGTCGAGCTGCCGCGGAAGGGCGACCGCGCCGCCGCGAAGCAGGTCGCCGCGGCCATCGGCCGGGACCCGGGCGTTGCCGCGGCGGCGGCTCCGACGCTCTCGCCGGACGGGGTCGTCGCGACGATCACGGCGGTGCCCAAGACGGGCCCGCAGGACCAGGCCACCACCGACACGCTGAACCGCCTGCGCGACGACGTCGTCCCGCCGGCGGAGCGCGCGAGCGGGGCCACGGTGGAGATCGGCGGCATAACGGCCTCCCAGGAGGACTTCACCGGCGTGATCGCGAACAAGCTGCCGCTGTTCGTGGGCGTCGTCGTCCTGCTCAGCGCGCTGCTGCTGCTCGCGGTCTTCCGCTCGGTGCTCATCCCGGTGAAAGCGGCGGTGATGAACCTCCTGTCCATCGGCGCAGCGCTCGGCGTGGTGACGCTGATCTTCCAGAACGGCGTCGGCGCCGGGCTCCTCGGCATCGAGACGGGGCCGATCGAATCGTTCCTGCCCGTCCTTCTCTTCTCGATCGTGTTCGGGTTGAGCATGGACTACGAGGTGTTCCTGGTGTCGCGCATCCACGAGGAGTGGGAGAAGTCGCGGGACGCCTCGGGCTCGGTGGTGGCGGGCCTGGCCACGACGGGGAAGGTGATCACCGCGGCCGCAGCGATCATGGTGCTCGTCTTCGCCTCCTTCGGGATCGCCCCGGACCGCGTCATCAAGCTCTTCGGCCTCGGCCTGGCCAGCGCGGTCTTCCTCGACGCGGTGGTCATCCGCTGCCTGCTCGTGCCCGCGATCATGGAGCTCATGGGGCGCCGCGCCTGGTGGCTGCCGGGCTGGCTCGACCGGCTCGTTCCCAGCGTCGCGCTGGAGGCGCCGGCGGAAACGCGCCCCGAGCCCGCCTAGCCCCGTGGCCGTATTCGACATCCTGGCCCGCGACGCCGCGTCGCGGGCTCGCGCCGGGGTCCTCCACACCGCCCACGGCGACGTCCGCACGCCCGCGTTCGTTCCGCTGGCCACGAAGGCGACGGTCAAGGGCCTGCTGCCCGCCGAGGTCTCAGACCTGGGATACGACATGGTGCTGGGCAACACCTTCCACCTGTTCCTGGACCCGGGCGACGAGCGGGTCGCGGGCTTCGGCGGCCTGCACGAGTTCATGGGCTGGGACAAGCCGATCATCACGGACTCGGGTGGCTTCCAGGTCTTCTCCATGGGCCACGGGACCGTCGCCGACGAGATCAAGGGCACCTCGGCGCAGGGGTCCGACCGGCTCGGCAAGGTGCTGGCCATCGCGGAAGAGGGCGTGCGCTTCCGCTCCTACCTCGACGGGAGCGAGCGCTTCATGGCGCCCGAGACCTCCATGCAGGTTCAGGCCCGCCTGAACTCCGACATCGCGCTGGTCTTCGACGAGTGCACGCCGTTCCACGCCGACCGCGACTACACCGCGCGTTCGACGGAGCGCACCCACCGCTGGCTCGAGCGCTGCCTCGCCTGGCACGGGGAGCACGGGCCGCCGCAGCAGCTTGTCTACGCGATCTCGCAGGGCGGCGTCCACGAGGACCTGCGCAAGGAGAGCACGGCGGTGGTCGCCGCCTCGGGTGCGCCGGGCATCGCGATCGGCGGCTCGCTCGGCGCGGACAAGCCGCAGATGTACGAGGTCGTCGACTGGGCGACGTCGATGCTCGGCGGGGAGCACGAGGCCAAGCCGCGGCACCTGCTCGGCATCGGCGAGGTGGATGACCTGGTCCGCGGGGTGGAGCTCGGCATCGACACCTTCGACTGCGCGATGCCGACGCGTCTCGGGCGCCACGGGGTCGCGCTCGTCCCCGACCCGGCCAAGCGCTGGCGCGTGGACCTGACCGCGGGCCGCTTCAAGGACGACCACGAGCCGATCATGGAGGGCTGCCCGTGTCCGGCCTGCGCCGTGGGGCTGAGCCGGGGCTACCTGCGCTATCTCGTCCACTCCCGCGAGCTCACGGGCATGCGGTTGCTGACGATCCACAACCTGGCGTTCGTCGCCCGGGTCATGCAGGACCTGCGCGCCGCGATCCTCGCCGGGACCCTCCCGGCCACGGCCGCGGCGCTGCGCGCGGGGGCCGCGCCGGGCACCGCCGCGGCGCGATGAGCGCTAAGCGGGTGTTGTCCGCCACCAGCTGGACGAGCTGGTGGACCATGCCGTCGACCTTGTCGGCCGTCACCTTGCGCAGGTTGGCGCCGCGGCTGCCCTTGGAGGTGCCGATCACGGCGGCGGCGCC
>JBBQZE010000038.1:0-17025 GCA_038207985.1 Solirubrobacterales bacterium
GACCGCCCCGGAGGCCGCGACGCCCGCGAGGCCGGCCACGCCGAGGAGCTTCCATGGCACGCGCACGCGCCTAGGCTACGGCCCGTGCCCGACGCGTCCCTCTCGCTCGATGAAGCCGTCGCCACCGCCGCGACCGGCGACGTGTGGCTCTTCCGCGGGCGCTCGTGGGCGGACGTCGCGATCCGGGCGGTGACCAACAGCCCGGTCAACCACGTGGGCATGGTCGTGGCCCTCGACGACCTCCCGCCGCTGCTCTGGCACGCGGAGCTCGGCCGTTCGCTTCCCGACGTGTGGACAGGCGAGCGGCAGCGCGGCGTCCAGCTCCACCGCCTGCGCGACGCGGTCACGACGTGGGAGCAGCGCTACGGCCAGCGGGCGTGGACCCGCCAGCTCGAGGGCACCCTCGAGCGCCATCACGAGGACCGGCTCATGGAGGTCGTCGAGCGCTTCGACGGTCGCGCGTTCCCCACCACCTTCGGGCTGGCCCGGTCGTGGACCACCAGCCGCTACCGCCGCCGCGCCTCCTCGCTGGAGACGGTCTACTGCGCCGAGCTCGTGGCGACCACGTTCCAGGCGATGGGGCTGCTGCCCGCCCGCCGGCCGGCCGGCTGGTACGACCCGGGCGCGTTCTGGAGCGGGGACCGCATCGCACTCGTCCCGCCCTTCGCGCTCGGCGACGAGGTTGCCGTCCGCGCGGCGACCTGACGCCAGGGGTCACCAGATCAGGGCTCCGACGTGGGTCCGGAAGCTGCAACCCCCCGGGCCCGCGCACCCGTACTCCGGGCATGCAAGCGGACTCCTTCGAAGTCGTCGACAGCGGGGGCACCGTACGCGCCCGGCTCGGGCTCGCACCCGACGGCGCGCTCTCGCTCGACCTCGCCGACGCCGGCGGGCTGGTCCGCGCGACGCTCACCGTCGAGCCCGAGGGCTCGGCCGCGCTCAAGCTCGCCGACGGCGCCGGCACCTTCCGACTGACCGCGGGGTCCTGGCTCGACGGCAGCGCCTCGCTGGACGTCTACGACGCCGAGCGCAACCACCGGGTGAGCGTCGGCGAGGCGCCCGGCGCTCCCGCGGGCATCACGGTCTGGGACGCCGCGGGTCACCTGCGTGCCCTCCTCGCGCAGGGGCCCGAGGGTGACCGCGAGAGCTCCGTCGAGTTCTGGGACCGCGACGGCAGCTACCGCGCCGGCCTTGGCACCTGGCCCGACGGCGGCACGGGCGCCGAGCTCCTCGACGGGGCGGGCACCCTGCGCACGCGGGTCGGGCAGCGCGCCGCGGGGCCGGCGACCGTCGAGCTCTACGGCGCCGAGGGCGACTTCAAGGTGGCGATGGGCGAGTACCCGGACGGCGCGGGCCGCGTGAACCTGTGGGATGCCGACGGCTCCGCGACGTCGTCGGTCGGCTGACGTCGTCAGTCGTGACGTGAGCGGGCCCGCAGGGACCGCGAAGCACCTACACCCGTTGCTAGCGTCGTGCCGATGAGCAGCGAGCCGCCGGAAGGCGAGCCCCGATCCCCGATCGACGTCGTCGCGTCGGTCGGCGCGCTCGACCCCACCGTCGTGCTGCTGCGGGAGTTCCTGCACCGCTCGGGCGCGCTGCGCGCCGCCGCCGTGGTCGCCCTCGAGGACGCGGTCGCCCTCGTCGACGTCCAGCGCCTGGAGCCCGTCGAGGTCTCGATCGGCGAGCGCACCGTGCACCTGCCACATGCACTGGCTCTCGACGTCGCCGTACTCGTGGTCCCCGAGGTGCGCCAGCTCCCGGCCTTCGACGTCGACCCGGAGACCGGCCAGGTCTCCTCGCCGCTCGGCGGCTTGGAGCATTACGCCATCGCCGTGCGCCACCTCGCCGCGATCCTCGGCGACGAGAACGTCGCCTTGGCGACGTGGGAGACCACCAGCCCGGACGTGCCGCTCTCGATCACCGCCCGCGCCTCGGGGGACACCCTCGTCCTCGCCCTGGGCGAGGAGGACTTCGAGATGGAACCGGGCTGGCCCGTGGACACCCGCGCCTAGCTCGGGCGTCTGCGGCGCCCGGTACCGTCCGCGGAGCCCGATGCAGCTCACCCGTCACGTCCCCGAGGCCCACGCGGTCGTCACGCTGCACAGCGACCGCGACGGCTGGCGCGGCGAGCTCACGCGGGGCAGCAGCACCGAGCTCGCGCCGCTGCCCTGCGCATCGGCGGCAGAGGCTCTCGCGGCCCTCGGCCTTGACGCCTCCGCGCCCTGGGCGACCGAGCTCGCGGCCACCGCGCAGCGGGCGGCGGTCAGCCCTCCCGCGCACCGGGCTTGAGCGCCGCCACCCACACGAGGTAGACCATCCCGGCCTGCAGCGGCAGGCGCGCCCACAGCGCCGCCGACGGGATCTTCTTGAAGCGCTCGGGGTGCAGCGCCATCTCGAGGTTGGCCGGGAAGACCCCGAGCAGCGTCGCGACGAGGCCCCACCCCCCGGCCCGCCGCGTCGCGGGGTGCATCGTCGCGGCCGCCGCCGCGAACTCTGCGACGCCCGACGCGTACACGAGCTCGCGGTGGGCGGGCAGCCACCCGGGCATGATCGCCCCGTAGGTCTTCGGCATCACGAAGTGGTTGACGCCGGCGGCCATCATGAGCGGGCCCGAGAAGAGCTTGGCGACGGAGCGCATCAGACGAGCTCGATGACGGAGCGGATGCCGTCCTGCGCGTGCATCAGGTCGAAGCCCCTGTTGACCTCGTCCAGCGTGATGCGGTGCGAGATGAACGGGTCGACGTCGATGTCCCCGTCGAGGTAGCGCTGGATGAGCTGCGGCACCTGGTCGCGGCCCTTGACGCCGCCGAAGCTCGACCCCGCGACGCGGCGGCCCGTGATCAGCCACCGCGGGATCAACGGGATCGTTTCGCCTTTGCCGGCCACGCCGGTGACCGTGCACAGCCCCCACCCCATGCGGGCCGCCTCGACGGCCTGGGCCATCACCTTGACGTTCCCGGTCGCCTCGAACGTGTAGTCGGCGCCGAAGCCGCCGGTCATCTCGAGGATCGCGGGCACCGCGTCCGGTCCGCCGAGCATCGTGTCCGTGGCCCCCTGGCCCTTCGCGAGCTCGAGGCGGTCCTGCGACAGGTCGACGCAGACGATCCGCTCGGCGCCCATGAGCCGTGCGCCCGCGACCGCGCCCAGGCCCACCATCCCGGCGCCGAAGACGACGCAGGTCGACCCCTCCTCCACCTTGGCGGTGTTCATCGCCGCGCCGAGCCCGGTCGACAGCCCGCAGGCGAAGAGGCACGCGCGGTCGAGCGGCGCCTCCGGGGAGATCTTGGCCAGGGCGATCTCCGGCATCACGGTCGCCTCGGCGAACGTGCTCGTCCCCATGAAGTGCCGGATCGGCTCGCCGCCGCGGGACAGGCGCGTCGTCCCGTCGGGCAGGTGGCCCTTGCCCTGCTCGTCACGGATCTTCAGGCAGATGTTCGTCTTCGGCGAGCGGCAGTGGACGCACTCGCGGCACTGGGGGGAGAAGAGCGTCACGACGTGGTCGCCGACCCGCAGGCTCGTGACGTCCGGGCCGATCGCCTCGACGACGCCGGCGCCCTCGTGGCCGAGCACGCACGGGGCGTACCCGGACGGGTCGACGCCCGAGGCGGAGTACATGTCCGTGTGGCAGACGCCGCACGCGTGCAGGCGGACCAGGACCTCGCCGGCCTGCGGGTCTTGGAGCTCGACGTCACCGACGACGAGGGGCTTGCCGAACTCCTCGAGCACTGCCGCGCGGATCTTCATCCGCCGGACCGTAGTGGAGCCGCGTCAGCCCTCGTCGCGCTGCGGCTGGTCGGGCCGCGGGTTGCGCGGCTCCCCGTCGGCCTGCGACTCGTCCGGCGACTCCTCGGGGTAGCCCTGGCCGATCGACTCGCTCGGGCCGAAGTCCTCGTTGTCGTGCTCGTCGCGCGCCGGGGTGTGGGGTTCGTCGCTCATGCCCGGACGTGTACCCCGGCGCGCCCGCGCCGACCCTCAGGCCGCGAGGAGGTCCACGCCGAGCGGCGCCGTGCCCTCGCGCGCGTCGATGAGCTCGAGCACAGCGCTCTCGACGCCCGGGGCGTACGGCCCGCGCGCCGGCTCGGGCGGGCGCTCTACCTCTTCGAGGCCTTCCTCGAGGGCGCCGGCGATCGTCAACCCGGCGCGGAAGCGGTCGAAGACGCGCGGGTCGATGTAGGAGGAGCGCGCGACCGCGGGGGTGTTGCCGAGGTACTGCGCGACCTCCTTGACCGCGCGCGCCTCGGCCTTCGTGCGACCCGTGGCCGTCTGGCTCGCGGGCCCGGACACCGACACGGCGAGCGAGGCGAGGACCGTCGCGTTCCAGGTGCGGAAGTCCTTGGCCGAGATGTCGAGCCCGGTGCGGTCCTTGAGGTAGGTGTTGATGTGCGGCGAGCGGACGTCCATCCAGCGGCCGCCCTCCTTGTAGGCGAGCAGCTCGGGGCTGCCCCCGCGGCGGCGCTTGAGGCGCTGGACGAGCTCGGCGGAAGCGGGGTCGACGACGTGCTGCACGCGGCGCAGCCCGTGCTTGGCGGTGAAGTCGAAGACGAGCGCGCCCTCGACGACGCGCACGTGGCGCTTGTGCATCGTCGCCAACCCGTAGGTGCCGTTCTCGGCGGCGTAGTCCTCCGAGCCGATACGGAAGAAGCCCCGGTCGAGCAGGCGCACGGTGAGCGCCAGCACCTGGGGCGCGCAGAGCGCCGGCTTCGCGAGGTCCTCCTCGACGCGCTCGCGCAGCACGGGCAGGATGCGCGCGAAGGCGAGCATGTCGTCGAACTTGCGACGGGCGCGCTGGAGGTGCCAGTCCGGGTGGTAGAGGTACTGGCGTCGGCCGCGGGCGTCGGTACCCGTCGCCTGCACGTGGCCGCGGTCGTCCGGGCAGATCCAGACGTCCTGCCACGCCGGCGGGACGACGAGGGACTTCACGCGCGCCAGGACCTCGGCGTCGCCGACGCGCTCACCGGCTGCGTCGAGGACCTGCCAGCCCTTGCCGTGGCGACGGCGCGTGAGCCCCGGGGAGCCGGGATCTGCGCGACGCAGCCGTGGCACGGGGGTGCGGCCTACGCGGCCCGCAGGCGACGCTGCGGCGCGGGCGCGGCCTCGACGTCGGCCATCTGCTGGCGCATGTCGTCGAGCGAGCGGCGGATCAGGCGCGAGACGTGCATCTGCGAGATGCCGACCTGATCGGCGATCTCGCGCTGCGTGAGGCCGTCGAAGAAGCGCAGGCGCATGATCTCCTGCTCGCGGTCGGCGAGGACGCGCATCCCGTCGGTCAGCAGCACGCGGCGCTCGGCCGTCATGAACTCCGGGTCCTCCTCGCCGAGCAGTTCTAGGGCGGTGCGGTTCTCGCCGATCGGCTCCTCGAAGGACACCGTCGAGTAGGACTGCGCGCCCTGCATGGCGTCGAGGACCTCCTCCTCGGTCGCCTTCACGGCGACGGCCAGCTCGGCGACGGTGGGCGAGCGCGACAGCTTCGTGGTCAGGCGGTCGGTCGCCTGGGTCAGCTTCGCGTTCAGCTCCTGGATGTCGCGCGGGACGCGGATGCTCCAGCCTCGGTCGCGGAAGTGGCGCTTGATCTCGCCCGCGATGTTCGGGGCGGCGAAGGTGGAGAGCTTCACGCCGCGCTCGAGGTCGAAGCGGTCGACCGCCTTGATGAGCCCGACCGCGCCGACCTGCACCAGGTCGTCCAATGGCTCGCCGCGGTTGGCGTAGCGGCGGGCGATGTGGCGGACCAGCGGCATCATGCGCTCGATCAGCATGGTGCGGGCGCGCAGGTCACCGTCACGGTGATAGCGCTCGAGGAGCGCGACTTCGTCGGTGGCGATGGATGCGCGCGGTTCGGTGCGGGTCTCGGTGCTCATGCTTGCGCTCCCTGTTCGGTCAACGGCGATGGGGGCACTCTTGCGGGCCACGGATCCGCAACAAGCCGGTCAAGGGTGGGCAGACAGTCAAGCGCGACCACAGGAGCGACCGAATCGGGTGGTCAAAGGCGGTCATGTCCGATCTGGGACCTGCGTCCGGACCCGTTTGCCCTCGCGTGGGGGCGGGCAATGCTCATGCGGGCCGCACCCGGCCGCCAGTGACACGATGACGACCGCTCCGGACCTCGAGCTCTCTCTTCCCGCACGTGCGGAGAACGTCGCCGTCATCCGCCATGTGCTCGGCGGGGTGGGTGACGCCCTGGCGCTTGACGTCGAGGTCCTGTCGGACGTGAAGCTCGCCGTGAGCGAGGCGTGCGCCAACGCCGTCGTCCACGCCTACGGCGGCGACGACTCCGGCGTGCTCGCCGTCGAGCTCAGCGCCCTCCCGGGCGCGCTGGAGATCGTGATCCGCGACCAGGGTCGCGGCATGGCGCCGCGGGCCGACTCCCCCGGACTCGGTGTCGGCCTGCCGCTCATCGCCAGCCTCGCCAGCTCCCTCGAGCTCGTCAGCCCGCCCCAGGGCGGCACCGAGGTCCGCATGCGCTTCGAGATCGCAGGCGCCGACGCCGACGCCGAGCCCCCGTCCTCCGGCGCGGCCGCGTAGTGCGTGCCGTGGACCGGGAGGCGGGGGGCACGCTGGACCGGGTCGACCGCACCCGCGTGACCGTCGCCGTAGGCCCGCTCTTGGGGCCCGTCCTGGCGCGCCTGGTCGGCATCCACGCCTCGCGGGCCGACCTCCCGGTCGACCGGCTGAACGACGCGGTGCTCGTCGCGGACGCGATCGCGGCGCGTGCCCCCGCCTTCACCACGGGCGACCGCGTGCCCGTCAGCATCCAGTCCGGCGCCGGGCGGCTGGAGCTGCGCGTCGGGCCGCTGCGGGCCGGCGGCGGCCGGCGCATCCTCGAAGGAGCCGCGCTGCCCTCCGTCGGCAGCGTGATCGAGCGCCTGGCCGACGCCGTCCGGGTGCGCTCGGGGGCGGGCGGCGACGAGTACCTCGTGATCCGCATCGAGGCGACCGCCTGATGGCCCCCGCCGACGGCTTCGCCGAGCTCACCGGGTGGTCGTGAGCACGCCGTCGACCGTCAGGCGCAACAATGCCGGGATCGTTGCCCCGCACCCCCCGATGGAGGCAGGACCACACACATGACGTTCGACTTCTCGCTGACCGAGGACCGGCCCGCCTCGGGAGCGCACGTCATCGCCGTCGCCGGCGAGGTGGACATCTTCACCGCCCCGGAGCTCAAGCGCGCGATCGGCGCGGCGATCGACGGCGGGGCTCGGGAGATCGCGGTCGACCTGACCGAGACGCGCTTCCTCGACTCCACCGCCCTCGGTGTCCTGATCGGCGCCGTCAAGCGCCTGCGACCGATGGAGGGGCGGATGGTGATCGTGAACGTCGAGCCGAGCACGGCCAAGACGTTCGAGATCACCGGCCTCGACCAGATCTTCGTGATCGTCGAGACGCGCGACGCCGCGCTCGAGCTGCTGGCCGCAGCCCCGAGCGACAGCGCCTAGCCGGACGCGCCGCTGTTGCGAGAGGTGCGGGGCTCCGGCTTGCGCCCCTCGGCGAAGGCGGCAAGGCGCCGCAGCGACTCGACGTTGCGACCGTGCAGCAGCAGGTTGGCCACCGGGTTGTGGCCGAGGCGCGCGCCCAGGCTCAGCGGGCCCTCGCGCATCTCCAAATGCGTTCCCCCTGCCTTCGGCACGAGGTTGAGCTCCACGTAGCCGCGGCCGAACGGCCGCGCCTTGACGTGCAGCACGAGGCGATGGGGGGCGTCGCTCTCCGTGACCTCGGAGTGGTCGTGGAGGTTGAACGGGCCCATCGCGAGCGTATGGTGGAAGCGCGTCCCGACCGCCGGCCACCCCTCGTCGGCGTCGCGGATGTCGCGGGCGCCCATCACCCAGCCGGCGTAGTAGTCCGGGTCGGCCAGCACCGCCCAGACGGCCTCGGGTGGCGCGGCGATCTGCTTCTGGGTCACGGACACGCGTGTCTCCTAAAGCTTCGCGAGCTGCTCGTCGACCTTCTTCGAGCGAAGCGCAGCCGTGCGGTCCAGGATGCGCTTGCGCGCCCGGCCCGCGCGCTCGTAGCCGTCCACGGCCGCGAGCTCGTCGGCCGAGAGCGTCTTCAGCTTCGGCAGGACCTGCTCGACGCTGAGCGCGTCGTAGCCCGCGATGGCCAGCTCGTCGTCGTCGTCGGCGGTGGCCCCGCGGACCTCGCCCTCGAGCTCCGCCTCGCCCGGCACAGCGCGGACGGCCGAGATCGCCGTGTCCTTCGCCTCGCCGGCGGCCTGCTCGGCCTTGCGGGCGGCGCCCTTGGCGCGCTGGGCCGCACCGCGGACCGCGTCCGCGGCGCCCGTGGTCGCCGGGTCGTAGTGCGGGTGGCCCTCGACCTCGGCGTCGATGACGTCGGTCGCCAAGCCGGGGATCGCAGCGCGGAGCTCCTTGAGGAAGACCTCCTCCTGGGTGCGGTGCTCCCGCGCGAGGACGGCGGTCTTCTCGTCGCCGACGGCGGCGGCGACGGCCTCGAGCGCGTCGTAGCTGGCGATCTCGAGCGCCTCCGAGGCGGCCTCGTCCTTCGCGTTCTTCAGCAGCTTCTCCTCGCCGCCGGTGCCCCGCAGCAGGTTCAGCGGGGCGAGCACGAGCGAGATGCCCTGGCCCACGGCGTCCTGGGCCGTGCCGTAGACGACGTGGAGCAGCGAGCTGGACCGGCCGAGCTCGGTGAGGCGTTGCTCGATGCGCCGCACCTGCGTGCGGGTCTCGTAGCGATGGCGCTCGAGCAGATCGCGGTAGGGCGAGCGCGGCGTCATGGCGATGTGGGCGGTGAGGGTCGAGACCAGCTGGCCCTCGAGGGCGTGGAGCTCCTCGAGGTACTGCAGGACCTTGTCGGCGGAAGAGGGCATGCCCTGGTTCTTTCCGTTCGGTGTGAGGTCAAACCGGGCACTGCGCGGCCGGAGGAAGCGCACACGGCGGCCGGCGCGCCAGGTCCTACGCTCGAGGGGTCCGAAGGGAGGATCACCTAGTGCCACTGCTCCGCCGTCCAGACATCCGCGGGCGCGCTCCGGCCCTGCCGCTGCTGCGCCCCGAGCGCGCCGCGCGCCTGCGCCAAGAGACCCGCGCCGCCGCAAGCCACGCCCGCCGTCAGGTCCTCGTCCTGGGGCCGCTGCTGGCCGGCGTCCTGTACGTCTACCACCACCAGCACGAGCTCCTCCCGGGGCTACACACCCCGGTGCAGGTGCTCACGGTCGTGGCCCTCGTGGTGCTCGGCTGGGGCATCGCCCGTGATCTCGCGCGGGCCTTCGGGCCTCAGCTGCTCTCCCGGCTCGACCCGGCCACGGCGGGCTCGGTCGACTTCCTCGTCCGCCTCGTGGGGATGGCCGTGGCGATCCTTGTCGCGCTCCGCATCGCGGGCCTGCCTCCGCAGACGCTCGCCGTCGGCGGCGCCTTCACCGCGGTCATCTTCGGCCTGGCCGCGCAGCAGACCCTCGGCAACCTCATCGCGGGCACGGTCCTGATCTCGGCCCGGCCGTTCCGCGTGGGCGACCGCATCAAGCTGCAGGCGGGCGGCCTCGCGGGGGCGGTCGAGGGGACCGTCCGCTCGCTCGGCCTGATGTACACCACCCTCCAGCGCGGGGCCGACGCGATCATGGTCCCGAACTCCGTCGTGCTCAGCGCGGCGGTGGTGCCTCTGCGCGAGCCTGCGGCCGTCGACTTCCTGGCCCGGCTGCGCCCCGGGGTGCGCCCGAGCGACGTCCAGTCCCTCATCACGAGCACGGTCACCGTGGCGACGCGGGACCCGCCGCACATCGACCTCGAGGAGATCGACGACGACGAGGTCGTCGTGCGCATCACGGCCGTACCGGTCGACGAGGCCGACGGCTGGAAGCTCGCCGACGAGATCCTCGCCGCGGTCGATCAGGTCACCCGCGGCGAGGTCACGGTCGAGCACGTGCTCGACCGCGTGCGCGGAACCACCTGAACCACCGAACCGGTTTCCGGATCGAACACCCGCCCTTGACGACAGGTGGTCCCCGTACCCTGGCGGCGTGCCTCCCCGGCGGCGATCCACCCGGCGCGGACCCGGCAGCCCCCGCCGCCGGGCGGTGGTCAGCGGCGTCGGCCTCGGCCTCGTCCTGCTCGTCGCCTTCACCGCGCTCGTGCTGCGCCTGGCCGAGGACGCGGTCCGGGGCCAGGCCGAGGCCCGCGTGCGCACCACCGCGGAGCTGACGGCGCGGCTGGTCGAGGAGCGCAGCCAGCGGCTGGCCGAGGTCACCCGCATCGGCGCCAGGGACCTGAGTCGGCTGGGTGCCCCGCGTCGCGCGCGCCTCGCGCCCGCCGATGCGACCGCCCTGCGCCGGGTGCTGCGAACCGTCGTGACCGACGTCACGGGGGTCGAAGGCGCCGTCTTCACCGATCGGCTCGCGCGCGTGGTCGACTCCGCGGGGGTGGGCCGCCCGCGCCGGGGCACGGACCTCTCGGGGCGCGACTGGTACCGCGGCGTGCAGCACACGGGCCGCTCGTACCTCTCCCGCGCCGACCTCGCCCACGGCGCCGCCGGCGGGGCCGTCGTGACCTGGGCCATGTCGGTCCGCGACGCCGGCGGCCACCCGATCGGGCTGCTGGCGGTCACCGGCCGCGGCCGCTTCCAGACGCTGGCCGACCGCGCGGCAACGGACGTCACGATCGCCGTGACCGACCAGGCGGGCACGATCGTCGGGCGCACCGGCCGTCCTCCCCGCGGGCTCGTGACCGGCCGCGGCGACACCCTGGTCGCCTCGGCGCTGCGCGGCGGGTCCGGCGTCCGTCTGCGCGACCTCGCGGGGCGCCCGACGGTCTCGGGCTGGGCCGGGGTGCCGGAGACGGGCTGGGGCGTCGTGGCCGACGTGCCGGCCAAGACGGCCTTCGCGGACGTGACGCGCCTGCGGGTGAGCCTGCTGGTGGGGGCCGCGGTCGTGGCGTTCCTGCTGCTCTGGCTCGTGCCGCTGCTGGTGCTGCGCCTCGGACGCGCCCGGGAGCGCATCGGGGTCCACGAACGCTTCCAGGCCGATTTGCTGCCGGCCGAGCTCCCGCCGGGCGTCCTCGCGCACTACGTAGCGAGCGAGAAGCGCATGCTCCTGGGCGGCGACTTCCTCGACGCGGTCCGCACCCCCGACGGCGGGCTCGCGCTGCTCATGGGCGACGTCTGCGGACACGGCCCCCGTGCCGCGGCGCTGGCGGCGCGCCTGCGCGCGAGCTGGCGCACGCTGGCCACTGCCGGCGTGCCGCTCGAGCGCATGGACGTCCTCGATCGCGTCGTGGTCGCCGAGCGCCCGGAGGCCGACCTCTTCGCGACGGTGGCCTGCGCGCACATCAGCCGGGACGGCGACGTGCTCCGCTACGCGCTGGCCGGGCACCCGCCGCTGCTGCTCGACGTCGACGGCACGGTCGAGGCGCTCGACGGTGCCGGGCGCGGCCCGGCGCTCGGGCTGGTCGACGGCATCCCCTGGCCGGTGGCCGAGCGCGAGCTGCCCGCCCGCTGGACGCTCGTCCTGTACACCGACGGCCTGATCGAGGCCCGCGTGCGCGACGACGGCAGGCGGCTGGAGCTCGACGGCCTGCGCGCGCTGGTGGAAGCGGCGCGGGATCCGTCCGGTCCCTCGGCGGGGCGCCTGGTGCGCGCCGTGGCGGAGCTCGCCGGGGCCGGCGGACGGGCGCTCGACGACGACCTCGCGGTCCTCGTCGCGGACGAGTCCTCGCTGGCGGGCCGGACCGCTGACACGATGGTCCGCCCGGCGTCCGTCCGGTAGCCCATCTCACTGCGTTCGGGCTACCCTCCCTGCGGTATGGCACCGTCTGAGCTGGGCATCGAGTCGCACGTGCGCAACGGCGCCGCGACGGTTCGCGCCCGGGGCGAGGTGGACCTGGACAGCGTCCGCTCGCTCGTCGACGCGGTCGTCGCCACGACGCCCCCCGGCGGCACGCTGCAGATAGACCTCAGCGAGGTCGGCTACATCGACTCGGCCGGGGTCGCCGGGCTGAACCGCTGTCGCCGCCACGCCCAGCGGGTCGACGCGGAGGTCGTCGTGGTCTGCCGCGAGGCGTCGCCCGTGGCGAAGCTCCTGCACTGGACCGGCCTGGCGCGCGTGCTCGACGTGCGCGCCGGTTCGTCGAGCTGACCCGCTCAGATCTCCGCGGGCTGCGACGGGCCCTGGTCCGGCGGCGGGACGTCCGCGGGCGCCGGGTCGTCGATGGCCGGACCCACCGGCTCGGGCGACGGCGGCTCGATGACGGGGTCGGCGGGGATCTCGGGCCCGGGCGTCGGCATGATGGGGCCGGACGGGTCGGAGGGGTACTGCGGGACCTCGAGCGTCATGGGCATCTCCAAGGCGTACCCGCACCCGCGGCCGGGTAGCCCCCGGTCCCGCATGGATCCCGTCGCCGCCACGCCCACCGAGCCCCAGGACTACGTCGCCGTCACGGCGGGCTATGCCGTCCTGGCCGGCGCCGTGGCGGTCCTCGCCGCCCGCAACCGCGACGACCCCGCGCCCGTGGAGCCGAGCGAGCTGGTGCTCTACGGCGTCGCCACCGCCGGCCTCGCGCGGCTGCTGTCCAAGGAGAAGGTCACGGAGTGGATCCGCGCCCCCTTCGTCGAGGAGCCCGCAGACGGCGAGCGCCATCCGCGCGGCCGCGGCGCCCGGTACGTCGTCGGCGAGCTGCTCACCTGCACGCGTTGCCTCGGCTCCTGGAGCGCGCTCGCGCTCGTCGGCATCCGCGCCGTCGCGCCGCGCCAGGCACGGGTGGGGGCCACGTTGCTGGCGCTGAGCTACGCCAACACCCTCCTGCAGGCCCGCCTCGCCGGCGAGCAGGCACAGGCGCGCCATGAGGAGGCCCTCGCGGTCGACGCTGCCGGGGAGTGACACCGCCGGCGCTCCTTGCGTCACACTTCCGCCGTGGGCAGAGGCGGTCAGACGGTCAGTGCCACCGAGTTCGCTGCACTCACGGGCGTCTCGCGCGAGCGCCTGCGGACCTGGGAGCGGCGGCATGGCTTCCCCGCACCGGTGCGGGTGTCCGGCGGGGCCCGGCGCTATCCCGTCGACGACGTAGCGCGGGTGGTGGCCGTGCGGCGGGCGGTGGAGAGCGGCGTCCCCCTCACCGCGGCGGTCGCCGCCTCCGACCTCCCCGCCGGCGCCGGGATCTCGAGCGACGCGCGGGCCGCCCTGGCCGAGCACGCGCCGGTGGCGGTCGTGGCGCTCTCCGGGCCGGAGCCGCTCCGGATCGAGTGGGTGAACGCGGCGGTCCGCCACCGGCCGGGGGCACCGGCGCCCGGCGACGACCTGCTCGAGCGCGCACCGTGGTTCGCCACGGACGCGGGATGTGAGACCTTGCGCCGACTGTTCACCGAGGATCTGGTGGCCGCCGGCTGCGAGCACCCCGACTGGACGCAGGGCCTGCGCTCGGCCGCCAGCTCGATCGCCTACCGCCTGCCCCACGAGCCGGGCGAGCGGCCGCTCGTCGCGCTCGTCGGCATCGACACCGCGCGCGAGCGCAGGACCCGCCACCTGCTCGCCGAGGCCGAACGCGAGCGCGACGCGCTGCAAGAGAGCGGCGACCGCGACGCCCGCTTCGCCGAGGCGCTTGCTGCGCTCGTCGACATCCTCCGCCTGGGCTCGGGGATGAGCGTGCTCGGGGACGCCACCGTCGTCCTCGCCCGGCGCCTGGGCGCCGTCGACGTCGCGATCGCCCCGACGATGGCGGGGGCACTCGTGCTCGGGCGGTCGGCGCGTGGGCTGCTCGGCCCGGAGATGGTCACCGCCTCGCGCTTCGCGGAGCTCTCGGAAGCGCTGCACGACGGCGAGACGGCGTGGCTCGGCGACGAGACCGCGCGGGCGTTCGGGGCCCCTGCCGGGCTCGAGCTGCTGCTGGTCCCGATGCTCGCTGCGGGTGAGGGCCTCGGCGCGCTCCTCGTCCTCGTCGACGCCCGGGCGGACCTCACCGCGACGCAGCTCCGCCTCCTGCGCGCGATCTCCGCCACGCTCGGCTTCGCGCTCGTGCGCGAGCGACTCGTCGGCGAGTTGCGCGACCCGGGGACCGACGGGGCGTCCTGAGCCGACAGCGCGTTAGGGACAGAGGGGTCCACGCACCTCGTCCCGGTCTTCGCCTCGCTAGTCCTCGAGCGCCTCCGCGACCTCGTCGGGCCCGTCGAAGGTCGTCTCGTCCAGCGCCTCGAGCGCCTCGATGACGTCCTCCGGCGCGTCGTTGCCCTCGGCGATCGTCAGCAAGTCGTCGCGGTCCGCGGGGTACTCGGCGCCCTTGAGGAACTTCTGCACGGTGATGGGACTCGGCATGGTGCTCCACGGGGTACCGCGCCTCGCGACAGGCCAAACGACGCCGATGCGAAGCTGCGGCGCCAGCCGGGGTTCGCTAGCTGACATGGCGCCTTCGCCGCCGTGAGAGGACGGCGGGGCGCGGGTACCGGCGAGATCGATGGAGACGGTGACCCCACACTGCCCCCACTGCCTCCTGGCGATCGGCGGCGACGCGCCGCTCCCCTATCCCCCGGTCGCGATGCGGTGCCCCCAGTGCCGGCTGATCATCGGCGCCGGACGCGCGCGCGGCGAGATCGGCGTCGACGGCGACGCACGATCGCGCGGCAGCGCCGCCGGCGTGCTGGCCAACGCCGCGCGACGGGCGCATTCCGAGCCGCGTGATCGCGATGAGGTCATGGCGGGCCTCGCGACGACGGCGGGCCGCTTGGGCTGCGCCGTCGAGCGTCTGCGGATGCTCGACTATCAGGACGCGGCCGACGCCGATCCGGCGCTTCCCGACCTGTCGAGCGTGCTGGCGACGTTCGGGACGTGGAAGGCCGCACGCGGCGCCGCCGGCCTGCGCTCGTCGGCGCCCGTCCTCGACGTCGCGGATGACGCGGCGAACGTGGCCTGAGGAGGCACTCAGCCGCGGACGAGCTTCGGCGCCAGCGTGCCAGCGCCCGACGCGAAGTGCATGCGGACCTCGCTGCCGCTGCCCGAGCCGGGCCCGAACGCGACCGACGTCGTGAGCGCCGCGATCAGCGGGAGCCCGAGCCCGAGGCCCGGTGAGTCCGCCCGCGGGGCCAGACCGCTGCCGTGGTCGCGGACCTCGACGTCGAGCCCGTCGCCGACGATCGCCGCGTGCAACCCGATCGTGCCGCCCGTGCGGCCGACGTAGGCGTGGGTCACGACGTTCGCACACGCCTCGCCCACGGCGAGCGCCACCTCCGCGCGGCGTTGCGCGTCGAAGCCGGCGCGGGCCGCGAGCGAGCCGACCGCGCGGCGCAGGCCCGTGACCTCCGCCGCCTCCGCCGGGACCACGAAGGTGAGTTCGTCGTCGGAGGTGGCGGCACGGGCCAGGCGCAGGGATGCGGGTATCGGCACGGGCACGGTCCCCCACGCTTGCCTCGGGTATCGCGTCGTCAAACCCCTTGCACCGGAGAACGGACAGACCGCCTCAGAGGGTTCCCACGGCCGCGGCGTCCCCACGGGTCCGTTCGGCGGCTGCCGCGGCGTCCGCCTCGGCGGTCCGTGCCGCCTCGCGGCGGCGGCGCGCCCAATCCGCGCAGGCGCCCGGCCAGCCAGGCTCGCGGCAGCGCGCCGGGGACGGTGCGGGTGCGGGTGCGGCGCAGGCGCCGCAGCTCGGTCCGGCGCCGGTGCCCGGGATGGACGGCCCGCTCCGGGACCTCGGGCGCGGCGGCCGGCACGTCGGCGATCGGGATCGGGCGCGCGCGCACGGTGTTCTGCATCGGCGCCCCGCCGTCGCCGCCCGACCGCTGCGGTCAGGCGGCGGACCGACGGTGGCGCCGGCTAGTAGCCGAGGCGCTCCAGCCGAGCGCGCTCCGCCTCGCGCTTGGCCTCGCGCTCCTCCTTGCGCTTCGCGTCGCGCGCCTTGCGCTCCGCCGAGTCGTCGGTGATGAAGCGGACGCTCGTGCCGATCTTGCCGTCCTGGGCGCCCGCGAGGTCCTTCGCCGTGACGCGGGGACCGCGGTCCTCGCGATCGCCGCGGCCGCCGCCGCGGCCACCACCGCCGAAGCCGCCCGGCCGGCCGCCGCCCTGGCCCGGGCCGCCACCGCCCTGACCGGGGGCGCCACCGCGGCGCGGCGGACCGCCGCGTTCCGGGCGCTCGGACACTTCTCCCTTGATCGTGCGCACGGGCGTGCCGGCGAGGCGGATCCAGGCGAGGAACACGGGGTCACCCGGCTGCAGGCCCGTGGCGGCCTCCGCGCAGACGGCGGCCCACTTCATGGGCTGCCCCTTGTCGTCGGTCTTCGGCGAGAGCGCCGCACGGACCCCTTCGGGCCCGCCCACGCGCTCGATGGCGATGGCCAGCCGCGGGACGCGGGGCGCGGGAGCGCTCGCGGTCGTCCCGCCGCCCTCGCCGACGGACGCGCCGGCGGCTTCGGGCTCCCCAGGGGCGGCGGCTGCTCCGCCGCCCGCGGGCTCCGGCTCGCCCGGGGTGGCAGGTGCGTCGCCCGCTCCGGATTCGCCGGGAGGGGCGGACGTGTCCCCGGCCGGGGTGTCCGGGGCGGTGGCCTCGGACGCGACGCCGGCCTCGGCGGCCGCCTCGGGAGCGGGAGCGTCGTCGGGGGCGGCCGCTGCGTCCGGGGACGTCGCTTCTGACGCCTCAGGCAAGGGAGCGTCGTCAGGCGCGGGAGCCTCGCTGGGGGCGGCGACCGCCTGCGTGGCGTCCTGCGCAGGGGCACCGTCGGCCGGCGGGACCGCCGCGACGACGGGCGTCGCCTCGTCCGTGGGCTCCGTGGAGGCGGCGTCGGGCGTCGCGTCCGCGGCCGACGGCGCGGCGGGCGACCCGTCGGGCTGCTCGGCCTTGCGCAGCTCCGTCAGGCGGTTGAAGAACAGCGTGCGGTGCTTCTGCGCGGCGTTCGGCCGACGGCGTCGCGGCCGAGCCGGCTTCTCGGGCCGCCGGGGCCGCGAGCCCCCGGGCCGATCGCCGCGCGGCGCGGCACCTGCGGCCCGGGCGGACCCCTCCGGGGCCGCGGCAGCGGCCGGGACGGACTCCCCGGGCGCGGCATCGGCGACGTGGGCGTCGGGCGCGACGGCGGGCTGCTCGCCGGATGCGGCGGGCGCCTGGGACTCAGCGGCCGGCG